>QVQD01000200.1 GCA_003584875.1 Methylococcales bacterium
CACATGTATAAAGAATTAAAAAAAACCATCAGTATTAATATTCTAGATTTCAACTTTATACCCGCCAATAACGAAGTTCATAATTGTTATAAAATCATCAATACCGCAACGGGTAAAGATGATAAGTTGCATGATATTTTTGAGCTACATTATGTAGAGCTGAGAAAATTTAAAAAATCCGCGGAGCAAATCACCACTGCCTTAGATCGCTGGAGCACCTTTTTAACCAAAGCTCATCAACTCGATAAAAATGATATGCCTAAAGAGCTAGCTGGGGATCTTTCGATTGTAAAAGCCATTAGTGCTGTTGATCGTATGTTTGATGAAGAGGAACGTATGGTTTATGAAACACGCATGCAATCCTTAGCTGATGTCGAAAGTAAGATAGCTTCGGCTGAGGAGAAAGGTATAGAAAAAGGCTTAAAACAGGGCTTAGAAAAAGGCTTACAAAAAGGATTAGAGCAAGGAATTGAACAAGGTGTTAGTTTAGCCACTAAAAATATTGCTTTAAATTTAGCGAAAGCTGGTACGCCTTTATCTGTTATCGCTTTAGCAACAGGTTTATCTGAAATAACTTTAAACCAACTACTCAATAACTAAGCCACGAACGGCTAATTAGGCTAGTAAAGTATTCATCAAGCTGGTCAGTTACATGAGGCAGAGCAACAATATAGAAAATTACTAGCAGTATTGCCTTATGGGCAACGTTATTGTTGGCGTTGCAAGACTAACAATTAAAAATAGCTACTATGCCGGAGTCTGGCTATGATAATGTCATTTCTTGGTTTGCTGAACACGGGATTTTCTAGGATCGATTAATTTTTTATCCACGAAGTATTATGGATGAATATCTAGCGCTACCACATAATAATTCAGACACATTAACTTAGTCATTACAGTAAAAATATGCCTGAGCACGGCACTTGACGTTGTCGTTGCGGTGACTGCCTATTACACCCAACGAAATATTTATAGCTTAAAGAATCACTATGATTAATGACTATAATGGATAATTAAGGTGTTTTGATGCACAGATATGAAGTTGATGTCATAAAATGGGCTAATGAACAGGAAGAATATATTCGTTCTGGTCGATTTGATTTGCAAGATCTTGAGTATATAGCAGATGAGATAGAAGATGTGGGAAAAATTGAACAACCCGAATTTGAAAGTAGGGTGGCTATATAGCTTGCGCATTTAATTAAAGGGCAATGTTAGCCAAGTCATAGAAGTAAAAGTTGGGAGTGAACCATAAAAGAGCAGCGTACTATGATTATGCGTAGGCTCATCAAAACCCCGAGTTAAAACCAGAGCTTGAAAATCCTGATTTTTGGTTGGAGGCCTGGACTGACGGCACTCGAATAGCAGAAAATTAAACAGCAATATTAAATATGTTTCCTGAGTCTTGTCTATGGAACTTTGTTGTAATGACTAATGCTGATTTTTGGCGAATCTAATAGTATGTGACTGGTCCCAATTACATTTTTTATATATAGTTTTGTCATGTATGTTCAAGCCAACATTTGTGAAGATGAAAAGAGCCATTTATGGTTTAAGCCTAAAAGCCTCCTTACTTGATAATAACAGTTAAAATTTACGCTTATCACCACGATGGCTAGGAACTATTTCTTTCTATCCATTATAATAAGTACCAACCCCAATATTTTTAAAGAGTAAACGATGAACATTCAAACATGGCTACAAGCCAAATATTTACCTATCTCGCTTATTGCCCTGATGGTTTTGACGCGATTTGAACATTTTGGTGGTGCTTTGCATCTTCCAGATGCCTCTTTAGCCGTGTTCTTTTTTGCTGGTCTTTTTCGTAAAAAAGCTTTGTTATTATTTCTATTGGCCCTGGCGGCTTTAATTGATGTGGCTGCTATTCAAAATGGAACGAGTAGTTACTGTCTCTCGCCGGCTTATGTATTTTTGATCCCTACTTATAGTGTTATGTTTTTTGCCGGTCAATATTGTGCGAAATTTAAATCATTAAGTTTAAGTTCATTAAGCATTCAACTTAGCGCTGTATGGGTTTCGGCTAGTGTTGCCTTCGGTATTTCAAATTACAGCTTTTATTTATTCGCGGGTTTATTTGACGACTTAACTTTGAGTCAGTACGCGGGACGTGTTACTCAGTTTTATATGCCTTATGTTAGTTCTGTAATGCTGTATGCTGGGTTGTTCTATGCTTTAATGCTTTTAGTTAAGCTTATATCAGCACTAAAAACTAATCAAAAGCCTGCTTAAATCAATGTTGTTGTTTAGCATAAAAAAGTCATCGTAAAGATTAAGTAGTTTTATACAAGTCTAAGATAATACTTAGGGTTGGCTATTCGCAGTCCTATACCTTTCCATAAGTTGCTAAGCATGAATACTATTACTATAGAGTTTTTATTTTTAGCGGTTGCTAATGAAAACTAAGCATTCTAATGAAGTGCCATACGATAATTAAACGATAGATGTGCAAGTTGTCATTTCTCTTGAACTTGACAACAACTAGTTTCTAACGTATTTTTACTAAAATTTATAAGCTGACCGGATAACCGGAAGCCAGTGCGCCTTAGGGCCACTGGCTTTTTTTTGGCCAAAATTTTACTAATTCATTGAAGTTTGTAGTCGAGACTGTAGTTCATAGTTACGGCATAGGTATTACTACGAATTGAGTAGTTTCTTAATACTTATATCTTGCTCAGAAATAAAACGTATGACGAATAAAAACAAAGGAACTTGGATGTCACAAGGAAACCAAGACAGCGTGCAATTTATGGGGGTTACTCCTCAGGTATGCACAGCATGAATAATTTAAGTTTTCACGCTATCAAACACGATTTTGGCATTGATGAATTGGTCATCAAACTCCGTGAGTTGCGTGAGCAATCTTTAGAAATTAGGCAGCGCAAAGATAGTCCACCTAAGTTACCTTCGCGAAAAGAATTACAAGTCATCATCGACGGATTGGGTGCCGTGCTGTTCCCTAATCGCTTGGGCTCGCCAGATTTAAATGATGAAGGTATTGATTATTTTGTCGGATTGACTCTCGATACGCTGTGCCGTGAACTTCACAAACAAATCCGCCGTGAATTGCAATTTGTTTCGGGTCATGCGGAGCCAGATGATGGTGCTTATGAGCAATCCGTTGCAATTACAGCTGAATTTGTAAAGCGTTTACCTGAAATAAGAGCGTTATTAGACACGGATATACAATCGGCTTACCAAGGTGATCCGGCTGCGCGCAGTCCTGATGAAGTTCTAGTTTGTTATCCTGGCATTACCTCTATTTTGCATCATCGTTTTGCTCATGTTTTATATCAATTGGGTGCGCCACTGGTCGCTCGGATGATTTCAGAGTTAGCGCATTCAGCTACGGGTATTGATATTCATCCCGGTGCGACTATCGATCAAAGTTTTTTTATAGATCACGGCACAGGTGTTGTTATCGGTGAAACCGCCATCATAGGTAAGCGTGTGCGTGTCTATCAAGCGGTTACATTAGGTGCTAAACGTTTTCAGAAAGATGATAACGGCATGTTGGTTAAAGGGAATGCAAGGCACCCTATCGTTGAAGATGATGTGGTCATTTATGCAGGTGCAACCATTTTAGGACGTATCACCATAGGCACTGGCTCAACCATAGGTGGAAATGTCTGGTTAACTCATAGCGTAGCACCCTTCAGCAATATCACCCAGGCCAGTACGCGCAGTGAATTGTTTATTGATGGCGGTGGTATTTAATTAAGTCGATTATGTATTGATGTAACGAAGTAGAGGCAATCGAACAGCCTTTTCTTTGGATATTTTCTAAAGGCTGCGCAAAAGAAAGTAATTCGCCCTCGGGTCACTGCCATTAAGTAAAGGATTGATTGCATCTACAAATACTTAAGTCAATGGTTGTGCGCCCTCGGGTTCGATTACCCGATTAAAAATTAATCGCGATAGCGATCTGATTAATTGTTTTTTAAAGCTACAACTGGCTGACTAATTTCTGTTTATAGCTAGGTCGGGTTAGTGACAGCGTAACCCGACATTTCGTAGCCTAATGTGTCGGGTTACGCTATCGCTAACCCGACCTACTTAACATTTTGTTTTAATCGTTCTTATGCTCTGGCATGAGAACTCAACTGGTAACACTTTGATGTTACCAAAGCGTCGTAGTATTTTTATTCACACATTATTCACTAAAATAGGAAAAAAACATGTCAGATATCCATGAAGCAAATACCGCATTAGGCGATGTTGCAGCACGTACCCTTGCCAATGCAACCAAAACCGTCCCTATGCTATCAACCATCAGCCCACGTTGGTTGGTGCATTTATTACAATGGAAACCACTAGAAGCCGGTATTTATAGAGTCAATAAAGTTAAGAATGTCGGTGATCTTCATGTTGATTGTTCTAGCCTTGATGAGAAAGAACTGCCACAAACTTTCGTTGATTATGAAGAATGGGGTCGTGAATATCGATTGAATGCAGTGAATACTGTGTTGGACGTGCATACCCGTATTTCTGATTTATATAGTAGCCCACATAACCAAATTCATGAACAACTCCGTTTAACTATAGAAACCATTAAAGAGCGTCAAGAAAGTGAGCTCATTAATAATGCTGAATATGGTTTGTTGAACAATGTCGCACCGGGTTTTAAAGTACAACCACGTACGGGTGCGCCTACACCTGATGATATGGATGAGTTGATTTCACGCGTTTGGAAGGAGCCAGGATTTTTCTTAGCGCATCCTTTAGCGATCGCCGCTTTTGGTCGTGAATGTACTCGTCGCGGCGTGCCACCTGCTATTGTCACAATGTTTGGTTCACAATTCTTGACTTGGCGCGGCTTACCTATCATTCCATCTGATAAGCTGAAAGTTGTTAATGGCAAAAGTAATATTTTGTTGTTACGTACCGGTGAAAGTCGTCAAGGTGTGGTAGGTCTTTATCAACCTAATTTGACTGGCGAACTTAGCATGGGACTTTCTGTGCGTTTTATGGGCATCAATCACAAAGCGATTGCCTCTTACTTAATTTCATTGTATTGCTCAATAGCGGTGTTGACTGATGATGCGCTAGGCGTGCTCGAAAATGTCGAAGTGGGCAAGTACCATGAATACAAGTAAGGTTGAGCCGACTCATTTAGCACAGCAAGACTTTACTGAGCATGCCGCTTTACCCGATATTGAGCAAATAACAAAATTGGCTAATGAATTATTTACTGCCTTACCTTGTGATGGCTCAAGATTGGGTCAGGCCTCTAGTTTGATACCTAGTGGCTTGACGTCATCTACAGAGTCAGTGGCAAGTCAGCAGAATTTTGCTTTTCAAGGAGATGCTGTGTTGCAAAAGTTTTTTGCAAAGTCAGCCTCTCCTTATCATCAAGTACCCGATAGTTTGGATACCAGCCCTGTATTCCCTGATAACTCAGCGAATACCAGTGCTGGTTTAGCGAGTTTAGATAAATCTGTACTGGCAGGCATTTTACCCAATGATTTCGGCTTGCCTGATGAAGCCCAATTACAGCAATTATTGGTATCGCGTGTGTTCACTGGAAGCGGTGTTCCTAGTTTGGATGCCGTTGAACAGTTTTCTGCGCCTAGACCACAGGATTCTGATGCGCAGTTGCAAAAATTATTTTCTGACAACGCGCCTGCAACAGAGCGTTTTTCTAGTAATGTGGCAGGTATACCAGAGCCTGCTCAGGTATATTCAGGATTTGATGCTAGCTTGATTGCAGGGCTTTCACCTAAAGCTTATGGTCTGCCTGGTGAAGATGAGTTGCAGCAATTATTTGCAACGTCTCCAAAAACTCCTGTTAGTGCTAGTTCTGGTTCATCATTCTATTTTCTCGATGAAATCAAATCTGAAGGTTTTAATGCACCTGCGCTTAATTCGGGTCATCCGGCATTTGATGTGCAAGCGGTACGCCGTGACTTTCCAATATTAAAGGAACGGGTTAATGGCCATCCTTTAGTTTGGTTTGACAATGCGGCCACTACACAAAAACCGCAATCAGTGATTGATAGAGTTTCGTATTTTTATGAACACGAAAATTCTAATATTCACCGTGCAGCTCATGAATTGGCGGCAAGGTCTACCGATGCTTATGAAAAAGCTAGGGATACCGTTGCGCATTTTATGAATGCCTCGTCTTCATCGGAGATAGTGTTTGCGCGTGGTACCACGGAAGCGATCAATTTAGTCGCTAAAAGTTGGGGTCAGCAAAATATCAAAGCGGGTGATGAGATCGTTGTAACTTGGTTAGAGCATCATGCCAATATTGTGCCTTGGAAACAGCTTTGTGACTTAACGGGTGCGACTTTGCGGGTAGTGCCTGTTGATGATGATGGTCAGGTGTTGTTAGGCGAATACCAAAAGTTGCTGACTGCGCGCACCAAGTTAGTGTCATTTACGCAGGTTTCTAATGCTTTAGGTACGGTTACGCCGGCTAAAGTAATGATCGACATGGCTCATCGCGTTGGCGCTAAAGTTCTGCTTGATGGCGCTCAGTCAGTGTCACATTTACGTGTGGATGTTCAGGCGTTGGATTGTGATTGGTTTGTGTTCTCTGGACATAAAATCTTTGGTCCTACTGGTATTGGTGTGTTGTATGGTAAAGCCGTGTTATTGGAATCCATGCCACCTTGGCAAGGCGGCGGCAATATGATTGAAGATGTGACTTTTGATAAAATCATCTATCAACCTGTGCCCGCTCGTTTTGAAGCCGGTACTGGCAATATCGCTGATGCAGTCGGTTTAGGCGCTGCTTTGGAATACGTGTCAAAAATAGGTATCGATAATATCGCCCGTTATGAACATGAATTGCTGGTGTATGCGATGGAGGCACTGCGCAGTATTTCTGGCTTACGTTTGATTGGTACAGCGGCAGAAAAAACCAGTGTCTTATCTTTCGTGCTAGCAGGGCATAGCAATCAAGATATCGGTGTCGCTTTAAACCGAGTGGGTATTGCTGTTCGTACTGGACACCATTGCGCACAACCGATTTTGCGTCGTTTTGGTCTAGAAAGCACAGTACGTCCCTCCTTAGCGTTTTACAACACTCACGACGAAGTTGATTTGCTCGTTAGTACAGTAAGACGCATTCAAAGCGGTAAGGATTTTTAGTTAGGTAATCTTGCATCGGGCACAGTTTGTGTGCCCGATATAGAGCATCAAGTATATATTTGCTAGCTCTGCTAATAAACCACTTATGCTAGCCAATGAAGCGCTTCAATACAGGAATATAGGTTCAGCATACCAGTTTCTATAGTTCCGATACGGGAATTTCAGTCTGTGATACCGGAATGGATATTCTCGATACAGGATTAAGACTTCGTTATACCAGAATCAATGGTTGAAGTATGGGGATTAGTATTCGACATACAAGAATCGATGGCGTCAATACAGGAATCAAAGCTCGTAATACAGGGTTTAGAGACTGTGAAAGTATATTTGTGGGAGAGGCTTTAGCTTTGAATCCAAAGCTAAAATGAAAATCGCATTATCGTTATATGTCACTCCGGAGGGCATAGGTATCTACACAAGTTTCTTATCGGCGTGGAAACGATAAAAAACACCGTAGGGGCGTATTGCATACGCCCAACATCGACAGTCCATTGTTATAGAGCTTATTTTATAAGGGCGTATGCAATACGCCCCTACGATCTTTACCACAATGTTATCGTTCTCGCCTGGGAATGCTAACAATTAATTGTGCAGATACCTATGGCTAAAGAGCATAGGTATCTAAACAGGTTTCTTATCGGCGTGGAAACGATAAAAAACACCGTAGGGGCGTATTGCATACGCACATTTAATGAAAGTCTATATGTTATAGAGCATATTTTATAAGGGCGTATGCAATACGCCCCTACGATCTTCACCACAATGTTTTCGTTCTCGCGTGGGAATGCTAACCATTATTTTTTAGATACCTATGCCGTAGGAATAGGTCGCGACCTGTACCTACATTACGATTGGCCTCCAGCTTTAGATCGACATCTACTTATTCATAGCCACAGCAGGCTATTTCCTGAAAGTTTTAGGGAGGTCTAATTAGATGGGTCTTCATAAAAAGATCCTTGCACAAGATTAAAGCCGGTGCTTTCTGCTAGTTTTGCATCGCTATCTTGATCAATCTGCAATAGGATGCTTTGTCCTCCGTCTATTTCAATTCGTGCATTTAAATCACGTAATTTTTTAGCTAAAGTTTCATCGCTTTGTTGATGAAGCGATTTAGCCGATAAGCTAACATAATAGGGTGATAGCTGGGTAATAAGATCAAACGATTGTTTATCCTGTGCGACATAATCAAACTTGAGCGCAATTTTATAACCACGAATCCGGTAATTTAGGAGTCCAGCAATGAGGGCAGGATAGTGTTTGGCATAAGGACTACTGACAGTCATAGTAATGACGATGTTTTTGGTTTCTAAGCCGCAATGGTTGATCACTTCTTCAAAATAAGCGCCGTGATCTTTTTTAATGCCGAGTATGTGGCGTGGATCAACTTCAAGAAATAATGAGTTCTGTAAATGTGTTAGAGGTAAATAATTAAGCATGTGCGTAGTGCGAGATAAGCGATCAAAATCAATAATTGATTCGAAATTATTATCTTGATGAGCTCGATGACTTAGTAAGTTTTCTATCTCGTCTGAATACAGGTATTGAACTTCATGAGTTGATACCTTGAGTTTGGCAGCATGGCCGATAATTTCATTAGGCTTTTGAGCAAGGCGTATGGGTAAAAAGAGACTGCTGATTTTGATTTGTCCAAAGAGAGTGCTGATCACTTGATTTTCTAGTAGAAAAGGGCGAAAACTCGAGTGATGTTCCTGTCCAAAGCGGTCGTTAAAATAATCAGCTAAATTTTGTAAGGGCATAGCTTTTTCCTTATAGTTGTTAGAGGCTGCTGTAGAAAGCTAATTGTGTGATATGCCTGTTAGAGTGGGTATTTAAATTGCAGTGTTTCCTGTATAAAAAAAGCGGGCCTAAGCCCGCACAAAAGCATTCCCTGTTTATAGGAGAGACACATGAAGACACACTCAATGCAAATACTATGGCTGGTATTTGCTGGGCTTGGATATAGCTTAAGGGTATAGTTTGTTTTAATAAAACGGTATTATTCGAGAATATTATCTAATAAGTAGATATTTGTGCTGTGGGAACGATATCAACTACGTAGGGGCGTATGCAAGAAGTCCCTACGACCCAAGCATTTTTGCGTGTAAATGACATGTAGCCCGCAATAAGACTTTGGGGCGGAAGCAAGTAAAGCGTTTCTGGCATAGGTGTTGCGCTTGGGTTGGATACGCCATCACACGCTGCGCTAGCATGGTCTTATTCCGACCTACAAAGGATATTTATGTTAACGTTTTTAAAATTGACAGCTAATCATTCTAAAATGGTATTATTTACATCTTATAGACCTATCACTATTTAATGTATTCCCCCTCATTGATCGATCATCATGTCATTTAAATTCTCTAAATTAGCGTTGTTAACGACTTGCTTATTATTAATAGCTTGTGGACAGCCGGGTCCTTTATATATGCCAGATAAACCTGCGCCTATTTATGTGCCTCCTGAGCCGCAATCACCACCGACTGATAAAAATAAATAAATATGGATTTTTTTAATTACCGCAACAACGAGCTTTATGCCGAAGATGTGGCTGTGCAAGACATTTGTACTCAATATGGCAGCCCTTGTTATATCTATTCAAGAGCCACCTTGGAGCGACATTGGTTAGCTTTTGATCGGGCTTTTACGGGTCATGCTCATTTGATTTGTTATGCCGTAAAAGCCAATTCAAATATTGCGCTGCTTAATGTTTTAGCTCGCTTAGGTTCTGGCTTTGATATCGTTTCTTTAGGTGAGTTACAGCGAGTACTAGCTGCAGGTGGCGACCCTAAGAAAATTGTATTTTCTGGGGTAGGTAAGCGTGAAGATGAGATTTTAGCAGCCTTAAAAATAGGCATACGTTGCTTTAATGTAGAAGTGATCGATGAACTGGATAGAATCAATAGACTCGCTGGTGAGCTGGGTGTGATTGCTCCGGTTTCTTTTCGAGTGAATCCAGATGTCGATGCCAATACCCATCCTTATATTTCTACCGGCTTAAAGGAAAATAAATTTGGTATCGATATTACCCTAGCATTGGCTGAATATAAACGCGCTACACAGATGTCGAATATTGAGGTGGTCGGTATCGATTGTCATATTGGTTCTCAATTGACAGAAACACGACCCTTTTTAGATGCCTTGGATAAAGTGCTTGATTTAGTCTCTGCACTAAAAGCTGAGGGTATAGACTTAAAGCATTTGGATTTGGGGGGGTGGCTTAGGTATTCGTTATAACGACGAGCAGCCGCCGGAGCCTGCTGATTATATTGCTGCGGTTTTAGAACGCTTGGGCGAGACTGATTTTGAGATTTTATTGGAGCCAGGACGTGCAATTGTCGGTAATGCCGGTATTTTAGTAACCCAAGTTGAATATCTAAAACCTACCGAGCATAAGAACTTTGCTATTGTTGATGCGGCTATGAATGATCTGGTTCGTCCCTCATTATATAGTGCATGGCAGGCGATTATTCCAGTTAAGCTTGAAAGTGATGCTCCTGAGTTGCAATGGGATATTGTTGGCCCAGTTTGTGAAACCGGTGATTTCCTAGGTAAGAATCGTGCTCTTAAGTTGGCAGTTGGCGATTTGTTGGCGATACGCTCATCGGGTGCTTATGGCTTTTCTATGAGCTCTAATTATAACTCTAGACCTAGAGTGCCTGAACTTATGGTTGATGGTGATCAGACCTATTTAATCAGAGAAAGAGAAAGCATTGAGCAACTTTGGTCTGGTGAGCATTTATTGCCATGATACATTTCACTAAAATGCAGGGCTTGGGCAATGATTTTGTGGTGATAGATGCCATTAATCAAGTCATTAATTTAAGTGCTGAACAAATTCGTTTTATGGCTGACAGGCATTTTGGTATTGGCTTTGATCAGCTTTTGCTGGTTGAAAAACCAGTTAGTGCAAATGCTGCTTTCAAATATAGAATTTTTAATGCCGATGGTAGTGAAGTTTCTCAATGTGGCAATGGTGCAAGATGCTTTGCTAGATTCGTTCGCGATAAAGACTTATCAGATCAAAATGATATTTGCGTGGATACCAATGCCGGTCAATTGATTTTGAGCTTTACTGACGATGATTTAATTACTGTCAATATGGGGGTTCCTAAGCATTTACCTTCAGAAATTCCGTTGCTTTTTGCACACGAAGCTTTGAATTATGAAGTGACTATTAATGGTGTTAAGCATGTTTTTGCTGCAGTTTCAATGGGTAATCCTCATGCAGTGTTAGTGGTTGATGATGTAAGCAATACGCCAGTGGCTGAGTGGGGTAGGGCATTAGAAAGTCATGAATTATTTCCAGAGCGTGCAAATATAGGCTTTATGCAAGTCATTGATCGTCAGCATATAAAATTGCGCGTCTATGAGCGAGGAGCAGCTGAAACGCTGGCTTGCGGTAGCGGTGCTTGTGGCGCTGTAGTCATAGGTGTTTTACAAAATTGTCTAGACCCAGAGGTTAATGTTGAATTGCCTGGTGGTCAGTTAGTTATCAATTGGGCAGGGCGAGGTGAGGCCGTATTAATGACTGGATCAGCGAGCTCTGTTTTTGATGGAATTATTGATTTATGAGTAAGAAAAGTACCCAAGTAAGTGCAGATCAAGTCGCAGAATACTTACAACAATATCCCGATTTTTTCCATGAGCATTTAAATCTATTAGAAGATTTGAATATTCCTCATCCGAGTGGCACAGCAACTTCTTTAATACTCAAGCAAGTTGAGTTACTAAGGACTAAGCATCAAGATTTAGAATATCAACTCAATGAATTATTAGAGATTGCAAGAAATAACGATGCTTCTTTTATTCGTATGCACAAGCTAACATTGGCTTTGCTTGAGGCATCAACACTTGCAGAGGTCGTCACTAATCTTAATATTGTTATGGCAGAATATTTTCTAACTGATTTTGTGGCTGTACGTATAGTTAAAGAGGTTACTAATCCAAGTATTAGTAATTTGTTTATAGAACCAAACAGTGAGAATTTAAAACCTTTTTTAAAGGTATTGGCTAGCAATCAACCTAAATGTGGTCGGGCTACTTTAGCTCAAGCTAAAGTTTTGTTTGGTGATGCGGCAACTGAAGTAAAGTCTTGTGCCATCATCCCGATGAACTTTACGGAACTTGATGGTATTTTGGCGATTGGCAGTCGAAATGAAGATAGGTTTCATCATAGTATGGGGAATTTGTTTTTAACACAGATGAGTGAAATTATAGGTACTCGATTTATTGCTCTGTTAAATAAAGCGAATGTTGGCTGATCAGGAGTCGTTGTTAGTCAATTTTTTAGAGCAATTGACAGTAGAAAAACGCTCTTCTAGCCATACGGTTGCAAATTATCAAAGAGACATTCGCCGTTTACAAAATTTTTGTAGCAGTAAAGCTATAGAGCAATGGTCGGCAGTTACGCAGAATGATATTAGGTCTCATATAGCCAGTAGGCATCGACAAGGTATAGGCAGTAGTAGTCTGCAAAGAGAGTTGTCAGCCATACGCAGTTTTTATGGTTATTTGTTGAAACAAAGATGTGCAGAGATTAATCCAGCTCAATATGTAAAAGCCCCTAAACAAATCAAGAAATTACCTAAAACAATGGATGTTGATCAAGTTAAAGGCTTGTTAGAGGCAGGAAGTAGTTCAATACTTGAAGTGAGAGATTTGGCTATGTTTGAGCTGTTTTACTCGTCAGGTCTGCGCTTAAGTGAATTGGCGGCTCTTAATGTTGAAGATGTTGATTTGCAAGATCAATCTTTAGTAGTCCGTTCAGGGAAAGGTGGAAAGTCAAGATTATTACCTGTAGGAACCAAAGCAATAGGAGCCATTAATCTTTGGTTGCAACAACGAATAAAATCAGCCACTACTGAGTCGGCTTTATTTATAACGTCGACAGGAAAACGTCTTGGTCAACGAAGTATCGAGTTGCGCTTAGAGTTGTGGTGCAAGAAAAAAGGCATTGCAGAGCACATTCATCCCCATATGCTTAGGCATTCTTTTGCTAGTCATTTGCTTGAGGCGAGTCAGGATTTAAGGGCTGTGCAGGAGTTGCTTGGACATAGTAATATTTCGACAACACAGATATATACCCATCTTGATTTCCAGCATTTAGCTGAGGTCTACGATAATGCCCATCCACGAGCAAAAAAAAAACCAGAATAGCATTGCCTTGTTAGGCAAAAACATTAAAAATCTGCTAACATGTCACCTATTTTTTATATAAAAGTAGTCTGTTTTTATCAGAGATAACCTTAATACAGGATAGCGGAAATGGCAGCAAGCGATACATTGGATGAAGGAAAATCTAAAGGGATACTTTGGGGCTTTGGTATGCTTACCTTGGTGGTTCTCATTGTGCTTCTAATATTGGGTGCTTGGTGGGGTAGTGAACCTGGTCAGTTTAATATATTAGAAGAGGCTCACAAACGATCAGAAGAATCAAAATTAGAAAGTGAACATGGTGGTCATGGCGGTGGTCATGGCTCTGCACCTGCGGAAGAAGCACATAAGTCAGCAGAAGAGGGGCATAAGCCTGCCGAAGAGCTTGATATTTCTGAGATGCCTATCGGTTATGTCTATACGAACACCTTGGCTCATATCGCCGAGGTTCTTTTGCATAAGAGTGGCGGTTATATTACTAATGACGTTGCACCTCCTGGTGTATTTCTAGATAACATATCAAATTGGGAATATGGTGCTTTGGTTATGTTGCGCGATGCGACAACTGCACTTAGAAACCACTTTGCTAGGGATCAATCACAATCAGCAGAAGATCCTGATTTAGCAATTGCAGAGCCTTATTTTTATTATGAACATAATTCCTGGGCTTTACCGTCAACCGAAGCTGAATATCAAAAAGGTATAGAGGCTTTACATAAATATATGACGCGTTTGCAAAAATATGGTGGCCCTGTTAAAAAAGCTCAGTTTTATTCTAGGGCTGATAATTTATGGCAGTACACCGAGGTCGTTATTAAGCGTTTAGGTGGATTATCTACTCGTTTAACGGCTAATAGTGCGGGTGGAAATTATGGCCCAGGGCTTTCTGATATTGAGAAATTAGCCGCTGATGAAAAAGGTACGCCCATTACTAAAGTATCTTGGCTAGAGATAGACGATATTTTCTATGAAGCTCGTGGAGCTAGTTGGGCTTTATTGCATATACTCAGGGCGATTAAACACGATTTCGCCGATATTTTGTTAGATAAACGTGCTATGCGTACCGTTGATATTATGATTAAGGCGATGGAAAATGCTTTGACGCCAATTTTAAGCCCGATGATTTTAGATGGTAGTGGTTATGGTTTATTTGCTAACTATTCATTAACTATGGCAAATTATATATCTAGGGCTAATGCTGCAGCACTCGATTTACGTGACATTATGAATAGGGGTTAAGTGTTGATGGATGAGCAAATTAATTATAATTTGACGCAGTTGGGTACTTGGAAGCGAATTTTCTTTATGCTTATTTTTACTGCTATTGGTTCATTGGTCAGGATGACACTGTGGTTTGTGATTCTATTGCAGGTCGCTTCCACTTTATTAACAGGTAAAACAAATCCCAATATTTTAAACTTTGGTCGTAGTCTATCTGTTTATACCTATCATATATTACTGTTTTTGACCTTCAATACCGAGACGAAACCATTTCCTTTTTCTGATTGGAATATGACTGCTGAATTGCAATTACCTAAAGAGTAGTTGTTGCCACCGTAGGGGCGTATTGCATACGCCCTTATAAAAGTAGGGGCGTATTGCATACGCCCTTATAAAATAAGCTCTATTACATTAACTTTCCTAAATGGGTTTAGCTTATTTGCCACTGAAGATAAATTTCTTTTCCCCAGTCTGTAACTTAAAAGCGGGGATATTAGGATGCGCTTCACTTTCTTCAGCGCATCCTATTCTAATCTTAGTTTAAATAATCGTTTGAGCCTGTAGGTCGGCATGGTAAGACGATCTAACCATGGGTGCGCTAGCAACTTGCTTAAAGCCTAATTGTTTTGCTACCACGGCATAGTCATCAAATTGTTCTGGAGTAATATAGCTCAATACCGGTAAATGCGACTTAGTGGGTTGAAGATATTGACCTAAAGTAAGCATTGAACAACCATTTGCTATTAAGTCTCTCATGACTTGATGCACTTCTTCTTGCTCTTCACCAACACCCAGCATGAGGCCTGATTTTGTTGGAATATTGGGTTGGGCAATACTGTATTTTCGTAACAAATCTAAGGAACCATGATAATCAGCACCTGGACGGACTTGTTTATAAAGTCTAGGCACCGTTTCTAAGTTATGGTTAAAAACATCACAAGGTTGTTCCGCGAGTATTGCTATCGCTTTATCGATACGGCCTCGAAAATCAGGTACTAAGATTTCAATTTTGGTGGAGGGGGTTTGTAGGCGTATTTTCTTGATGCAATCTGCGAAATGTCCTGCACCACCATCTCTTAAGTCATCACGATCGACGGAAGTAATCACTACATATTTTAAGGCCATGGCTTTAATCGCATCAGCTAGGCTTTGTGGTTCATTGGCGTCCAGTGCTAATGGTTTGCCATGTGCTACATCACAAAAAGGGCAGCGGCGGGTACATAAGTCGCCCATAATCATAAAGGTGGCTGTGCCGTGTTGAAAACATTCGCTAAGATTAGGACAGGCCGCTTCTTCACAAACGGTATGTAGTTTGTGTTCGCGTAATAGTTCTTTGATTTTTGTAACTTCATTGCTGGCAGATAACTTGACTCGTATCCACTCGGGTTTTCTCAAAACGTTATCAGACGGCTCAACTTTTATGGGTATACGAGCTAGTTTTTCTGCGCTACGTTGATGAGATTCTGGTGTTGAGCGGGAAGGGGCTTGTATGGTCATTTTGATAATGTCGATGTAATGGTGCTGACTAGGGAATTTGCAAGTAGATCAGTGCCAATATTAACACCTAAGTCAGAGATTTGTGTGACTTTAAGGTCAGAATAGCCGCAGGTGTTGATATGGTCAAAGGGTTTTAAGTCCATGTTGTTGTTTAAACTAAGGCCATGATAGCTGCAGTTTTTTTTAATTCTTAAACCAATGGAGCCAATCTTTTTCCCTTCAACATAAACACCTGGAGCATCAATTTTGGCATTAGCAGAAATACCCAATTCTGCTAGTGTGTTAATCATAGAGCATTCTAATAAGCTGACAAGTTCACGTATATTGAGTTCTAGGCGCTTTATATCAAATAAAGTATAGATGACTAATTGACCTGGGCCATGATACGTAACTTGCCCACCCCGATCTGATTGAATGACTGGAATATTGCCAACATTGAGTAGGTGTTCAGTTTTACCATTTAAACCCAAGGTGTAAACAGGATTGTGTTCTACGATCCAAAGCTGGTCTGAATAATCGCTACAGCGCTCTTCGGTATAACGCTGCATATTTTGCCAAGTGGTGGTGTAATCCTGCAACCCTAGGTCACTTATTATCATGAGCGAATGGACTAGGTATTAAATTAAGCTTACTTATTACAGAGCCATTAATACATGAGGGTGATCGGTTAAATCTTGGTATATAGCATCTAACTGTTGTTTGCTGTTAGCTTCAATGATCACCGTAATTGCCATGAAATTACCATCTTTGCTAGGGCGAGAATTCACAGAATCTGCAGTAATTTCTGGAGCGTGGCGCCGAACAATATCTATTACGATTAAATCAAGTTCAGCATCTGATTTGCCCATGGCTTTAATGGGGAATGGGCAGGGGAATTCAAAAAGCGTTTCTTCAGTCATAGTAGAGATTTTTTATAAGCTTGAAATAAATGATTGACTATATGCCATACGGAACCTGGCTTGCCATCACCTACTAGTTTAGAGTCTAGCTCTACCACAGGGATTATTTCACGTGTCGAGCTAGTCACCCAAATTTCACTCGCTGTCTGAATAGCCGCGAAAGAAATGTTATCTTCTCTACAAGGGATGTCATTTTTTCTAGCGATGTCTAATATCACGTCTCGAGTGATGCCGGGTAAAATGCTATTGCTTTTGGCTGGGGTAATAAGGACATCATCAATCACTGCGAATACGTTACTTGCTGCACCTTCAACCACATAACCGTCTTTTACCAATAAGGCTTCTGCACATCCATTGTCTATCGCTTCTTGTCGGTGCAAAATATTGCCAAGTAGGGTAATGGCTTTGATATTGCAAAATTGCCAGCGACTATCATCTAAACTGATAGCTTTAACGCCATGATTCAAGCCTGCAAAGGGGATAATATTTGAGCACATGGCAAAAACAGTTGCCTCTATGTTTTCAGGGAAAGCATGATCTCTTTTTGTTGCAACGCCACGAGTAACTTGCAAGTAAATATATTGATCGAATTGCGGATTTAATAGTGGAATTAGAATTTCTAACCATTGCTCGCGACTATGTGGATTAGCGAGTCTTATCCCGTCTAAGCTATTTTCTAGACGTTGTAAATGATCTTGGAAATGAAATAAATGTCCAGAATAAGCTGGTATGACTTCATAAACGCCATCACCAAATAAAAATCCACGATCTAAAACTGAAACTTTTGCTTCATTCAGTGGGATATAATCACCGTTTAAATAAACTATCTTATTTTCCATTATCAGATTTCTCCATCATTAACAGAGCGCTATCGATTACGCGTTGAAACATATTGCCCTTATCAATGGCTTGTAAGCTAACCAAGTCTTTTTCGATGATAAGTTCATCTTTAAGTGAGACTCTAACGGTACCTAGTTTTGTATGTTCTGCGATAGGAGCAATTATTTTTTTATCAATATTAACTACAGCTTTGAGGTCTGAATAAAGGCGGCGTGGAATAGTGACGTATAGGTCTTCTGTAAGACCTAAAGGAATAGTCTTATTGGCACCTTTCCAAATTCTAGCTTCATTGAGTGGCTTATTGCCTTCGTATAAGCGGTGTGATTCATAAAATCGAAAGCCGAAATTAATTAAGGTTTGATTCTCGTTAGCTCTAGCGATGGCACTTTTTGTGCCCATTACGACAGAAATAAGGCGCATGTCTTCTCTAAGCGCCGAGGCAACTAAGCAATAACCTGCATCATCAGTAAAGCCGGTTTTAACGCCGTCTACTGAATCATCTCGAGAAAGAAGTTTGTTGCGATTTTGCTGGGTAATTTTATTGTAAGTGAATTCTTTTTGTGAGAACCAAGGATAGTATTCAGGAAATTCTTTGATTAAGGCAGCCGTGAGTATTGCTAGGTCACGCGCACTGCTGTAATGATCTGGATTAGGTAAGCCATCACTATTTTTAAAATGACTGTTATTCATTCCCAAACGTGCGGCATGTTGGTTCATCATGTCAGCAAAGGTTGTTTCATCTCCTGCGACATGCTCGGCAAGGGCTACACTTGCATCATTGCCTGATTGAATAATAACGCCATGTAACAAATCTACAATTTTAACTTGATTTCCAAGTTCTAAAAACATGCGAGAACCAGAGGTTTTCCAGGCTTTTTCACTAATAGTTACGGTATCGTCTAAGTGTAAATGGCCGTTGCTGAGTTCTTTGAAGACAACATAGACAGTCATGATTTTGGTAAGACTTGCGGGTGCAAGTCTTGCGTCGGCATTACTTTCTGCTAAGACTTTGCCAGTGTGGAAGTCTTCTAGTAAGTAGGCGCTTGCAGCAATAGTAGGTGCTGAGGGAGTTGTGATTTCATTTTCTTGAGCGTGTGCTTGAGAAAAGGTAATGAATAAGCTGAAAAACCAAATTAAGTAGTATTTATTAAAAGGATGCATTGCTCTTTAATGTGACAGGTAAACAATATTTTAGCTTACATTGTAACACGCGTGCTTTGTGATAGGTTGGATTCAGTAACAAATTGTGTGTCAAATATGCCAATTTCTGCCAGTTGTTGGTTAAGTTCATTAGCATTAACAGTTGATTTAATTGGACCTATTTGTACCTTATATAAAGTTGATTTTTTATAGGTAGATGAAAGGATTTTTGCTGAGGGTAAATTGCTAGCAGCAATTTTATTCTTAAGTTCTAAAGCTTTTTTAGCCGTTCCAAAGCTGCCCACTTGAAGAAAAACTTGCTTTGCTTGAGTTGCGGCTAGTTGTTGAATTTTTGGTAACGCTTGTTTTGGGGATATTGCTTTGATTTCAATAGCACTTGAATTACCTTCACCCAAATCTAGATTTTTTGCAGCAGCATAGGATAAATCGACTTCTTTATTACCGACAAAAGGACCTCTATCATTAATTCTGACAATAATGCTGCGATGATTAGTTAAGTTAGTGATTTGAGCGTAAGAGGGAATTGGAAGTGTTTTGTGTGCAGCAGTCATGGCATACATATCAAATATTTCGCCAGTAGCTGTTTTTTTACCGTGAAAACCAGGCCCATACCAAGAAGCTATACCTTGCTTTAGATATCGGCTAATGCGAGGTAAAAGGTTGTCTTCAGAGTTTTGATCACCAGCAATGTTGGTGTTTAGTTTTGTATGCTGTCTTAATACAGCTGAATCTTCTGGAGTTATGTCCGTGGTTCTGGCGCTTTTAATTTGATCTGTTGAACAGCCAAACAAGGTAAGAACTAAGGTTGCTATTATTATTTTATTCATGGTTACCGCCTTTTTTATTTAAAATAGACTGACTTAATTGGTATACCGCCATAGCATATAAGGGCTATGGTTGTAACGAGTTATGACATTAATTTGTCTAAACCCGCCCAGAGTTCATTAGTGGGTCTTTGCCCTAATGGTTGCTCAAAAGTAAGTAGTTTTACTTTAGTGATTAAAGAAGGAATTGGCCTCATTGTTTTTAAGTTGAATAAATTTTAACTCGCCTTGTCTTAAGTCCAGCTTAAGTCCATCGGATAATATCAATTTGAAATATTATTGTCTTCATGCTCCGATTACTGGGAATTCGTTGTTTTTATATCTCAGGCTCTATTGTATCTAGGCTCATGAGTTACAAATTCCAATAAATAGAACCTAAATAAAAGGGGAATGAAGTAAGGTAATTATTAAGTTAACTATGCTTTAAGAGGCTGCTATTAACTTAAGAATTGGAATAAAGAAGAACGTCTGAGTGGCGACAAGTTCGCCTTGTAAATTCTCAAAGCCTGTCGAATAAGTAGGTAAGCTGGTTTAGCCATAGTGGCTGTGAAAGTATTATTTTCATTTTCCCTCTTTAGCAAAGAGGGGTTAGTGGAGATTGGGTCTATTAAAAACAATCATTGAATATTAGTAGCCTATAACACAAAAATCCCCCTCAGTCCCCCTTTTACAAAGGGGGAAGCTAAAATCACAATACTTTCACAGTCTCTATCGCTAACCCGACTATATAAAAGCTAAATAGTGGGAAGGGCAGTGTTATGTTGGATATGAAGAGTTTTAACGAAATTTTTTATGGGTATGTATAGACATTAAGATACCGAAGCCAGATAGCAGGGTCACTATAGAGGTGCCGCCATAACTAATTAAAGGTAAAGGTACGCCAACGACTGGAAGTATTCCTATGACCATGCCTATATTGACAAACACATAAACAAAAAAAGTTAAAGAAAGGCTGCTAGCTAATAATCGATTATATGAATCTTGGGCTTGGCTTGCGATATAAAGGCAACGAGTAATGATGAGTAGATAAAGTGTTAATAATGAGAGTCCTCCAAATAAGCCAAACTCCTCTGCAAATACTGCAAAAATGAAGTCGGTAGAGCTTTCTGGTAAAAAATCTAATTCAGATTGGGTGCTTCCCAGCCAGCCTTTGCCATAAATGCCGCCCGATCCGATTGCAATTTTTGATTGTATGATGTGGTAACCTCGGCCTAGAGGATCGGCTTCTGGATTTAAGAATGTCAGTACTCTATCTCTCTGATAATCGTGCATAAAATGCCATAAAATGGGTGTTAACGCAGATAAGGTAGTTATGATAGCTGCAATAAAAATCCAAGACAGACCAGCGAAAAACAGTACAGCGGCTCCAGAACTAAAAACCAAGAGTGCAGTGCCTAAATCAGGTTGTTTAGCAATTAATAAAGTAGGTATTATTATTAATAAGCCAGCCACGATAAGATGCTTTTGTTTGGGAGGCATTGGGTGCTCGGCAAGATACCAAGCAATCATCATCGGTGTGGTCAGCTTAATCATTTCAGAGGGTTGGAATCTAAATAAACCGAGTTCCAACCAACGTTGTGCGCCTTTGCCAATTTGACCCATAATGAGCACTGCAATCAGTAATAAAATACCCAGTCCAAAAAGCAGTGTTGAATAGCGTTTGAATTGATAGGGGTCGATATGAGCGATAATAGTCATTAAAAGAAAAGCTAATCCGACGCGTTGAGCTTGTCTAATGATTACATCCATATCTTGACTGCCGGCACTATAAAGAATAACAAAACTTAATAATGAGGCCAGCAATAAGCCAATAAATAGGGGAATATCTATATGCAATTTTCTAAGGATAGTCCCTAATAGTGAGGGTGGTTCAAAATGCTCGTGGCGGGTTTCAGTTTTCATTATTATCCTTTAAGAATTGCTTGATGACTTGGCCAGCAATTGGTGCGGCTACTGAGCCGCCGTGCCCTCCATTTTCAACGATAACAGCCACCGCTATTTTAGGATCGTTGGCAGGTGCAAATGATACAAAAAGCGCGTGATCACGAAACTTAAAATCGATGCTATTTTCATTGTATTTGGCGTTTTGTTTAATGCCTAAAACCTGAGCGGTACCCGTTTTACCAGCAATTTGATAATTAATATGGGTATTGATGCCTTTAGCGGTTCCTCTTGCACTGTGTATGACATTGATCATGCCATCAATGACCGTATTTACGTTTTCTTGTTTAAGAGTTATGGTGTCTTTGTGTGTTTCTGGGCCGGGACTGGTTTCATGAGCTCTAACTATTTTATCAACCAGAAAAGGTGTTACAACATGTCCTTGGTTTGCTAAAGTTGCAGTGGCTCTGGCAAGTTGCAAGGGAGTTACTTGAAGATAACCTTGGCCTATTCCAGTAATAAGTGTTTCTCCTGGATACCAAGATTGTTTTTTTTGAGCAAGCTTCCATTCGCGTGAAGGTAATAGACCTGTTTTTTCACCGATCAGATCAATGCCTGTTTTTTCACCGAAACCAAATTGCTGAAGAAAACTGTGCATATGATCTATACCCAGCATAGAGGCCAGTCGATAAAAATACACATCACAAGATTCGGTAATTGCTTGATTTAAATCTACTGAACCATGGCCACCTTTTTTCCAATCACGGTATTGGTGGTCAACTCCAGGTAATTGATAGTAACCGGGGCAGAATAATTGTTGTTCAGGGCTGATTGCTTCGAACTCAAGTCCTGCTAATGCTACGAATGGTTTGACAGTAGAGCCAGGCGGGTAAAGTCCTCGTAAAGCTCGATTGTAAAGAGGTTGGTTTTCTGATGTTTGTAGTGCTTGATAAGTTTCATTAGAAATGCCGACCACAAATGGATTTGGGTCAAAGCCTGGGCGACTGACAAACACTAAAACACCACCTGTTTTAATATCTATTGCTACGACTGCTCCGTTAAAACCATTAAGCGCGTCATAAGCAGTTTTTTGCAAATTAATATCTAGTGTTAAATAAAGATCTCCACCAGGCTCAGGATTGACTTCGTTTAAAGTGTTTAGTAATCGCGCTTGTACATTCGTTTCTATTTCTGCATATCCAGTTTTTCCATGTAGATCATTTTCATATGAGCTTTCTATGCCTAATTTACCAATATGTGTTGAACCTCTATATTCTGAAATAGGTAAATCTTTGAGTTCTGATTCATTAATGCGACTGACATAGCCTATAACATGTGCAGTTAGATCACTGTAGGGATAGTGGCGCACCAAGTGAGTATGTATGTCAACTCCTGGAAAATAAGGTCTTGCTACAGCAAATTTTGCAAGCTCCTCATCATTCATGCTTAATAATAATGGCGTACTTACAAAACGTTTTTGACGCTTACGTAATTTTTGAAATAGTTCGATTTTATCATTAGGTATTGCAAGAAGAGTTTGTAGGCTTAATAAGGTTTCATCGATATTGCTGATTTGCTCAGGGATGAGTTCTAAGCTATAAGAGGGGGTGTTTTCAGCGAGCACATTGCCGTGACGATCATAAATCATGCCTCGAGTAGGTACTAATGGAACGATCTTTACGCTATTGTCTTTTGCTAATGAGGAGTAATGTTCGTTACCTACTATTTGTAAGTATATAAGCCTAACAATCAACCCCGAGGTTAAAAGGATAATAACGAAGAAAGAGGTAACAATACGATTTAGGAATAAACGGTTTTCTAAAGAATGGTCTTTGATGGTATACATGGATGCTATTCTTTTATCTCATGCGTTGTGGCAAGCGAACAAATCGTAAGATACCATAGACAATTGGCCACACCATCGTACCGCTAAATACAGGCAGCCAGAAGGATGCGTGCAATTGTGCCGGGTGTTGAATATTTTTGATGAAGAATAATAATAATTGTGACAACAATAAGCAAAAGAAGATAAATAGGCCTTGTTGCGGCAAAGGGAAGTGTCGTAATCTTTTGTGTAGGTTAAGGCATATATAGATCACCAGAGTATAAGCTAAAGCATATTGTCCTAGTAGTCTCCCTGTTAAAACATCAGTTAATAAACCAAAAGTCCATGCATGAAAAATACCGACACGTTCAGGGAGAGTAAGTGACCAATATATTAATGCAATCAATACCCAGTCAGGATTGAAAGTTGCTAGATTTGCCGGTAAAGGTAGTATCCGTAAGCACATGGCTAGCCCTAAAGTCACTATAATTCTAAGGAGACCAGAGGTGTTATTTACTTTCATGGCTAGTAGGCTCGTTATCTTTTTCTGTTGGCTTAGAAATTAGTGGTACAGGTGTCGATTTACTCCAAACTATCATTAATTCGCGATTTCGGTCTAATAAGGCCTTAGGTGTGGCGGTAATGGTTGTAAATGCTTTGTTAGGTTGTGGCGTAAACTCATCAACAACGCCAACAGGATAACCATGTGGAAAATTTCCACCTAAGCCTGAAGTAATGAGTAAGTCTCCGGGGTGTATATCAGCATTGCTAGGTAAAAAAGGCAGAATTAACTTATTTATTTGGCCGCTACCTACGGCGATAGTGAGTAATCCGTTGCGATTCACTTGAACTGGAATGGCGTGATTAGGGTCGGTAATTAGCATTATTTCTGATGTCATGGGTAGGGCGCGAAAAACTTGGCCAACAACACCATTGGCATCTAAAACAGGTTGCTGAGGATGAACGCCAAAACGGGTGCCTTTATTAACGACAACAATATGTTCGTAGGGTGCCATGTTCACAGATAACAATTCTGCAACTAATACTTGTTCACCTAATTTAAATGAATTTTCCAGCAGTGCCCTTAATCGAATGTTTTCTTTTTCTAAAGCTGAGAATTTAAGTAATCTTGCTTGATGTGTTAGCTGTTCTTCACGCAAGTTTTTATTTTCTTGTTTTAAGCTTTGGTAAGAGTTGATAGATTCAGATGTTTGTTCGATCACATACGAAGGTAAATCAACCAAGTATTTTAAAGGATCGACAAAAAACGATAACGTGCTGCGGAGAGTATTAATGCTAGGGCTTTTTTGTTCGAATACCAATAATGTAATTGATGCGAGTACGGCTACCAGTAAGCGGGTATTGATAGAGGGGCCGGTGGCAAATATAAGTTTTATAGCTGATGCCTCGAAGTAGTGCGGTGACTCTAATGTGATTGTAACTTTAATTACTCCTTACAAAAAGGTATTAAACTTTTAGTAAGGAGTAAGATTTGAACCTAAGCTGAAAAGGCTATCCTAATAATAAAGTTATTCTAAAGAGAAGTTTGAAAGACCTTTTTTATTTAGCATTTCTAAAATCATGCCGCCACCTCTAGCAACACAAGTAAGAGGGTCGTCAGCAACATGTACAGGGAGTCCGGTTTCTTCAGAAATTAATAAATCAATGTTTTTTAATAAAGCGCCGCCACCCGTTAAATATATGCCTCGAGTTGCAACATCAGAGCCTAGCTCAGGTGGTGTTTGTTCGAGTGCAACTTTTACAGCTCTAACTATGCCTGAAAGAGGTTCTTGTAAGGCTTCCAAAACTTCATTACTGTTTACGGTAAAGCTGCGAGGAACACCTTCTGTTAAATTTCTGCCTTTAACTTCAATTTCTTTAACTTCATTTGCTGGGTAAGCGGTACCTATTTCAATTTTAATTCTTTCTGCGGTGGTTTCACCTATCAGCATGCCATAATTTCTACGTACGTAATTGATAATAGCTTCATCAAAGCGATCACCACCTATACGTACTGAATTTGAGTAAACTGTGCCGTTAAGAGAAATAATGGCGACCTCTGATGTCCCGCCTCCAATATCTAGAACCATGGAGCCGCTGGCCTGATCAACGGGTAAGCCTGCGCCAACTGCTGCTGATATAGGTTCTTCAATAAGGTAAACTTCACGGGCACCAGCCATGGCTGCTGATTCTCTAATAGCGCGTCTTTCAACTTGAGTTGATCCACAAGGAACGCAAATAAGAATGCGTGGACTAGGTCGTAACCATCTATTTTTCTTATGAACTTTTTCTATAAAAAATCGTAGCATACGTTCGGTGATGGCAAAATCAGCAATAACACCATCTTTTAAAGGACGAATTGCAGTGATATTGCCTGGGGTACGTCCTAACATTTGTTTGGCGTCAGCGCCTACTGCAGCAATTGTTTTTGAACCACGAATTTTATCATCCTTAATGGCAACTACTGAAGGTTCATTGAGGACTAGTCCTTGTCCTGGAATATAGATCAATGTATTAGTAGTGCCGAGGTCTATCGAAAGATCATTGGAGAAAAGACCGCGAATTCGTTTGAACATTTTTAGCTGTTTCCTTATAAACAATATTTTTGGGATTTAATAGCGATACTGTATCAATCAAGTGGGTATTTAAGCAAGATATAACTGGGATATTTGTAGTAATATACGCGGCAAAGATCAGCGACACAAGATCAAACAAGATGAAACTTAATGCGCATGCAACATTGTGTTTTGTTTCGACAGTAACTCTATTGGTTTTTGTGTGCAACTATCTAATATCTGCCTACGATAAATAATTTATTGATCGTTAATCTGTTTTAAATTAAACCAAGGAGACAAGATGTCATTAACTGCGGATGAGGTAAATAAAATTGCGCACCTAGCGCGATTGGGTATCGATAAACAAGATGTAGCCGCTTATGCCAACGATTTATCGGGCATGCTTGATTTAATGACCCGTATGAGTGAAGTTAATACTGATGATGTTGAGCCAATGGCACATCCTATGGATCAAGCACAGCGCCTAAGAGTTGATAAGGTCACGGAATTAAATCATCGAGAAGCATTTCAGGCGATAGCGCCACAAGTTGAAGCGGGACTTTATTTAGTTCCTAAAGTGATTGAATAAGGGAAGGATACTTCATGCATAATAAAACACTCGCAGAATTAAGTTTAGGTTTACAAGCAAAGACCTATTCCAGTGTAGAGCTAACCCAGTTATTTTTGGATCGAATAAATCAGCATCAACAACTCAATGCTTATATTACAGTGACTCCGGAATTGGCTATGGCTCAAGCTAAAGTTGCAGATCAGCGATTAGCTAACGGCACGGCTGATCTATTAACCGGAATTCCCATTGCTCAAAAAGATATTTTTTGTACTCAGGATGTAATGACAACATGTGGCTCTAAAATGTTGGCAAATTTTAGCGCACCCTATAATGCAACCGTGGTAGATAAGTTTAATCAGGCTGGCGCAATCATGTTAGGTAAACTTAATATGGATGAGTTTGCGATGGGTTCTTCTAATGAAACCAGTTATTTTGGTGCTGTTAGAAATCCTTGGAATTTAAATAGTGTTCCAGGTGGTTCGTCAGGTGGTTCAGCTGCTGCTGTTTCTGCAAGATTAGCGGCTTGTGCAACGGGCACAGATACAGGTGGATCTATTCGTCAGCCTGCGGCTTTATGTGGCATTACCGGATTAAAACCCACTTACGGTCGGGTGTCTCGCTATGGCATGATTGCTTATGCCTCTAGCTTGGATCAAGGCGGTCCGATGACACGCAACGCTGAAGACGCCGCGATTGTGTTACAAACTATGGCAGGTTTTGATGAAAAAGACTCAACCAGTGTTGATGTACCTGTTCCTGATTATCGAGCAGGCTTAAATAAATCCTTAGCGGGTTTGAAAATTGGTTTACCTAAAGAATTCTTTGGTGAAGGTTTAGATGAAAATGTCGCTGCAACATTAGCAACTGCATTCGATGAATATCGACGACTTGGCGCTGAAATTATAGACATAACTATGCCTAATTTAAAATTAGCTATTCCTGCCTATTATGTTATTGCACCCGCAGAGTGTTCTGCTAATTTGTCGCGCTTTGATGGTGTTCGTTATGGTTATCGTTGTGAGAATCCTGTTGATTTAACCGATCTTTATACACGTTCACGTGGTGAAGGTTTTGGAAAAGAAGTTAAGCGTCGCATATTGATGGGTACTTATGCTTTATCAACTGGGTATTACGATGCTTATTATTTAAAAGCACAAAAAATACGCCGCTTAATTAGTGAGGATTTTAAAACTGCATTAGCCAGTGTTGATGTCATTATGGGGCCTGTTACGCCGAGCACTGCATTTGGTATTGGCGAGAAGATAGACGATCCTATAGCTATGTATTTATCAGATATTTACACCATAGCCATCAATCTAGCCGGTGTGCCTGCCATGTCTATTCCTGCTGGCTTTGTTGCGGGTATGCCGGTTGGTTTGCAGTTAATTGGTGATTATTTTTCTGAAGATCGCTTGTTGAACATTGCCCATCAGTATCAACAAGTAACTGATTGGCACAACTTTATACCCACCGGATTTGAATAAGGAGATAACAATGGAATGGGAAACAGTCATCGGTTTAGAAATACATACTCAACTATCAACATGTTCAAAAATATTTTCGGGAGCTGCCACCGCTTATGGTGCAGAACCTAATACCCAAGCCTGCGCAGTTGATTTAGGCTTGCCAGGGGTATTGCCCGTCTTAAATCAAGAAGCGGTGCGTATGGCGGTTATTTTTGGCATGGCTATTGAAGCGAATATTGCTCCTTATTCAGTCTTTGCTAGAAAAAATTATTTTTACCCCGATTTACCTAAAGGCTATCAGATCAGTCAAATGGATCATCCGATAGTTGGAATAGGGCATTTAGATATTGAAGTTGATGGCGAGATTAAACGCATCGGTGTCACTAGAGCTCATTTAGAAGAAGATGCAGGTAAATCATTGCATGAAGATTTTCATGGCTTAACAGGTATCGACTTAAATCGTGCTGGCACGCCCTTATTAGAAATTGTTTCTGAGCCCGATATGCGTAATGCAAAAGAAGCGGTTGCTTACATGCGAAAATTGCATGAGTTAGTGCGGTATTTGGGTATTTGTGATGGTAATATGCAAGAAGGTTCTTTTCGTTGTGATGCCAATGTTTCGGTGCGCCCAAAAGGTCAGGCAGAATTTGGTACGCGTGCTGAAATTAAAAACATCAATTCTTTTAAGTTTGTCGAAAAAGCTATTAATCACGAAGTTGAAAGACAAATAGCTGTAATTGAAAGTGGCGGTAAAGTGGTACAAGAAACTCGCTTGTATGATTCGGTAAAAGATGAAACGCGCTCTATGCGTAGTAAAGAAGAAGCCAATGATTACCGCTACTTTCCAGATCCAGACTTGTTGCCTGTTATTATTGATGAGGCTTTCAAGGCGAAAATTAAAGCGGAATTGCCTGAATTACCAGATGCTAAAAAGCTGCGCTTTAAAGCAGATTATCATTTAGATGAAGAAAGCATAGCGATATTGACTGCGAGTCGTGCTTTGGCGGACTACTTTGAAGCCGTGCATAAAAAATCTGGCTGTGAAGCAAAGCTTTGCGCTAATTGGATTACGGGAGATTTGTCTGCAGCACTTAATAAAGCAGGGTTAGAGATTGGTTCATCATCGATTAATGAAGAGCGTTTGTCTGGTTTATTATTACGGATCAATGATGGCACCATTTCTGGAAAAATAGCCAAACAGGTGTTCGAATTGTTATGGCAATCTGCTGAAAGCGCAGACCATATCATTGCTGAACAAGGCTTAACACAAATTAGCGACACTGGAGCGATAGTGGCTATCATCGATAAAATTATCGCTGAAAATCCTAATCAGGTTGAACAATACCGTAGCGGTAAAGATAAGATGTTTGCCTTTTTTGTAGGACAAGTCATGAAAGCGATGCAAGGCAAAGCCAATCCTGCTGAAGTGAATAAAATTCTTAAAGAAAGGTTGTGATGGGGTTGCCGGCTTAAGAAGGTCGTAAAAAATAAAATATCTATATAGGATGTGCTGAACGATAGTGAAGCGCATCCTATGTAAACTTATTTAATATCTAGTTTTGGGCTGGAAAACTTCTCTAAGGTAAAGTGCGTAGAGTCGTTGCCGAAATTGGGTCATATGTTTGTTTGAAACGCTTTACTCGCTTGCTTTAGTAAAGCCTTATTCAGACTACTGATGTCTGTAAGTTCAAGTCCGAAATTCGTAACAACACCCATAAAATATCGAAAAAAAATTACAATGAAAATGTAGGTGAGGGTTGCTTTGTAATTTTTTTGAGGTGGATAGTTGCTCATGCTCCTAATCCACCACAAAATATTTGTCATTCCTAAATCATGATAACTATAAAGCGTTTTGTAGATTGGCTTGCATCTCTGCAAGCCAAAAGATTAGATCAGATTAATGAAAGTTAGAAAATGTAATATTATGGCCTGCAGCAACTGTTACTCCTGTTAGTTCAATTGCAGAAAAAACACCAGCTGTATCTATTATTTTCCAAACATGATTGCTTGTTGAAGCCGCACTTGCACCCGTTTCTATGAGTAACTCTATGCCGCTACCTGTTGCAATGGCAAATTTATTGGTAGCTTGTGTATTTGAAAATAGCGCTGCTGCACTCGCTGCTGTTAGTGCAGTACCTGCATTAGCATAGTTAAAAACTAAGCCTGTAGAATTAGCTGCTAAAGGAGCATTATTTGTTGCAAGTGTGGTTTTATTTTGCAGCGTAAGGCCTGCTAAGGCATTGCCAGTTGCAGTAACGTTAAGTATGTCAGTAACGCTACCTGTTGAGCTGCCAAAGCCTGTGATTGTTACTTTGTTGTTATTAACCAGATAAATAGTATCTGCATTGGTATGTGTGCCTAAAGCGATGCTATCAGAACCACCGCCACCATTAATAGTTAATCCTCCACTAGTATTGCCATTGATGGTGTCATTCTTAATAGAGCCTGTAATACTGGTTGTGCCATTGCCTGTCGCATTAATTGTCCAGCCACTAGTGCCTGCTGCGGCGCCAACATTAACATTAAAGCCATTTGTATTGATGGTTGCAGCACTTGCAGTGGTTGCAGCATTTGATGTGCTAGCGGTTGCGATCCAAGAAGCCGCTAAGGTTGAAACGGAAGACCCACCTAAAGCTATTTTAACTATGTCCGCTCCACCATTGCCTAAATCAGTAATAGTATCAATTCCAGAAATATTAAATGTATCAATACCAGCGCCACCAGTCAAAGTAGCTTGACTATTAGCTTTGTCAAAAAGGCTGTCAGCCGCTGAAGTGCCCGTAACGTTTAAACTAATAGTGCCTGAAATTTTAGATAATAATGCGTTATCTGCCAATGATTGTAGTGCAGTTATGGCTAAAGCACTGCCAATATTACTTTGGGTAATGCTGGTGATTTTTGCAATATTGTTCTGCAAAGTGTCTAAATTAGAGGCTATGTTAGCGCCAGTGTCGGTTACGGTCATAGAGCTAACATGGGTGTTTGCTGCTGTTGTTGCAACTGTAGCACTAGTGACCCCAGAAACAGTTAAGGTATAGCTACCGCTTATTTTATTTAAGGCTGTGGCGTCAGCAGTAAGTTGAGACGCAGTTATAGCTAATGCAGTTGCTGTTCCGCTTTGAGTGATGCTAGAGATTTTGATGTTATTAGTTTGTAGTGCATCAAGGTTCAGAGCTATGTTTGCAGAAGTGTCAGTAATTGCAAAACTACTTGAGCTAAGGCTAGCAAGGTTACTAATAAAAGTGGCTATGCTTCCAGTGCTTGGAATTGGGGTAGGTGTCGAGCTTGTTGATTTTATGGTAAAGCCAAGTGCATCTAGTTGTTGAAGATCAACTTTAGATAGCGCTTGAACTGTTGAGCCATTATAGAATTCATCAAAGGGGTCAGTGCTACCTTGTACTCCAGTATTTAGGAAGTCACTGGGGTCAGAGTTTTTACCATAGTCGGCTATTTTAGTTTTTCCACCATCTAAAGAAAAATAAGCCGATGCAGAAGGAATGGCGCTACTAAATAGAAGAGTTCCTGTTGAGCTGTAGCGAAATAAATCGAATATGTCTGGAGTTGGGCCATAAGGTACTCTACCCAGTGCATGGGTTAATTCATGCAATGCGACACCAGGGAGTAAGCTAGGGTTGATGTCGGTAGCAAATATTGCTTGACCGTCAGTGGCTGTGGATGGCGCTAAACCCCAAAGTTTAAGCTGGGCTTCAAATACTAATACTTGTGATTGCCCCTGTATAGTCGTTCCGGATGGAAGGCCGTTGAAGGTTGTGTCACCTGAGGCAGCATGGCTTTTTAAATTCGCAACAACGGTAGAGTAGGCTAGGGTGGTGCCGTTAGTGGGTCCTGCACCTGCGCCACCCCCGGTTCCAGTATAAGAAATGTTAATATTTAGAACGACCTTATTCGATAGGGCATCGCAGAGCATTTGAGCGGCTTTTATAATGCCAGCTTGAAAGGTTGCCGGTGCGCCACTTACGTTGCTGCCCCAGACTAAATTGATTTGCAAGCCTCCGGCAGTTCCTACTAAAGTAGGAGTTGGAGTTGTTGAGGCTAGGGAAAGAGCAGGTAGAGTGGATGACGAGTTGCTGGTCGAAGATGTGGCCAGCCAAATAGGGTTTGAGTAGTCACTATAAGCCTGTGATGTTGAAAGATTAGCTCTATATTGAGAGGGACTGGATACCGAAAGGTTGCTATTTGCAACTGGACTTAAATAGTCCTGTGTGTCATCTGTACTATTTGTTTTTGAGCTAACTAATAAATTTGTTGTTTTCATGGTCCTAACCTTAATTAATATTCAGTTTTATATTCAACTTGAAATCGTGAAGGTTGCGTATGATTATGCTCAGACAATCAAAACTTACCTTTTAATCTTATTTAATTAAGATTAAAGATTAGGTATGAATTTTAAATACCGTATTGTAATTATATAAGGAAGATCTAATTATTTAAATCAAGATTAAGGGGTATATTTGACTTTAATTTGAGCTAATAGGATTAAGTCTAGGTACACAGTAATCACCTAACTTATAAACTAACAAAACTTTATGGGAAAAGCCATGTAGAGTGTGCAAACAGCTTTATCGTTTGCCCACCATTTGTCGATTGAGTAGTGGGCAGAATAGAGTTACCCACCCTATTTGACTATTAAGCCCAGTAACTTGCCTTTATTGAAATCATAGGGGGCTCGTGAGCCCCGGTGGTTACTCAATAGAAGCTATCTGACGGGCTACTTTTAACTTTAGCGGGGCTATTGAGCTTCTTACTTGGTCTCGATAGGCCAGTTGGATTACAAATAGCCCCCCCGAGTTAGCTAATTGAGCCTATCAACGTGGCAACGTTGGTTGTCAGGGAAGGGGGTGTTAATGCGTCAGTGCAAATAATTGATCGTTGGTTTGGTATCGCGAATGATGCACTATAATTGTTAGCTATTTTTATGGGTTAATAGGGTTTTAATTTTCTCGGCGTCCATGTTGGGTTAACGATAGAGTACTAAGTCCAACCTACTGCAACATCTACACATTCTTTTTTCCCGTGTTAAGGGGTAGCCGATTGTTACTTATCATGAACTACAAGATAACATAGAGCATCCAGCGCGTTGTCTTGCCCAGTCGGGGCGTTTTTCTGCATAGCTTTCATAGACGGGTTGTTCATCATAAGGGTGGCGTAAACAGTCTAAAAGTTCATTAACCATTTTAAAATCACCTGCTTCAGCTTTATCTATGGCTAATTGCGCCAGATAGTTACGCAATACAAATTTAGGATTGACAGCGTGCATGCGTATTCGTCTCTCTACATCAGAGCTGTTATCTTGTTGCACACGTTTAATATAGCGATATAGCCAGTCGTATAAGTGAGTTTTGTAATTGGCGGTTAGTTGTTCAGGTAAATAGTAGGCTGGCATTAACGGTAATATTAAGCTTTCGTGATCGGGCTGTATATCTATTGAAATCATCGCTAATTGTCGATAGAAAATAGTCATATCAGTTTCTACGCGTTGCAAAAGGGCGATTAAGTCGTTAAATAAGCTTTCATCTGTTTCTGGTTGATAACGATTTAAGCCTAGTTTGTCTGCCATCATGGCTTGCCAGCCTTGTTCGAACGTTTCTGTGTAAACATTGAGGGCGGCTTGCAAGGGTTCAACTTGTTCAATGAGTGGATACAAGGCATTAGCCAATTGGCCTAAATTCCAGTAAGCGATTTGCGGCTGGTGACCGAAGCGATAACGTCTGTGCTCGACATCAGTCGTATTGGGTGTCCAGTTTGGATCGTAGTTTTCTAACCAGCCATAAGGGCCGTAATCTATGGTTAAACCTAATATGGACATGTTGTCGGTATTCATCACGCCATGCACAAAGCCTACGCGTTGCCAGTGTACGATCATATTAGCGGTTTTTTGACAGACTTCTGAAAACCAAGCCAAATAGACAGAAGGTGAGGGTTCGCCTAAGTGTGGGTAGTGTGTGCGTAGCGTGTGGTCAGCTAATTGTTTTAATAAGGTATGATCACGTCGTGCGGTTAAGATTTGAAAGCTACCAAAGCGCGTAAAGCTAGGCGCGACCCTGCAAACCACAGCGCCGGGCTCTGCTTTTGGGTTGCCATTGTAAAACATGTCTCTGATAACCGATTCTCCAGTTAAAGTGAGACTTAAGGCTCTAGTAGTTGGGATGCCTAAATGATGCATAGCTTCGCTGCATAAAAACTCACGGACAGAGGAGCGCAGCACAGCTAAGCCATCGGCTGTTCTGGAGTAGGGTGTGCGGCCAGCGCCTTTAAGTTGTAGAGCCCAGCGTTCACCTCTACTATTAATAACCTCACCTAAATTGATGGCGCGACCATCACCCAGTTGTCCTGCCCAATGGCCAAATTGATGCCCACCGTAGCAAATCGCATAAGGTTCCATGCCCTTAGCAATACGGTTGCCTGTAAAGACATGGGTAAAGTCATCGCTGTTACAAAGTTCGGGTGTTAAATCGAGTAGTTCTGCAACTTCATGCGCATAAGCCACTCTTTGAGGATTTGCAACTTTAGTCGGCAATACCTTTGAATAACAGGCGTCAAAAACTTGGCGTGGATAATTATGGGTTTCATTATCGCAGGGTAAGTCGCGGATGAAGTTATTGTCGAAGTTTAAGTCATCAAGTTGACTAAGAGGTTTAATAGGGTACATGTATTGAGATTCAATGTTATTTGCGGCAGGTTAATGATAGATTATCATAATAATGTTGATTGAGTAGTTGCTAGAGTTATTCGTTTAATTATGGGTTTTTGAATCCAAATAATGTGCAAAGCTAAAGCTGTTCGATATTAGTAAGCTATTTTGTCGGGTTACGCTATCGCTTACCTGACCTACGTTTAAGTTTAACTTTAACTTTAACTTAACATTGAATTGAGGGCTGGGGTGTGAGTTTTAACTAAAGACTTTGATTAGCCAGAACAGAGTAAAAAATAAAACTTACAAATATTAGTTATTTATGAATTTTTACATGAAATATCTCTTATGGTATTCTACGCAACAATTTTAATTGTGTTTTGTTTCACTAAAATACCATCTACATAGCATTTAGAGAAAATAATGACCGAATCAAATAGTATTCAAGAAACAGTGCAGGGCGTTATCGCTACGCTCAAAGACAAGCCTGGTGCGCTTTTACCCATACTGCATGGTATCCAAGATGCAATAGGGTATATTCCAGCTGATAGTGTGCCTGCAATAGCTCAGGGGCTTCATCTTTCTCGTGCTGAAGTGCATGGCGTGATTAGTTTTTATCATTATTTTCGAGAGACGCCACCGGGTAAGCAAACTATTCATATTTGTCGTGCTGAATCTTGCCAAGCTATGGGTGGTAAGCACTTAGAACAATATGCAAAAGATCAATTAGGTATTGATTATCATGAGACGACTACTGATGGTCAGTTTTCATTAGAGCCCGTCTATTGTCTAGGTAATTGTGCCTGTTCTCCTGCTATGCAAATTGGTAGCGATATTTATGGTCGAGTCTCAACACAAAGTTTTGACGCTATTATTAACGAAAAGAAGGAACAGGCATGAGTATCAATGTTTATGTACCCGCTGACTCCAGCGCCATATCATTAGGTGCTGATCGTATTGCTGCTGCAATTACTTTAGAAGCTCAGAGTCGCGGTATTGAAATTAACTTAATACGTAATGGTTCCAGAGGTCTATATTGGTTGGAACCTTTAGTTGAAGTCGTTACTGATGCAGGTCGTATTGCTTATGGTCCTGTTCAAGTCAGTGATGTCAGTGCTTTGTTTGAGGCAGATTTCTTGCATGGCGGTGATCATCAATTAGCGTTAGGTTCTATTGAAGAGTTAGATTTTTTTAAAAAACAACAGCGCTTAACCTTTGCTCGTATCGGTACAACTGATCCTATTAGTCTTGATGACTATCTTGCTAACGACGGTTATCGCGGTTTAGGTAATGCTTTAAAACAGTCACAAGCTGATATCGTTAAAGCAGTGACTGATTCTGGTTTGCGTGGACGCGGTGGTGCAGCATTTCCAACTGGGATTAAATGGAATACGGTTTTAAATACGCCCTCTGAACAAAAATACATTATCTGTAATGCCGATGAAGGCGATTCGGGTACTTTCTCTGATCGTATGGTGATGGAAGGAGATCCCTTTGTCTTAATAGAAGGGATGACCATCGCAGGCATTGCTGTCGGTGCTAACCAAGGTTATATCTACCTTCGAGTAGAATATCCACATGCCCATATTGCCTTAAATGCCGCTATTGAAAAAGCTTATGCAGCAGGTTATTTGGGTGATGATATTCAAGGCACTGGCAAAGCTTTTCATCTTGAGGTTCGTTTAGGTGCAGGCGCTTACGTTTGTGGTGAAGAAACCTCTTTAATGGAAAGCTTAGAAGGTAAACGTGGTTTGGTACGTTTTAAACCACCCTTACCTGCGATTAGTGGCCTATTTGGTCAACCTACAGTCGTCAATAATGTTATTTCACTTGCGTCTGTGCCTATTATTCTTGATAAAGGTGGTGATTATTACCGTGATTTCGGTATGGGGCGTTCACGCGGTACCTTGCCTTTACAATTAGCCGGAAATATCAAACATCCTGGTTTGTTTGAATTTGCTTTTGGTTTAACGTTACGTGAATTACTTTATGATTTTGGTGGCGGTTCTGCTACTGGACGTCCTATAAAAGCTGTGCAAGTTGGTGGTCCCTTAGGTGCTTACTTACCTGAATCTCAATTTGACACCCCTTTAGATTACGAAGCCTTCGCTGCTAATTGGACTGTATTGGGTCATGGTGGTGTGGTGGTTTTTGATGATACGGCTGATATGGCCGCTTTAGCACGTTACAACATGGAGTTTTGTGCTATTGAATCTTGCGGTAAATGCACACCTTGTCGCATAGGTTCTACTCGTGGCATCGAAGTCATGGATGAGATCATTAATGGTCTGGAGATCAGTAAAAATATTCCTTTGTTACGTGATCTTTGCAATACCTTACTAAACGGTTCGCTTTGTGCATTAGGCGGCATGACTCCCTATCCAGTCTTAAGTGCGTTAAATCATTTTCCCGAAGATTTCGGTGTAACTGATACGACTGACGCAGCCTAAAAACGACACAAGGAATTCATTATGAGCATTAATAAAGAACAAGATTTCGGTACGCCTGCCAGCACTGCACTTGAACAAGTCACTTTGGAAATTGACGGTTTTAAAGTCACTGCACCAGCGGGCACCTCTATTATGAGAGCTGCGGCTAGTATAGGCATTGATATACCTAAGCTGTGCGCTACTGACAGTATTGAACCTTTTGGTTCTTGTCGGCTATGTGTAGTACAAATTGAGGGCGGACGTGGTATGCCTGCTTCTTGTACGACACCGGTTGCTGAAGGTTTAAAAGTAAGTACCCAGAATCAAAAGTTGGCTGAAGTACGACGTGGTGTGATGGAATTGTATATTTCAGATCATCCTTTAGATTGCTTAACGTGTTCTGCAAACGGCGATTGCGAATTGCAAGATATGGCTGGTGCAGTAGGTTTACGTGAAGTGCGTTACAACCCTGTTGAAACTCATTTACATGCCGTTAAAGATGAAAGTAATCCTTACTTTAGTTTTGATCCTAGCAAATGTATTGTCTGTTCACGTTGCGTTAGAGCTTGTGAAGAAACCCAAGGTACTTTTGCTTTAACCATTGATGGTCGTGGTTTTGATTCTAAAGTATCCCCTAGTCAAAATGAAGCATTCATGGATTCTGAATGTGTCTCTTGTGGTGCTTGCGTTCAAGCCTGCCCAACCGCAACTTTAATGGAAAAGTCAGTTATAGATCATGGACAGCCAGAACATGCCATAGTGACCACTTGCGCTTATTGCGGAGTGGGTTGTTCTTTTAGAGCAGAAATGAAAGGCGAGCAAGTGATTCGCATGGTGCCTAATAAAGACGGCAAAGCTAATCATGGTCATTCTTGCGTTAAGGGTCGTTTTGCTTTTGGTTATGCCACACATAAAGATCGCATTACTAAACCGATGATTCGTGCCAGTATCAAAGACGCTTGGCAAGAAGTGACTTGGGAAGAGGCGATTAATCACGCAGCTTCTGAATTAAAACGTATACAAGCTAAATATGGTAAGGATTCCATTGGCGGCATAACTTCTTCTCGTTGTACTAATGAAGAAGTTTATATTATGCAAAAATTGATACGTGCAGGTTTTGGCAACAATAACGTTGATACTTGTGCACGAGTTTGTCATTCACCTACTGGTTATGGTCTAAAACAAACTTTTGGTGAATCATCGGGTACGCAAGATTTTGATTCTGTTATGAAGGCGGATGTTATTTTAGTCATGGGCGCTAATCCAACAGACGGACACCCAGTATTTGGCTCTATGATGAAAAAGCGCTTACGTCAGGGCGCTAAATTGATTGTTATTGATCCACGTGAAATTGATCTCGTTGAAAAAAGTCCTCACATTCAGGCTGATTACCATCTTAAATTGCGCCCAGGTACTAATGTTGCCTTAATCAGCGCCTTGGCACACGTTATCGTCGCTGAGCAGTTGATAGATGAGAATTTTGTTAATGAGCGTTGTGATGTTGCTTCATTCAATAAATGGAAAACATTTATTGCTCAAGATCAATATTCACCTGAAGCTACTGCTGACATTACTGGTGTCCCTGCTGAACAAATGAGAGCTGCGGCAAGGCTTTATGCGACTGGTGGTAATGCTGCTATTTATTATGGCTTAGGAGTTACAGAACACAGTCAAGGCTCTACAACGGTTATCGGTATTGCTAACTTGGCGATGGCGACTGGTAATTTGGGGCGTGATGGCGTGGGTGTTAATCCTTTACGTGGACAAAATAATGTTCAGGGTTCTTGCGATATGGGTTCATTCCCGCATGAGTTCCCTGGTTATCGACATGTTTCTGATGAACAAACACATCGTTTGTTTGAAGATGCTTGGCAGGCAGAATTAAGCTGGCAACCGGGTCTACGTATTCCTAATATGTTTGATGCCGCCATGGATAAAAGCTTTATGGGCTTGTACTGTGAAGGTGAGGATATTGCTCAATCTGATCCTGATATTCAACATGTACATGCGGCCTTACGTGCCATGGAATGCGTTATCGTTCAGGATATCTTCTTGAATGAAACCGCTAAATTTGCCCACGTATTTTTGCCCGGTGCATCATTTCTAGAAAAGAATGGTACCTTTACCAATGCCGAACGCCGTATTTCTCCGGTGCGAAAGGTCATGTCACCTTTAGCGGGTTATCAAGATTGGGAAGTGACGCAAATGTTGGCCAATGCCATGGATTACCCTATGAATTACAGTCATCCATCTGAAATCATGGCTGAAATTGCTAGCTTAACACCTTCTTTTGCTGGTGTGAGTTATGAAAAAATTGACCAGTTAGGCAGTATACAATGGCCTTGTTATGACGAAGCCTCAACAGGCACGCCAATTATGCACGAAGAGACTTTTATGCGTGATAACGGTAAAGGCTTATTTATGTTGACCGAATATGTGGCAACTGAGGAACGGGTTACCAAGAAGTTTCCGTTGATTTTGACCACAGGCCGTATCTTGTCGCAATATAATGTCGGTGCCCAAACGCGTCGTACCGAAAATAATGCTTGGCATTCGGAAGATCTTTTAGAAATTCATTCTCATGATGCTGAAGATCGTGGCTTAAACAGCGGTGATTGGGTCGGTATTAAAAGTCGTGTCGGTGAGACGGTGTTGCGTGCTTTAATCACTGATCGCGTTCAACCAGGTGTGGTTTATACCACTTTCCACTTTCCAGAATCGGGTGCTAATGTTATTACGACTGATAATTCAGACTGGGCGACTAACTGTCCAGAATACAAAGTGACAGCTGTTCAAGTCAGTAAAGTCAGTCAGACTTCTGAGTGGCAAGAACAGTATCAGGCATTTTCAGATAATCAGTTGGAATTACTGGCTCAAGGCTCGCAGAATGACTAACGGCAATGCCGTTACTCAATCTTTATCATTAGAGTTAGGCTGGCCTAGTTATCAGCAGCGTTCAGTAGATTGTTGGCAAGGAAGCCAGCAATCAATTGAGCAAGATTTTATTGCTGAAGAAGTGCCGGTATCCTTGGTTTATAATGGCATTCCACATGTCGTTATGTTAACAACACCCACTAATCTTGAAGAGTTTGCTTTAGGTTTTAGTATCACTGAAGGAATTATTAAAGCGCCTCATGAACTACTTTCAGCGAAGATTTATAATCGCCGTAGTGGAATTGAAGTGCATCTTAAAATACCCGAGCAACGTGCAGTGTGTATGACTGATAAAGGTAGAAACTTAACAGGTCGTACAGGTTGCGGATTGTGTGGTGCAAGTACCTTGGAGCAGGCAATAAAACGTCCTAGTGTTGTTGCTGGAAGTTTAAGCCTAGATGCACGAGTATTGTCTAGTGCCTTAGCAGACATGAAGCATCGTCAAACACTTAACGATTTAACGGGATCTGTACATGCAGCGGCATGGGTGGTGCCAGGGCAGGGAATAGTTGATATTCGTGAAGATGTAGGGCGCCATAATGCCCTAGATAAGCTCATAGGCTCATTATTACTTAGTGGTAAAGACTTGGCGTCTGGTTTCGTTCTTGTGACCAGTCGCGCTAGTTATGAATTAGTACAAAAAACAGCTAGCGTTGGTATTTCTATGCTAGCGGCTATCTCTGCACCGACTGGTTTAGCTATTAGGTTAGCAGATGAAGCTGGACTTACTTTGATTGGTTTTGCGCGTGGTGATCGATGTGTTGTTTATAGTCATCCTCAGCGCTTAACCCATATTTAAACTTAATAGAGCATCATGAAAATTAAAACTCTTATCAAAATGGCTAACAGTATCGGTGATTTTTTTAACGCAGATAGCGATAAAGAACTCGCAGCTAATGGTGTAAAAAATCACATTACTAGGACGTGGGAGCCTAGAATGCGTAAGGAATTAATCGCTTATTATCATCAAGATGGTTCTGAGTTAAGTGAATTGGTTAAAACTGCTGTTTCTGGACTTGAATCTGTTTAATTAAGCTATTAATCGGCTCATTAGTTTTTACTAAGTGAGTCGACAATCTATCAATTCCGACATAAAAGTTGTCGCCGTAGCTAATCGCTCTAACTATCCATGGCTGGGATTCCGCTTTCGCTTCATCCCAGCCTACATTATAAGTAAGTTGATGTGGAACAAATTCCAGAAATCGGAGCGGAATTAGCCACTGAATCTATCTTAGTAATATGGTGGCTTATTTATTACCTTGTTCTAATAATGTTTTAGCTGCATCGGTATCCAGTTTTATTTTCTCTACTGCAAGCCGAAATTTATTTTGTTTCTCATTCGCTATTTTTGCAATGAGTGCATTGTCGGCGTTAGCTTCGTTCACTACACAGGTATTATAAATAATGGCTGCTTGTTGCCATTCATTGATCGCTTTTATACTTTGATTATAAGTGTCAATATTGTCCTGCTTAACAACGGGAACTTCAGGTTCATTTCCGCAAGAAGCTGGTGACCAAATATTATTATTAATTGAGCCTGCCATACAGACAGATACGCTGGCAGTTATTAGTAATAAGGTAAAACACGTTATTTTTATCATAGCTATGCCTTTTGAGATCCATAAGTTAATTATTTTATATTGACCTGCTGAATCCAGCAGAGTTGAAGAGTTTATGCTTTAGTGATCAATTCTGCAATTCAAGAGTCACTCAGACAGCACAAGCTTATTTGAGTGACTAGATTTTGCGCTACTATTTTTTGATTTCTGTTTTAGCTGGAGTTGCAGTCGAGGTATCACTCAATAATATATCGTTAGTATTTTTATCTAAGATCTTTTTAGTGATGCCTTTGATTTGGGTTAATTCTTCTACTGTTTTGAACGGGCCCTTTTCTGTTCTGAATTTAACGATAGCTTCCGCTTTTTTCTGGCCTATACCTGCCAAAGCGTCAGCAATGGTTTTTGCATCAGCGCTATTAACATTAACGGGGCTAGCTATAGCGATAGAATTAAAAATAAATAATACCAATAACAACATTAACTTTTTCATGATTTTTCCTAAGTAAGTAAGATAAATTGAATTGAATACCTTTGATGCTTAATCAACATAAAAAGTATTCATAAGAAAAGCTTAGTGGTTAATGGCAAATAAACAACGCTGAACAAAAAATATAAATAGATTTAAGGCGCGTTGGCAATAATAATCGCACGTTTAGGTGCAGGGTAACCTTCGGAAGTTAAGTGTGGGTCATCTGGATTTAAAAAATCCTTGAGTGAATGAAAGTGCATCCATTCTGTGCTGCGCTGTTCTTCAATGCTAGTTACCGTTACATCAATCAAGCGTATGTTTTTATAGCCACAACGTTTTAGCCAACTGATTAACGTGTCGCAACTGGGTAAGAACCACACATTGCGCATCATGGCATAACGATCTTCAGGCAATAGACTCTCACCTAAGCCACCGTCGATGACGAGTGTTTCTAAAATCAGTTCTCCACCCGATATTAAGCAATCTCTTAATTCCATGAGGTGATCGAGTGGTGAGCGGCGATGATAAAGCACGCCCATTGAAAACACGCTATCGAAAGTTTTAAGGCCATAAGGTAAATCTTCTATGCCTAAGGGCAAAACATAAATCGGTGCGGTTCCATAGCATTTCTTAATGAGATGAAATTGCATGACATTTAGCAAAAAAGGATCTATGCCTATGACCATTTTTGCTTCAGCTCCCAGCATACGCCAACAGTGATAGCCATTGCCGCAACCTACATCTAAAACTAAGCGATGTTTAAGAGGGCTAATATGATCTTTTAACCTATCCCATTTCCAATCTGAGCGCCATTCGGTATCAATGTGAATACCAAATAAGTCATAAGGGCCTTTGCGCCAAGGATGTAAGGCTTTAAGTTGCTCTGTGAATGCAAGTTTATCTGAAATTGACAACTCTTCCGCTAAACCAATTTGGATAGCAGATGCATCCAAGGTTCGGTGATCTGTTTTATTAGGAACTAGCTGCTCAATTAGGTGTTGCCAATCTTTCAAATGACCATGTTTAGTGGTATCAAAGGCTTTTTCTAACTGTTGAGGTAATAGTTCTACCCAAGCATCAGCTTTTGCTGCCAATAAAGCATCGTATAAAGGTTGATAATCCATTATTTGTAGTTTGGCATTTTGATAAGGGGTGAGTTAATGCAGGGCAATGCGGGGACGTAATAATGTAGGTCGGGTTAGCGATAGCGTAACCCGACAACGTTCGATGATTTAAGAGTTTTTTGCAGCTAAGGCTTCGATGTTGCGTTTGGCTAAGCTATCAATAACTGCAGATAAAGAGCCTTTGGTTTGTACTTCGGTGCTAAAAGTGGTGCGATAATTTGTGATTAAGCTGACACCTTCTATCATGATGTCGTAAGCTTTCCATTCGCCGTCAGCTAATATCATGCGGTAATGTACGGCAACTGGTTGCAACCCGGGTTGTAATACTTCAGTTTTTACTACCGTTTTAGTCGCTCCTTCTTCCATTTCCATCGGTAAAAAGCGTATCGACCAATCTTTAAATTCAACAAAGGCACGAGAATAGGTTCTAACTAACAGGGTTTGAAATTCTTTTTTGAAGCGTGTTTGTTCATCTGGCGTTGCAGTATTCCAAAGCTTACCTAACACTAAAGCAGATATTTTATCGAAATCGGTATGAGGCAAAATAGCTTCATTAACGAACTTATTAACGTTAGCAAAATCTTTGATAAAGGTTTTGTCTTGCATTTTATGTTGTAATTTTGTTGAAGCGCTTTCAATGGCAAGTTGTGGAGCGGATAAATCTGCAGCCATTATGCTTGTAAACGGCATTAATGATAATAATGCAGCAAGAAAACCTAACAAAGTGTAGCGTCTAACGTTCATAAAACCCTCTAAGTTAAAACTAGTTTATAGTTACTCTATTTTCGAATAGGAGTCAGTACTTTCCCTGATACAATAAATCTCCGTTGTGTAGATCAAAATGGGATATGTGCATCTCATTTTGATTTTTCTAAACCCATGAATAGGATCAAGATGCCCTATAATAACATTAATTTTCCTAGTACACGCATGAGAAGAATGCGCTATAACGATTTCTCTCGACGTTTAATGCGTGAAAATCAGTTAACAGTTGATGATTTGATTTATCCCATGTTTGTTACCGAAGGTGTCAATCAGCGGCTTGCTATTGCTTCTATGCCGGGTGTGGAGAGAATGTCTCTGGATATTTTATTAACCGAAGCCGAACAAATATGTCGCTTAGGTATCCCGGCTATTGCTTTGTTTCCAGTTGTCTCTTCGGATAAAAAATCTGATGATGCCGCTGAAGCTTATAACCCATCTGGTTTAGCTCAATGCACTGTTAGAGCATTAAAAAAAGAATTTCCCGATTTAGGGATCATTACCGATGTCGCTTTAGATCCTTTTACAAGTCATGGTCAAGATGGTTTGATAAATCAAGATGGCTATGTCATGAATGATGAAACTATTGAGGTTTTAGTTAAGCAAGCGCTCTCTCATGCCCAAGCAGGTGCAGATATTGTCGCGCCCTCAGATATGATGGATGGGCGTATTGCTGCGATAAGACAAGCGCTTGAAGCTGATAATTATATACAGACCTTAATCCTCGCTTACTCAGCTAAATATGCTTCCAGCTTTTACGGTCCATTTAGAGAGGCTGTCGGTTCAGCGGTCAATTTGGGTAAGAGCAATAAATACAGTTATCAAATGGATCCAGCTAACTCTGATGAAGCCTTACGCGAAATTCAGTTGGATTTACAAGAAGGCGCGGATATGGTCATGGTCAAACCTGGCATGCCTTATTTGGATATTATTCGCCGCGTTAAAGAACAATATGGCGTGCCGACTTTTGCTTATCAAGTGAGTGGTGAATACGCAATGATTAAAGCAGCTGCACAGAATGGTTGGTTGGATGAAAAACAGGTGGTGTTGGAATCTTTATTGGCATTTAAACGTGCGGGTAGTGATGCCATTCTGACTTACTATGCAAAGTCTGTCGCGCAATGGTTACAAGCATGAGCAATATCGATCGTTATGCTGTGTTAGGTCATCCTATTAGTCATAGTAAATCACCTCGTATCCATCAATTATTTGCCGAACAAACTGGAGAGCGTTTGCAGTACAGCGCTATCGACGTGCCTGCTGAACAATTTACAGATGTTGTGATGCAGTTTTTTGCAAATGGTGGTAAAGGTTTAAACTGCACGGTGCCGTTAAAAGAATTAGCGTGGTCTTATGCAGAGCATAAAACAGAACGTGCTCAGCTTGCAAAAGCAGTTAATACGTTGGCCTTACAGCAAGATGGTTCTGTTCTGGGCGATAACACCGATGGTATTGGATTAGTCACCGATTTAAAGCAGTGTCATGGTATCGCTTTAGCAGGTAAGCGTATCTTGATTTTAGGAGCTGGCGGTGCAAGTCGAGGCATTATCAGTCCCATTTTAGATGAAGCACCAGAAACTTTAGTCATTGCTAATCGAACTATTGCTAAAGCACAGCAGTTAGTGACTGAGTTTGCAAAGAAGGGGAGTATTAGTGCTTGTGGCTTTGGCGATTTAAACGCACAGTCATTTGATTTAATCATTAATGCTACTTCTAGCAGTTTAAGCGATCACCTGCCACCCTTGCCTGACGATTTGTTAGCTAAACAAGGTAGTTGCTATGATTTAGCCTATAGTAATAAAGCCACTATTTTTGTACGCTGGGGCTTGGAGCATAAAGCTTTAAAAAGTTTAGATGGTTTAGGTATGTTGGTAGAGCAAGCAGCAGAAGCATTTTTTATATGGCGAGGTGTGCGTCCTCAAACGGCAGCAATTATTGATTTACTTAATGCTGAGCGACACTAGAAAGGACAATAAATCTACATAGATTCTGTAAATGTCGGGACAGGTTGCGCACTGTCCCACAGGGCATAGGTATCTACACAAGTTTCTTATCGGCGTGGAAACGATAAAAATCACCGTAGGGGCGTATTGCATACGCCCAACATTGAAAGTCCAATGTTATAGAGCTTATTTTATAAGGGCGTATGCAATACGCCCCTACGATCTTCACCACAAAGTTATCGTTCGCGCGTGGAAATGCTAACAATTAATTGTGTAGATATCTATGCCCTTAAGGTAAGCATAGTGAGGGCTCTTTAGATTTTAAAAGTAAGTGATTTGTAGGGGCGATAGATTCGCCCAGTACATTCGTCTTTTGAAACGTGGCGAAGCTGCCACCCTAAAGTTATAACCCCGTATTTAAATATTCATTTTTCAAGAGCACATAGTGTTGAGCAGAATATTCTAAGTAGGTTTTCTCTTGATCTGTTAAGGGTCTCATGGCTAGGGCGGGTGATCCGATATATAAGTAACCGCCTTGCAAGTGTTTGCCAGGTGGTACTAATGAACCTGCTCCCAGCAGTACATAGTCTTCTAATACAGCATCATCCATTACAATGGCACCTATACCGACTAAGCAAAAATCACCTATCGTACAAGCATGTATAACTGCTCGATGGCCGACAGTGACACTTTTGCCAATATTTAAGGGATGACCATTAGCTGAGAACTTGCCAGCATGAGATACATGTAGCACTGCGCCATCTTGAATATTAGTGCTATCGCCTATGGTGATGCTCTCTACATCAGCTCTGATTACAGTAGTCGGCCAGATTGAGACGTCATGGCCGAGGGTGACATCACCGATAACTACCGCACTTTCATCGATATAAACGGATGAGCCTAAAATGGGGCGCTTATTGTGAAATGCTCTAAGGGACATAATATGTTTGGGTTATTAATGTTGATAAAAGTAGAATATTGACACAAGTCACTTAATTAGTGATAGTAAATCTTATTGATGGGCTAGTAAGTTAAGGTGGAATTATTATGTTTCCGATTGTCTCGCCTTAATTTGCTAAACTATTTATGCCTATAAACAAAGTATTTTTTTATTCTACCTTTACTCAATTATTCCTAAGGGAATCTATGAAAGTTATACAAGGAGACGGCTTTACTGCCGAGATCATTCGATCATCCAAAAGAAAAACCTCAGCGATCAAGATTCAAAAAGGGCTCGTCTATATCATGGTACCTAAGAGCTTGAGTCAGGATGCCATTAAATCTTTAGTCTTTAATAAAACACGCTGGATTAACGAAAAACTGTCACATCAACAAGGTATATTAGCCTTGCCTGCCAAGGTTTTTAAATCAGGTGAGCGTTATGCGTATTTAGGCTCTGAGGTTACTTTATCGATTAATAGTGGACTATCTCCGAACATTAAGTTACTTGATGATCAGTTGATCGTTACCGTGCGTGATCCAAGTTTAGATTGTTCTGATAGTATTAAAGCCTTGTTAATGAATTGGTATAAGCAGCAAGCAGTAGCCGTTTTAAAGATAAAAACGCAGCGCTATGCCATGATTATGGGGGTTCAGCCTACAAGTATTACTATTAAAACTTATAAGGCACGTTGGGGTAGTTGTAGTTTGTCAGGTGCTATACAGTTCAATTGGAAATTAATGATGGCGCCTGATAGCGTCATTGATTATGTGGTTGTTCATGAGCTCTGCCATCTGTTGCATCATAATCATTCACCGGCTTTTTGGGCAGCGGTGGCACGCTATTACCCCAATTATCGAAATCAGAGTGCATGGTTGAAACAGCATGGTGCTAGCTTGGAGATATAAATATGACTAGCAACTAAATGCGCGAAAATATTGTGTAGTTCGGGTTAGCGATAGCGTAACCCGACACATTACGATTATTTCGGGTTACGCTATCGCTAACCCGACCACCTAAAAACTTACACATGATAATTAACCTTTCGTGGAATGATTATGAGTAACAAAGCAATAACAAAGAAGCAGGAACATAGTAAAGCCTTTTGGAGTCAGTCTGTCGATGCATATTATGAGCAGCTAGATACTAGCTCTGAAGGGATAACTCAAAAGCAAGCTAAGCGGCGACTTAAACAATACGGCCCCAATCGACTTTACGATAAAAATGGTAAGGGCTATGTCAGTTTGTTTCTTGCTCAGTTTAAAAACTCTATTATTCTTATTTTGCTGTTTGCTACGGGCTTATCTTTCTTTTTAAATGACCATCTGGATGCGGCGATAATCTTAAGCATCGTTTTAATGAGTGGTTGTTTGGGTTTTTGGCAAGAAAAGGGCGCTGCTAATGCGGTCAAAGAGTTACTGGCGTTGGTGCAAATCACTGTATCAGTGCGGCGTGATGGGCTTATTGAAGAGCTAGCGAGTGATAGGCTAGTGCCTGGCGATATGATTATGCTTAAGTCTGGAGATGTTATTCCTGCGGATTGTTTGATGATAAGATCTGATAATTTGTTTGTTGATGAAGCTATTTTAACAGGTGAGAGTTTTCCAGTAGAAAAGCAAGCTAGCATATTGCCTGAAGATACGCCTTTAAGTCAACGCACTAATGCGTTATGGATGGGAACACATGTACAAAGTGGAACGGCTACCGCTTTAGTAATTGCCACAGGGCTAGCGACGGAATTTGGTCAGTTATCATTGCGTATGAAACTTAAAGCACCTGAAACTGAGTTTGAACGCGGAGTCAGGCGCTTTGGTTATTTATTGATGGAAGTGACCTTGATTTTGGTTATTTTGATTTTTGCGGTCAACGTCTATCTAGCTAAGCCCGTAGTCGATTCATTTTTATTTGCCTTGGCGCTAGCGGTTGGTTTAACACCGCAATTATTGCCAGCCATCATTAGCGTAAATCTAGCGCATGGCGCTAAACGTATGGCTGCACAGAAAGTTATCGTCAAGCAACTAGCCTCCATAGAAAATTTTGGCAGTATGAATGTTTTATGTTCGGATAAAACAGGCACCCTAACTGAAGGTAAAGTGCATTTACAAGGAGCAGTCGATATTTTTGGCGATGCTAATGATAAGGTCGCTCGCTATGCTTATCTTAATTCCATTTATGAAACGGGCTTTAATAATCCTATTGATAACGCCATTAGGGAAAATAGGGTCTTTGATTTAATTGGCACTGAGAAGCTGGCCGAAATTCCTTATGATTATTATCGTAAGTGCATCAGCATCTTAGTAGAAGATCAGGAGCAAACTGTGCTTTTGACTAAGGGCGCCTTAACGAATGTGCTGGATTTATGTACAGAAGTCGAAACTACCAATGTTGGGACCCTAGCAATAGGATCGGCAATGTCATTGATACACAAACGTTACGAAGAGTTTAGTGAACAAGGTTATCGCACCTTAGGTTTAGCTTATAAACTCTTAAAGAATCGTGATGATTTCGATAAGTCTGAAGAGCGAGGGATGTGCTTTTTAGGTTTCTTAGTGTTTTTTGATCCACCAAAAGCCGATAGTGCTGAGACTATCGAGCAGTTAAATGAGTTGGGCGTTACCTTAAAGATTATTACCGGTGATAATCGTTTAGTGGCTGCCACGGTAGGGAAACAATTAGGGCTCGCTGAACATGAAATTCTAACAGGCCCTGAAATTCATGAAATGAGTGATTTGGCGTTAATTAATCAAGTAGCGACTGTCGATTTATTCGCCGAAATTGAGCCTAATCAAAAAGAACGCATCATCATCGCTTTAAAGAATGCGGGTTTTGTGGTTGGTTATATGGGCGATGGTATAAATGATGTCTCGGCTTTACATGCCGCTGATGTGGGTATTTCTGTTAATAGCGCCGCTGATGTTGCCAAAGAAACTGCACAAATTGTGTTAATGGAGAAAAGTCTAGGCGTTTTAGTGCAAGGAGTTAGGGAAGGGCGTACTACTTTTGCTAATACCTTAAAGTACGTGTTTATGGCGACTAGTTCTAATTTTGGCAATATGTTTAGCATGGCAGGTGCTTCGTTGTTTTTGCCTTTTCTACCCTTATTACCTAAGCAAATCTTATTAACCAATTTATTAACAGACTTTCCTGAAATGACCATCGCCTCTGATAATGTCGATGAGAACATGGTAGCCCAGCCAAAACGCTGGGATATTAAGTTTATTCGTAAGTTTATGATAACCTTTGGCTTAGTCAGCTCAATTTTTGATTATACGACCTTTGGCTTATTGCTGAGCTTAAATGTATCTCCTGAACAGTTTCGTACCGCATGGTTTGTAGAGTCTGTCGTTTCAGCTTCTTTGATTGTTTTTGTAGTACGGAGTAGTCGTGCCTTTTTTAAAACCCGCCCTGGGAGTTATTTAATAGCAGCAACCCTTTGCATAGTGGCTATTACAGTTAGCTTACCTTATACACCTTTGGCACCTATTATAGGTTTTGTACCTTTGCCAGCCTCTTTATTGTCAATGTTAGCGTTGATTGTCGTGATGTACTTGGCATCGGCTGAAATTACTAAACATGTTTTTTATCGTTATAATAGGCTGTAAGTTGCGGATTTTAAATTTATTGTGTGGTATCAATCGTTAACAGTTCGTCACTTAGGTAATCGAGGTAAAGAGGAAAATGCAGGTCTTTAAAATAACTTTGCTTTAGTTTTTGCGAATCCAAGTTACTCATAAGCATCTTCAAAGTGTAGTGGGGTTTTTACCGGTGCAGGTGCTGCCGATTATCTGCTTGATTATGCGGCATACTCGGAAATATGGATTTCCGGTAGTGCTGTCTTGTCTTTTCTAGCGGCATTGTGGTTAATTAATTACAAAGATGAAGGATGCTGAATTACTATGCCAGACCTGTAGTGATCTCGCATTATTTCGATAAATCATAGCTTATTAAAAAACAAGTTTTTGATTTGTTAGTATTAATTTACTACTTATGGTACCGAGAAGCCGACTCGAACGGCCACGAGCTTGCGCCCACTAGCACCTGAAGCTAGCGTGTCTACCAATTCCACCATCCCGGCAAGGACGCTTTATAAAAGCTGAGTAGCTGGCGAATATACTTAGGGCATGTTTTTTTGTCAATTAATTAATCTTCCATCTTTCTAATTGTATTGGTTTATAAACATGATTTTCTAGTAAAATAACAACTAATCTGTATTTTCCGTTCTACTCTTTAAGTTAAGCATGTATCATGTGCGCTGTAACTCTATTACTTAATTGTATTAATCACCTTGTATCTATATTAAATAAATGCCATCGAAGTCTAATAAAGACGTTGATTTGAATTCAACACAAGACCCATACGCTCAGCGTGAAGCTGAAAAGTATGAAAATCCCATTCCTAGTCGTGAACTGATACTCCATAATTTGGAGCAGGCTGGAAAGCCTTTGTCGCGAGTAGAGTTTGCTACTATTTTTAAACTTGAAAGTGATGACGATCTAGAAGCTCTCCGTCGACGTTTAAGAGCAATGGAGCGTGACGGTCAATTATTATTCAACCGTGGTCAACGCTATTGCCTCGTTAATAATAAAGATTTAATTGTTGGTCGAATTATCGGTCATGCTGATGGTTTTGGATTTGTTAGACCTGATGACGGCTCTGATGATTTGTATTTGTCGCCCCGTGAAATGAATCCCCTATTACATAATGATAGGGCGATGGTTCGTATTGCTGGTATCGATAAGAAAGGGCGACGTGAAGGTGCGGTCGTTGAGATTTTAGAAAGAAATACCCATCAAATTGTCGGCCGCCTTTATAAAGAAGATGGCTTTACCTATGTTGTCCCTGACAATAAGAATATTGCACAAACACTGTTAGTTATGAACGGTGAGGCAGGTGACGCAAAGCAAGGACAAATTGTTATTGCTGAAATTGTTGAGCAGCCGACTAAGTTACGCCAACCTATAGGTCGAGTCATTGAAGTGTTAGGGGATCATCTTGCTCCCGGCATGGAAATTGAAATGGCTATTCGTTCTTATGAATTACCTAATGTTTGGCCTGCCGAATTACTTGAATCTATTAAAACGCTTAGTTCTGAGGTGCCTGAATCTGCAAAAGAAGGTCGTGTAGATTTACGAAAACTGCCATTAGTGACTATTGATGGTGAAGATGCCCGAGATTTCGATGATGCTGTCTTCTGTAAAAAAACGCCTAAAGGTTGGAAACTTTTGGTAGCGATTGCCGATGTTTCGCATTATGTACAAGTTAATAGTGAATTAGACAAAGAAGCCAAAAATCGTAGTACGTCGGTTTATTTTCCTGAGCAAGTTATTCCTATGTTGCCAGAAATATTATCGAATGGTTTGTGCTCGCTTAACCCTCATGTTGATCGTTTATGTATGGTTTGTGAATTAATCATAGACGATGAAGGCAAAGTTACTCGTTCTAAGTTTTACGATGCTGTTATGTGTTCACACGCTCGGTTAACGTATACCGAAGTGGCTAAAATGTTGGTCGATGGTGATGTGGCGTTAGCAGAAAAACACAATGCCTTAATGCCACATCTGCGTGAACTTTACGCACTTTACAAAGCCATGAGAATTCAGCGCGAACTTCGTGGCGCGATGGACTTTGATACCCAAGAAACACGTATAGTTTTTGCAAAAGATCGTAAGATCGACAAAATAATTCCCGTAGTGCGTAATGATGCACATAAGCTCATTGAAGAGTTTATGATTACCGCAAATAGTGCGGCTGCGCGTTTTTTGAATGCCAAGAAAATACCTAAGTTATTACGTATTCATGAAGGGCCGAGTGCAGATAAATTATTAAATCTGAAAACCTTTTTAGGTGAATTGGGCTTAAAGTTCGGTGGCGGAACAAGTCCTACCCCCTTAGATTATATGCATTTGGTCGATAGCGTTAAAGATCGTCCTGACGCGCATTTAATTCAGACAGTTTTGTTACGCTCTATGTCTCAAGCGGTCTATAGCCCTGACCTTAAAGGCCATTTCGGTTTAGCCTTAGATGCTTACGCACATTTTACCTCGCCTATACGTCGCTATCCTGATCTACTTGTACATCGTGCCATTCGTCATTGTTTATTAGATAAAAAGATAGAGAATTTTGTTTACGGTGTACCTGAAATGATCTTGTTAGGCGAACATTGTTCGGCTAATGAACGTCGCGCTGATGATGCAACACGCGATGTAGTCAGTTGGTTAAAATGTGAATATATGATGGATAAGATTGGAGAAGAATTTTCCGGTATTATTTCCGCAGTAACCTCATTTGGCTTTTTTGTTGAATTGGCTGATATTTACGTTGAAGGCTTAGTGCATATTAGCAACTTAGGCCAAGACTATTTTCATTTTGATGCTACCAGCCATCAATTAAAAGGTGAGCGCAGTGGTATTAATTACCGTTTAGGCGATAGGGTAAAGATCAGAGTGGTTCGAGTTGATCTGGATGAAAAGAAAATGGATTTTGAGCTGCTTCAAAAGGGTGGAGTTCCTGCTAGTGAAGCTGTGTCTGATAAGCCTAAAAAGCGTCGCAGAAAGAAAAAGTAAGAGTTAAGGCTGAATAAAATAATTAGTTGTAGTTGTAAGCAGAAATAGTAGCACCCAAGCGCAACTTTTGGTGGCGATTTCGGCATAGGAACAGTGCCTATGCCGGAAACGCTTTACTCGCTTTCGCTCGAAAAGACTTATTCCGGCCTACAAATGCCCATAAATAGATAAAAATGTAGGTCGGGTTAGCGATAGCGTAACCCGACTTTTCGTTGGTGATTTTGTCGGGTTACCCTATCGCTAACCCAACCTACAAGAACTATCCGAAAAATATCCATAATTTAATAACACATGAAATCAAGCAAACTATTTGGTCTACATTCAGTTCAGGCAGCTTTAGATTATTCACCTAAGAAAATACATCAAGCCTGGATTGATAGCGGTCGCCAAGATAAGCGTCTGTCTCAGGCGGTGGATGACTTATTAGACTTAGGAATAGTTCCTGAAAAAGTCGATAGAAAGAGGCTGGATAAATTAGCTGACAATAATAATCATCAAGGCATTGTCATTGAAGTTGAAATGCCTGGTGAATTAACGGAAAGCGATTTAAAAACAGCCGTTGAGAACCTAACAGACCCCGCTTTGTTTTTGGTTTTGGATAATGTTCAAGATCCTCATAATCTGGGTGCATGTCTTAGAACCGCTGATGCAACAGGTGTTCATGGCGTCATTATTACCAAAGATAACGCTACCGGTATTACGCCAACGGTATGCAAAGTTGCCAGTGGTGCGGCAGAGACGGTTCCTGTCTATCAAGTCACTAATTTAGCACGCACTTTGCGTTGGTTAAAAGGTGAGGGTTTATGGATCATTGGTGCTGCAGGCGATACAGCCCAAACTTTGCATAAAACTGACTTTACAGTGCCAATGGCCTTGGTGGTTGGCACTGAAGGCAAAGGTTTAAGACGTCTAACCAAAGAACAATGCGACATCTTGGTAGCTATCCCAATGTTAGGTCAAGTAGAAAGCCTCAATTTATCTGTTGCCACAGGTGTATTGCTTTATGAAGCCGTACGCCAGCGATTCCCAGCTGCTTAATGAAAAATAACATAATTAGCCGACTGCAAGGCCAAGACTTAAGCTGCGTTCGTGATGATCGCATCTTGTTTGAAGCGCTTAATTTCGAGTTGAACGTGGGGCAAGTATTATTACTGGAAGGCGAGAATGGTAGCGGAAAGACTTCATTGTTGCGTATCTTATGTGGCTTTAGAGAACCTGATGCAGGTCAAGTATTGTGGTGTGACAATGCCATAAACGACAGTCAATATTACGATGACATGGCTTATGTCGGTCATTTAGATGGTGTGAAGAAAGAACTAACAGTACTGGAGAATTTAAAAGTATCCTTAGCGCTAGGTCAATCTGGACACTATTCTATTCCCCAAGCACTGGCTAAAGTACAGTTGACAAACTTTGATGATGCTTTGGTTCAGAGTTTATCTGCTGGTCAAAAAAGACGCTTATCATTGGCTCGTTTATTAATTACCAAAAAAACCTTGTGGATACTTGATGAGCCTTTTACTTCACTTGATAAGCAAGGTATTTCATTGATAGAAAGCTTGATGACTGAACATTGCAAAGCTGGAGGAATGATTATATTAACATCACACCATGATATCGCTTTGCCGAATGTGGATGTCCAACGTATTTTGTTATCCTAATGTCTTTGTTTTACGCATTTCTAGCTATTATTAAGCGTGATTTGTTGTTGGCTGTGCGCCGTCGTACAGAAATTGCAAATCCCTTATTATTTTTTATTCTAGTCATCACGCTTTTCCCTTTAGGCATCGGCGCTCAACCTCATTTATTGCAAGCAATTGCACCGGGTATTATTTGGGTATCAGCTTTGTTGGCCGCTATGTTGTCTTTAGATAGTTTATTTCGTTCAGATTTTGATGACGGCTCATTAGAACAGATTTTATTAAGCCCTTATCCAACTTCAATATTAGTGCTGGCTAAAATTATTGCCCACTGGTTGGTTACTGGATTACCGTTATTGATCGTTGCACCTTTACTGGCTGTTTTCTTAGGAATGCCTACGCAATCCTTAGGCGTTTTATTATTAACGCTATTATTAGGTACGCCGGTATTGAGTTTAATCGGTGCGATTGGAGTCGCTTTAACGGTAGGCTTGCGACGAGGCGGAATGATCTTATCATTATTAGTTTTACCCTTATATGTGCCTGTACTTATTTTTGCAGGGAATGCTGTTGAAATGGCGGGCAGCGGTTTACCTGTGGATGCACAAATTAATATTTTGATATCGATGTTATGCTTGTCTTTAGTTTTGGCGCCTTGGCCAACAGCGGCGGCATTAAAAATGAGTGTTAATTAACAATATTTTGTAAAATAACTATTGATTGTGTATAGCCATTCTTGGTCTTTTACTCCGCTCTCTCTTTGTGACACTGCTCTGTGCAGGACTTAAACTTAACTAAAATATACCTATGTTTTTAATTCCTAATGCCGTTGTAAGATTTTTTCATCGTATGGCTTCGCCACCTCATTTCTATGCGTTTACTGATAAGGTCATGCCATGGCTGATAATTATCTTCGTATTGTTAACGGGATTCGGCTTATATGGAGGCTTATATTTAGCGCCGGCTGATTATCAACAAGGTGATAGTTATCGTATTATTTATATCCATGTCCCTAGTGCTTGGATGTCCTTATTTATTTATATGGTGATGGCTATTTCTGGTGCTATCGGCTTAGTTTGGCGTATTAAATTAGCCGAAATAGTTGCGATTAGTAGTGCTCCAATCGGTGCCAGTTTTACTTTTATCGCTTTATTTACCGGGTCATTATGGGGAAAACCCATGTGGGGAACGTGGTGGGTTTGGGATGCTCGCTTAACCTCTGAATTGATTTTATTATTTTTATATCTGGGTGTTATTGGCCTTTATGGTGCCATAGATGATAAGCGCGTCGCTTCTAAAGCCGTCGCAATATTAGCTTTAGTTGGTGTGGTTAATATTCCAATCATTCATTATTCCGTAGAATGGTGGAATACCTTGCATCAAGGCCCTACCGTGACCAAAATGGACAAACCTTCCATACATATCAGCATGTTAATCCCTTTATTATTAATGGCTTTATCCTTCAAGTTTTATTATTTGATCGCCTTAATACAAAGAATTCGTATCGAATTATTACAACGTGAGCGTAACGCTCAATGGGTTAAAACTAAAGTTTTGGAGCAAAATTGATGAGTTTAGAGCAATTTCTATCTATGGGTGGCTATGGTTTCTATGTCTGGACCTCTTATGGTGTTACTTTTCTCGTATTGCTGGCTAACATTATTATTCCCATCATGCAGCGCAAACAATTTTTTGTTAAAGCCTCAAAGAAACAAAGACAATCTCTATGAAACCAGCCAGAAAACAGCGCTTAATTTTAATAGCTTTAATGGTGATCGGTGCGAGTATAGCGACCGCTTTCGCTTTAAAATCATTTAATGACAATTTAATGTACTTCTTTTCTACCACTGATGTAGTCGCAGGCAAGGCTCCAAAGACTGCTTTATTTAGATTAGGCGGCATGGTGATTAAAGGCAGCGTTGAAAGGCCTGGTGATGGAATGATGGTGCGTTTTAAGCTCACTGATTTTAGTAAAGAAGTGACCGTTGAATATACCGGAATATTGCCTGATTTATTTAGAGAAGGGCAGGGCATCGTTGCTCATGGCAAGCTCAATGAACAGGGAGTATTCATTGCCGAGGAAGTGCTAGCAAAACATGATGAAAACTATATGCCGCCAGAAGTTAAGGCTAGCTTAAAAAATCAGACTACCTCAGGAACAAACAAATAATCATGATCCCAGAACTCGGACATTTTTCACTAATACTCGCTTTGTGCATGGCACTAGTCTTGGGTACCTTGCCCATCATCGGTGCTTTTCGTAATCAGCTAGGTTGGATTGCCGTAGCTAGACCTGCAGCATTTGCACAATTGCTGTTCATGGCTTTGGCTTACGGATGTTTAACTTATAGCTGCTTAACGCATGATTTTACAGTTAAATATATTGCGACTAACTCTAATACTTCTTTGCCTACCCTGTATTTAATATCAGGGGTATGGGGAGCGCATGAAGGCTCGTTATTATTATGGGGTTTAGTGTTAACGATATGGACGGCGTTGGTCGCTCAGTTTAGTAAAAGCATACCCGCAGCGACTTTAGCACGCGTATTAGGCGTCATGGGGCTGGTTTCTATTGGTTTTATCTTATTTTTATTAGTAACCTCTAATCCCTTTGAGCGTTTATTTCCTGCGCCCTTAGAAGGCCGTGATTTAAATCCTTTATTGCAAGATCCAGGGCTAGCCATCCATCCCCCCATGCTTTATATGGGTTATGTAGGATTTTCTGTAGCTTTTGCTTTTGCGATTGCAGCTTTACTCGAAGGCCGCTTGGATGCCGCTTGGGCTCGATGGTCTAGGCCTTGGACTAGTATGGCGTGGATGTTTTTAACGCTAGGTATTGCTTTGGGAAGTTGGTGGGCTTATTACGAATTAGGTTGGGGCGGTTGGTGGTTTTGGGATCCTGTAGAAAATGCTTCCTTCATGCCTTGGTTAGTAGGTACTGCGCTTATACATTCTCTAGCAGCGACTGAAAAGCGCGGCGTCTTTAAAACATGGACGGTTTTATTAGCTATCTTTGCCTTTTCCTTAAGTTTGTTAGGTACTTTTTTAGTGCGTTCTGGGGTATTAACATCGGTTCATGCTTTTGCTAGTGATCCCGCTAGAGGCCTGTTCATCTTGATATTTTTGGCAGTGGTGGTTGGTGGTTCTTTGTTACTCTATGCTTTTAGGGCGCCTACCGTCAAAAGTAGCGCTACTTTTGAGTTAGCCTCCAGAGAATCAGCCATATTACTGAACAATGTGTTGTTAGTAGTGACTGCGGCCAGTATTTTACTAGGCACTTTATATCCTTTAGTGATTGATGCGCTAGGCTTAGGCAAAATTTCAGTAGGACCTCCGTATTTTAATGCCGTGTTTATACCCTTAATGGCACCGCTGGCCATTGCAGTGGGTTTAGGTATGTTATTGCGTTGGAAAAAAGATTCTATAGCCGAATTAGCACAACGAGTACGTTGGATTATCGCCGCTTGTATCGCCGGTGGTTTATTGTTGCCTTTACTTATGCCTTTTTATTCATGGGGAGCAGCCTTAGGTTTGACCTTGGCTTTGTGGACGACTGCCATTACAGGACTTTCGTTTATTGATCGTTTAGGTACACAAGGCTTTACTTGGCAACGCTTGCAAACTATACCAACTGGGTTTTATGGTATGACTATTGCTCATTTAGGCATTGCGGTATTTGTCATCGGTATTACTTTAACCAGTGTATATAGTGTGGAAAAAGATGTGCGTATGGCACCGAATGACACGATAGATATGTCAGGCTATATTTTTGAATTTCATGGTGTTAAACAAACTCAAGGCCCCAATTATATTGCTGAACAAGCTTTTGTAACCGTCAGTCATAATGGTGAACAGGTAGCCAAGCTGGAGCCACAAAAACGTGTTTATCAAGTGCAAAAAATGCCCATGACCGAAGCGGCTATTGATGCGGGTTTATTTAGAGATTTATTTGTCGCTATTGGCGAACCTTTAGGTAATCAAGGCGCATGGAGTTTACGGATTTATTATAAATCCTTCATTCGATGGATATGGATGGGCGCGGTATTCATGGCAGTGGGTGGTTTGTGCGCAGCGTGTGATCGCCGCTATCGTGTTACAAAGCCGGTTTAATTAAATATCTATTGTCCATAAGACCTCAGCATCATGCTTAAATACATTATTCCATTATTATTATTCATCGTCTTGGCTGTGTTTCTAGGCTTAGGATTAAACCTTAATCCCAAAGATATTCCCTCACCCTTCATCAATAAGCCCGCTCCAGAATTTTCTGCGCCCAAGCTTAATGCGCCGGAGCAGTCATTATCGCCTGCTGATTTAAAAGGTCAGGTTTGGTTGTTTAATGTTTGGGCATCGTGGTGTGTATCTTGTCGTGCAGAGCATCCGGTACTCAATCAGTTTGCCAAACAATATGCTGTGGTGATTGTTGGTTTAAATTATAAGGATGAACCAGATGATGCCAAAAATTGGCTGAAAACCTTAGGTAATCCTTATACCGATAGTGTTATGGATCAAGATGGTCGTATCGGTATCGATTATGGCGTTTACGGTGTACCAGAAACTTTTGTCATCGATAAAAAAGGTCTGATACGTTACAAACATACGGGACCTGTTTCCGCTGATGATGTACAAAAAACCTTTCTTCCTTTGATTACCAAGCTAGAAGCCGAGTCTTAATGAAGCCTTTAATATTACTATTTTTATTGACGTTTACTATTAGCAGTCATGCAGTTGATTCACGTCAATTGTCTGATCCCAAGCAGCAAGAAAGCTATGAAACTTTAACCAAGGAATTACGCTGTTTAGTTTGTCAAAATCAAACCATTGCTGATTCTAATGCCGAGCTGGCTAGCGACTTACGACGACAAGTCTATGAAATGTTGCAACAAGGTAAATCCGAGCAAGAAATTATTCGTTTCATGACGGATCGCTATGGTGATTTTGTTTTATATAAGCCGCCATTTGCAGGTAAAACAAGTCTTTTGTGGATTGCGCCGGGGCTGTTTCTGTTCATGGGCTTGACGACAGTGTTTTTTGTTATTCGACGTAAAAAGGCATCGGCTCAAGCGCAAGTAGATAACTTAGACATAAGTTCTGAAAAGCAAAAGAAAATTCGCAGTTTATTAGAAAAAGGTGAGCTCTCTTGAATAGTGTATTTTTGCTGTTAGTTGGTGTACTGATAGTCATCGCTTTTTTGTTTATTCTGCCACCGTTATGGCGTAAACAGTCTGATTTGAACGTCGATCTTGATCAGCGTAATGTACAAATTGCTCAACATCGTTTGGCCGAACTTAAAGAAAACTTACGCTCAGGCGGTCTCAGTCAAACTCAATATGATGAACAGTTAGCTGATCTTGAGCAGGCTTTAAGTGACGATTTAGATATTCAATCTAAAGTAAACTCAGTCTCTAAGCAAAGCCGTTGGATAATCTATGTGCTTGTTATAGTCATGCCTTTATTAGCCGGAACATTGTATTGGTCGTTGGGTAATTTCCAAGCCGTTAGTCATAGTGCAGAAATGGCGATCGATCCTGATGTCATTAAAGTGGCTCAAATTAATAAAATGGTGAATGGTTTAGCTGAAAAGCTAAAAAATAATCCAGATGATGCTCAAGGTTGGTTAATGTTAGGGCGTTCTTATAATGTCTTGGAACAACATGCGTTAGCATTAGACGCATTTGCCAATGCTTATCGGCTACTGGGTGATCAAACTGAAATACTGCTGCTTTATGCGGATGCATTAGGTTATGTAAATGATCGGAATTTAACAGGTAAGCCTTCTGAGCTTATTTTTAAAGCATTGGCTTTAGAGCCTGAGAATATGAAAGCCTTATGGTTAGCGGGGATGGCTAAAGCCCAGCAAGGCGATGCAGATGCAGCCATGAAATTATGGAAGAAACTTGAAGCTTTATTACCACCCGGCTCTGAATATCAGCAAGAAATACAAAGCTTATTGGCTCAATTAAAAAGTGAAACAGCCACTGTTGAAGCTCAACCCGAAGCTGCCGCGACTACTTCTAGTGTTGCAATCACTGTACAAGTGAGTTTAGCACCAGAACTGATCGAATCAGCCGCTGCAACGGATACTGTATTTGTGTATGCTCAAGCTTTATCGGGCCCTAAAATGCCTTTAGCTATCGCTCGTAAACAAGTGTCTGATTTGCCGATAACCGTCAGCTTGAATGATACGATGGCGATGATGCCGACTATGAAATTATCAAACTTTAGTGAAGTTAAATTGTTGGCGCGCGTTTCTAAGTCTGGCAATGCTATGGCGCAAGCGGGTGATCTAATAGGCAGTATTAATCAAGTTGTGGTTAGCGATAAAAACACTCAGCATATTATTATTAACGACTTAGTTAAATGAACGATCAGTCCATAAAATTTGATCTCGCTTTAATCAATCGCTACGATAAAGCAGGGCCTCGTTATACTTCTTATCCAACAGCTTTAGAACTGCATGAAGGTTTTGGTGATGAAGATTATCGCAGGCATATTGCGAAGTCGAATGCGGCTGGCGGCCCCTTATCGTTGTATTTTCATATACCCTTTTGCGACACGGTTTGTTTTTATTGCGCATGCAATAAAATCGTAACCAAAAACAGAGCGCATGTAGAACCTTATTTAGAAAATCTGTGCAAAGAAATTGCTATGTTGGGTGAATTGTTCGATGCCAATCGGGTCGTCAATCAATTGCACTGGGGCGGGGGTACGCCAACCTTTTTAAATTATCAGCAAATGAAACAATTGATGGCGACAACTCGTCAACATTTCTTGCTTAAAGATGATGATAGCGGCGAATATTCGATAGAAGTTGATCCTAGAGAAACCAATGCCGATACTATTAAACAATTGCGTGAATTAGGTTTTAATCGTATCAGCATAGGGTTACAGGATTTTGATCCTGCTGTGCAAAAAGCCGTTAATCGCCTGCAAAGCGAAGAGCAGACTTTTAGCGTGTTAGAGTCTGCGCGTAACGAAGGTTTTCGCTCTACTAATATTGATTTGATCTACGGTTTGCCACTGCAAACAGTGGAAAGTTTTGCTATCACCTTGGATAAGATCTTAGCGGTAAGACCTGATCGTTTCTCGATATTTAATTATGCGCACATGCCAGCTCGCTTTAAAACTCAGCGCCAGATTAATGATAGCGATATGCCCAGTGCCGATGTTAAGTTAGCTATTTTGCAGATGATAGGTCAAAAGCTTATTGCAGCAGGTTATGTTTATATAGGTATGGATCACTTTGCTAAGCCCGATGATGAATTAGCTATTGCCCAACGAGAAGGCAAACTGCATCGAAATTTTCAAGGCTATTCTACGCATTCGGACTGTGATCTCATTGGTTTTGGGGTAACTTCAATCGGAAGAGTAGGGGATGCGTATATCCAGAATGTAAAAGATTTAGAAAGCTACGATCAATTGATCAAGCAGCATAAGCTACCGGTATTTAAAGGCGTCGATTTAAACGATGATGATAAATTACGCCGCGAAGTCATTAGCCAGTTAATTTGTCATTTCGATTTAAATTTTGCAAACATCGAACTTGCGTTTAAGATTAAATTTAGTGAATACTTTGCAACAGAATTAACGTCATTACTAGTTATGCAAGCTGATGGCTTACTAACCCTATCTAGCAATGGTATAAAAGTATTACCCGCAGGACGCTTATTGATACGTAATATCTGTATGATCTTCGATAGCTATTTAGCACAAAAACAACAGCAACAATTCTCAAAGGTTATTTAAATGAATGATGACAGAATAATTGAGCTGGAAATAAAAGTGGCTTATCAAGAAGACTTACTGCAGTCACTGAATAATATCGTCAGTCAGCAACAGCAACAAATTGATCGTATAACAGCAACTTGCAGCCTACTTAATGACCGTATTAAAAGTTTATCGACGGAAGGCAATGCTGGCGAAAACGTCGATGAAACACCACCGCATTATTAATTAACACCCCCTACCAAGAGCTTTAAAGATGACATTCCCTATTCAAGATTATGCCTTACTCGATGACGAAGAATGCGATGCCCGCATTATAGCCGCCAAAGCCCAATTAGGTAGTCGTTGTGTGGTTTTAGGCCACCATTATCAACGAGACGAAGTGTTTAAACATGCTGATTTTTCTGGTGACTCATTAAAGTTATCTAGAGATGCGGCACAATCTGATGCTGAATATATTGTCTTTTGTGGCGTGCATTTTATGGCCGAAGTCGCTGATATCTTATCTCGTCCAGAACAAATTGCTATCTTGCCAGATTTGGCTGCCGGTTGTTCGATGGCAGACATGGCTAATTTACTTAAAGTAAAAAAATGTTGGCAAGAGTTGGCGCAAGTGATTGATGTAGATAACGAGGTCACCCCCGTGACCTACATTAACTCAGCCGCTGATTTAAAAGCTTTTTGTGGTGAACATGAAGGTATCGTCTGCACCTCTTCAAATGCTCAGAAAATATTGGAGTGGAGTTTTGCAAAACGTGAAAAAGTGCTGTTTTTCCCCGATCAGCATTTAGGTCGTAATACCGGTTACCGTATGGGTATCCCCCTAGAAGATATGGTGACCTGGGACTTTAATAAACCCATGGGCGGTTTAACAGAACAGCAAATACGCAAAGCTAAAATCATCTTATGGAACGGTTATTGTTCAGTGCATCAAGTCTTTAAGCCTGAACAAATCGATAACTTTTTAGAGCGCTTTCCAGAAACGAAAGTCATTTCTCATCCAGAAGCCTGTTTTGAAGTTTGCGAAAAAGCAGATTATGTAGGCTCTACCGAATACATATTAACAACGGTGCGGGCAGCAGCAGCGAACACCCGTTGGTTGGTTGCGACTGAATTGAATTTAGTTAATCGCCTACATGACGAATGTAAAGCTGATGGCAAGAATGTACATTTTATGTCACCAACATTATGCATGTGCTCAACCATGTTTAGAACCGATCCACAACATTTAGCCTGGGTACTAGAAAATCTTGCCGCAGGCCATGTGATTAACCAGATTTCTGTACCTAAAGCTGAGGCTATCTTGGCTAAAAAGGCGTTAGATAATATGTTGTCTATTAACTAAATCAGATAGGATACACTCAACATGAATCATTATGAACAAAGTAAAAAAGCCAGACGTGTGGCCTCGGTTGTTTATTTGATATTTATGGCCGTGATATTAGGTGGAACTTTCATATCGCAACAAAAAAAAGCATCAGCAGCTAAAGCAGAAGTCAAAGTTCAGCCCGAGAAGGTCAATAGTATATAAAAGGGTAGGTCATTGAGTGGGCAAACAACTTTATCGATTGCCCGCCTTACACGATTCAGTTATCTTTGAGTAAAATAAAAAATCAATCAATTATTTAGACTAAACTTAAGGATTAACTCATGCAAGTTGCAATCAACCTCCCTAATGAATTTGTTGTTTTACAACCTATACAAGAGATTGAACATGATATGCGCCTCAGTTATGCGCTATGGTTATTTAAAAATGCAAAGGTCACGCTATCAAAAGCCGCTGAATTAGCTGCAATGGATATTTATACCTTTATGGCGGAATGCAAAAAAAATGAAGTGCCTGTTATGAATATAACCAAGGAAGAATTGCTTGAAGAATTATCTAGCATGAACGCACTATGATTTTAGTTGCAGATTGTTCAGCATTAATTGCCTTATCTATCTGCAACCACTTGGAAATTTTATAACAGATTTTTGGTCAAGTTGTCGTGCCAGAAGCCGTTTACCTTGAAGCTACGCAGCCTAATAAAAAACAAGCCCTGCAACTTAAGCTTTATTTGGAAAATAAAGTTCGTAAAGTAGATATGAAGAACTATGTCTTTTTGGACGGTTTTGCAGATGCTGGCGAAACAGAGGCGATGCTTTTATATAAACAAATTCATGCCGATAAACTATTGATTGATGACCAGCGCGGACGTAATGTTGCTAAAATAAATCACATTGAAACTATCGGATCGTTAGGTGTTTTGCTGGTTGGAAAGCAACGTGGGTTGATTGATGAAGTTACGCCATTATTATCTCAACTCAATGATTCAGATATTTATTTGAGTAAGCAGTTAATTGCTACCGTTTTAGAATTAGCCAATGAACCCCCAATGTCTTCATAAACCGTGGTCTGTCCCTTATTGTTTACGACTGGGTGACACCAAATTCTATTCAAATAATTGCGCGTGACTTCCCAAGCGCATTAAGGTAGTTTCCTTATCCATCACCAGATAAATAACCAAAACATCACCGCCTAAATGGAATTCTCGATAACCTAAATATTGACCAATTAACGCATGATCTTTAGATTCCTCGGGTAATGGGAAATTTTCTCTTAAACAGTTAATGAACTGGATAAATTTCTCAAACTGACCATCGGTGATCGCGGTTTTTTTAAAGTCTTTAAGAAATTGCTTGTGTCGCTTTATTTTCATTAAAGCAATTCATCCAGAGAAAAATTATCGACATTAATTCCTTGATGAGACTCTTCAATTACTTTTTTAGTGAGCTTGTTGGGAATTTTAACGTCAAACGGCAATCCGTGATGTAAGTTTACTTGGCTTAAAAACATGTTCATTGCATCGCTCATTGTAATCCCCAGTTCTTTAAAAATCAGCTTAGCGTTCTCTTTGGTTTGCTTATCCAACTTAATACTTGTTGTTTCTTTTACGGCAACACTCATCATTCTACCCCTTATATAATAATACATTCGTAGTATTCGATTATTTTATAAGGGTTCGCAGTAAAAATCAAAGCAATGTGTAATAGGGGGAATACGTTCGCAGTAACAACAATTTAGCTAGTGGGTTAAAATCCCGCCCAAGTAAAAATAATAGTAAAAATAATAGGGGACAAGTCCGTAAGTCGTAGGGTGGTTTCGCGATAGCAAACCGCCAATCAATGGAAAACATCAAACATAAAAAGTCGCGTAAGTTGGGTTGCATCTTTTCGCAACCCAACATCTTCATGTGGTAATGTTGGGTTAACGATAGAGCAGTTAGCCCAACCTAGGCTCCGTAACATGAGATGAATTTCCCCCCAGCTCAATCAACTATCAAATTAACCGGCTCTGTCCATACGCCTGCACCCGCAGTACCGATGCCGCG
>QVQD01000042.1 GCA_003584875.1 Methylococcales bacterium
TTGTGGATAAGGTGTATTTGTTGGATTTAAACTCATGACTCACCTACAGTTGCTTTTAAGTTAGCAGATACAATCACAGCTTTAACAGGATCAGTAACAACAACTTCAAACACTCGATCACGAGCCTGACCTAATCTTCTCCAAATAGCACGATTCTTATACTTTCCTTCTTTACCAATACTTACCCAATGTTCGTTTGACCACGTTGAACCACCGTCATTTGACCAACGCAACATAGCTTGTGGGTTTGCACCTACATTAGGTATAACTTGACCAATTAAAACAGTTTCATCGGCAGCCACAAAAAATGTTTGATTAGGAGCTAATAAAAATGGGGAAGAAAACACCCTATTAGCTTGAGTAGGATAACTAGGTTGTGCATTTTGCAATCCAACACCAGGCTGAAAATAGATTTGTAATTCATCAAAGTACATTCGTTGATAATCAGCTACTAAATGGACTGCCCTACGCAATCTGCGTATTTCTTGACCATTATCTGTGTAATTGTTTTGATCTAATTGATAAATAATGCCATTTTCCCAATCGCCAACTAAATTCATATTTTGAAAGTTAGCTTGGCAATTACCTCTGTGACGATGGTACACATTTTGATTATCAATCCATAACCATTTATGCCACATTCCTGTAGCTACGTCATATACCCAAGTCAAATCTAAACTAGGGAAATTTAATACATAACATTCGTGACCTTCTAATTGATAAGTCCACGCAATAGCATCTTGAACATATTGATCAACTAACGTATTTTCTACGGCATGAGTTGATATTCTTTGTGGAAAGTAACCATTCATCATGACAACTTGAGATTGCCCACGAATATTACGGCTTAAATAAGCAAATGAATTACCTATTCTAGCAACAGAAAACTTAGCGACAATACCATGCTGACTTGATGAACCTGGTATTCTTTGAAACGGAAATGGGAATGTACCTACATCTGACCATACTTCACTTGTAGTCTCACCCAATAAATAAACTTGTCCATGATCGGCAATAATAGAAACTAAATTATCAGGTCCTGTAAACTTACTAGCAAATGATAACGCAGGGGTTATTGGGCTTAAAATATTAGACGCAGCCCATTGTTGCGTATTAGGTCGATTATAAATAAAGTAGTTATCAACAATATCAACTAAATCTGCACCAGTAAACGCACCATCATTTGTCGGTAAAATACTAAAATTAAGACCGTACATTGTTATTGAAGTAATTGTTTGACTTGTACTGATAACATACGTTCCTGTGCCACCAATACCTGTGCCAAAAGTTAATGTCAGCGTTAATCCTGTGCCAGAACCTGATGTTGATGTAGTTACGTTATTAGTAGGATTACTTGTATAGTTTCCTGCATTTGTAACCGTTAATCCTGTTACAACACCAGCAGACACGCTTGAAACGGTATAAGTTGCAGGAGTAGTACCATAAACACCACCTTGAACAGTAATAGTGTCATTAACAGCATATCCTGTACCACCTGTGGCTATTGCTGTACTTAAAACTGTGCCTCCACCATACGATGTTATAACTGTGTTAGCAGCTATGCCTGTACCTTGCACCGTTTGTCCAGGATATAAAGTGCCAGAACTTACAGCAGTTACTGTCAAAGTTGTGCCACTAATTGAACCTGTTATTACTGCACCTACTGTTGCACTATTAAATACTTCAGATGGTTCTGTTTGCGAAATATTAATGGTATAAGTACCAACCCCACCTGTTCCTGTGCCAAGTGCTGTAATAATTGTTTCGCCAGTAACACCTAAACCAAATAATGATTGACCTGCTGCAATTGTTCCTGATTTCATTAAAGTTACAGTTAATGTTGTACCTGTAACTGAACCTATGAATTGTGCAGAAGCTGGGTTAGATATTCGCCATGTATAACGATACTGGCCATCAGTTATATAAACATTTAATCCGTTATCTGTTATACCAACATTTCCAGATGATGTATTTAATTGACCAACAATTGTAGGTGTTAAATTAGCAGTTAAAACATAAACATACTGCCCACAAACAGCAACTAAATATTGCCCACCTGATACGGTACGCATACCTCGTACTTGTGCTTGATTAAATAATGTGACTTTACCTGTTAAACCTGGTGTTGGATATAAAGCAACTACTCCACGTTCACCTTGTGGTTTAGTAGGATCAATTTCAGGTCGAAAATTGATGCACTCCTCGCCATTTACATAAATGGATGGAGCAACATAACTTGGCCCAACAAATCCAAAATCTGGCATTTCCGTCCTTATCTAAAGAAACCACCTGATAAAATCCAACCAGCATCTTTTTGCCTACTTGCTAACATAGCATCTTGGAATCTAGCTGATTGAATAGGCTTCATATTAGTGCGTTTAATGGTTGATTTACCTTGTGCTGCAAATGCTTGAATCATAGCTATTTGTGTTTGAGAAGCCTTACCATACATCGGCATTAATCGTTCTGCTAAACACCATCTAAGAGCCATTAAAAAACCTTGTGGCAATATAATAGGATCATTAATTGAGTTATATCGTGAAAATATAGTATCTGCAAAAATGTGCATTTCGCCTTGCGATGGATTAGGCCATACAAAGATATTACCTAAAGTTTCTGATGGTTGATAATAAAGAGCTTTAGGCCAAGGTCCTGCCAATGTCTTTAAACCTATCATTTCATAATCTTCTACATTTAAAATTGCAACAGGGTAATCCAAACCCCCATTAACAATAGGCTGACCATTGCTGTTTGTATTAATACGAACAAAAGCACTATTAATAGAAAGTGGTCGCTGATAATACGAATTAATTGTTGTGGATGCAACATTTTGACTAATGTTAAGGGTATATGTGCCAACTTCATTAATATTACCACCTGCTCCTGATTGAAAAGCTACAATTGTAGTACCAGCAGAAATACCTGTTCCGCTAAGTGTCTGACCTAGTGCTATAGCCCCACTTGATATGCTTGTAACGGTAAGTGTTGTACCAACAATAGAACCAGCAAAAATTGCACCAATTTGTCCATTTGGGCCAATTGTATATTGTGTTTGACCTGAAGTAATAGGAAATATAATTTCTGTCTTATAAGTGACCATCATGGACTCATTTGACCATTGATCTAATAAGTCATTTAACATATCAAATGCGTCTTGAGCGGCTTCTGGTGTAGGAGTTTCACCAGCCTCTAATGCACCAATGTCTTTTAATGCACGAGATACAATATCAAATGGTTGTGTCATAACTTATGCCCAAGGTACACCTGATTCTTGCACAGGATTCTTTAATGCGTCTATCTGAGATTGTAGGCTGGCTTCTGTTGTATCTTTGCCAATTGAAGTCTGAACCCATCCTACGCAGATTGCTTCTGTTAAGTCAGCGTAAGGAATGTAAGTTTCACCTGCTACTTGTGTATAAGATGTTGTGCCGTATGTAGATGCTATGTAATTACCATCTGTAGCCGTTACTGTATAGTGACAGGTTACAACAAAGCTGTCGCTTGTTAGTCTGTCCATTTGTACTACTTGCCAATTAAAAGTTGTCATTTAAATACCTACCTTTGCTTTGAGTTGTTCAATAATTACCTGTTGTTCTTGCACTAATGCTACAAGGTTTGCCATTACTTCAGATGATGATGGTTGAATAGACTGATATTTAGGCTTGCCTTCTGCATCAACTTCATCTTTTGTGCCATTGCCTGAATACTTAGCAACTTCCATAAATTCGTGAGCAATAAAACCAACACCTTTTCCTGAACCATCCCACCAATCCCAAGTCTTAGGTTGTAAAGCCATAATAAATTCTGAAGCACCTGTTAATGCTGTAGGATTGTTTTTAAGACGATAATCAGAAGTAAGGTTATAAAGAACACCAGTTGAACCATTTTGTGTAATAGAACCTATAGCAGTACCAGCACCATAACCAAATGAAGCATAGCTAGAACCACTAGCAGTTCCTGATGTGTGGGATATTCTAAAGTTTCCATCTGTTTGTAAAGCATATGATAATGAATTTTGTAAACCTGAACTTGTTTGCCCCACCAACAAATTACCGCTGGTGTCAAGCGTCATTTTGTTAGCATATGTTCCAGATGAAGGAAGATTTGCATAGGCATATGAACCTGTTGTATCAAAGTTCAATGCACCATTTCCATCGACATACATTCTGTATGAGCGTTTGTTTGAAGCATCATATGCACCAGACAAATACAAAGCAGTTGAAAGCTGTGCAGGGATATTATTGCTGGCAGTTCCACCAACAAGGATTGACTTACCAGAACCCCACACGTCAAGCAAAGCAGCAGGACTTGTAGTACCCACACCCAAATTACCACTAGAGTCAATACGCATACGCTCTAAAGCATTATCTTGAAAGATAAAAGAACTTCCGTTGTAATAGTTGTACCAATATGTACTTCCATTATTTGTAGAATATTGCGTTACAGCAGTATTTGAACCTGAAGTTGAAACAATAGCAATTCTTGAATCGCCTGACTTTTGAACCTGCAAAGAAAAACTAGGACTACTTGTACCTATACCTACATTACCACTAGAGTCAATACGCATAGCTTCTGTATTATTAGTATAAAAAGGTATGCTTCCATTTTGTGCATTTACTAAATAAAAGTCTGTTCCGTTGTGTTGAATATAGCCAAACTGTACTGTTGATGCAGCGTTTCGCCATTGAATATAAGCAGCAGAACCATTTAATCTTATTGCTTCTGAATTTTGTGTAATAGTTAATTTAGAACCATCATAGGTAAAATTAGCAATACTTCCAAAAGCACTTGTACCATTACCATAAGGAATATAGCCAGAAGTTAGATTCGATAAGCCTGTGCCACCGTTACCAACTGGTAGTGTGCCTGTAACTTGGGTTGCTAAATTAATCGTGCCACTTAACGAACTTGTAGGAATTGTTGTAGATGCTGTCATAGCACCTGTACCATTACCGTATACATAGCCTGTTAAAGTTGTAGCGCCTGTACCGCCATTACCAACAGCAAGTGTGCCTGTTACATTGGCTAAATTCTGTGTTGCTGTGCTTGTACCACCAGTAATTGTTGGACTTGTTAAAGTTTTGTTTGTAAGCGTATCTGTAGTTGCTTTACCAACTAAAGTATCTGTTGCCAATGGTAATGTTAAAGAATAACTAGACGCAGTATTTTGACCAACTAATGCAGTCTGGCCACCTAGCGTTGCTTGAAAGACAATTTGACCCATGATTTAATCCTTAAGTTTGAATGTTTTTGGCAGCCAAGGTAAATTCACAGTTTGATCATTTTGTAAAGACTGCATCTGTTCCTCTAACCTTAATTTTATTGTACTTACACCATTTTGCATAGATTCTTTTTCTATCCAATCTGCAATATCTTGCTGTTTAACCTCGTCAAATGGCTTTTTAATAATTTTGTCAGAAAAATACCAATTTCCCTCAGTTTCTACGGTAAAAGGTTCTTGAATTAACTTACAAACGTAATGAGCATGAACAATAGCCCCATCTTCTACGTTGACTTGAGTTATTTTCCAATCAAACATTATGGTGCAATATATAAAGTTGAAAACGTGCCAGCAGCTGGAGTTGTTCCACCAATTACCGTATTATTAATTGTGCCACTTGTTAAAGTTGCCCCACCAGAAAAAACTGTAGCACTCAATGTGCCTGTTGATGAAACATAACTTAATTTAGTTGAACTTGTATATACGGTATTTAAACTTCCTGTGGTTATACGAGCAAGCGTTGGATATTCTACTGTTGCACTTGAGGTATCGTCTGTAACGGTTATAGTAGCAGAATTATTCGACCAAATTGGTGCTGATGTACCTTGAGAAGTTAATACTTGTCCTGTTGTACCTGCTGCCGTTAAAGCCAACGCAGATGCAGTTGAATATGGGACTGCTCCAGCCACAGCCGTTAAACTTGCATTAGTTCCACCATTGCTTAGCCCAAGTGTGCCACCTAGTGTGATAGCCCCTGTTGTTGCCGTACTAGGAGTAAATCCTGTAGTTCCAGCACTAAACGATAAAACACCTGTATTAGCAATTGTTACGGCAGTCGATCCATTAAAACTTGTACCAGATAACCCTGTGCCAATTGTTAACACATTTGTTGTGTTTGCCGTAATTGTGCCACTACTACCTAGTGATATAGATGTGCTATTGACCGTAATACTTGAATTAGCCAAATTAGCATTAGTAATGCCTGCTGTGCCACTTAAATTACTATTAGTTAAACCTGTAATAGTGTTTGAACCAGCAGCAATTGTTTTGTTTGTTAATGTGTCAGAAGTTGCACGACCAACTAAAGTATCTGATGTTGTCGGTAAAGTTAACGTGCCTGTATTTGTAATGGTAGAAATTACAGGTGCAGTAAGCGTTTTATTAGTTAAAGTCTGACTGCCTGACAAAGTTACCACAGTAGAATCTATAGCAATTGTAGTTGCAACTGATCCGTTATATGATGTTCCTGTTAAACCTGTTCCAATTGTCAACGCATTAGTTGTATTGGCCGTTATTGTTGCACTACCACCTAGTGCTATAGTTGAGCCATTTACCGTAATAGAACTATTGGTAAGCCCAGAATTTGGGATTGTGGCATTAATCTGACTTGGTGCAATTGAAATAGTAGAATTGCTTGCTGAAGTTATCTGACCTTGAGCATTGACAGCAATAACTGGCACAATAGATGCAGAACCATAAGTTGCAGCCGATACACCTGTGTTAGTTATGCTAAATGTATTACTAGCAAGAGTTAATCCTGTGCCTGCATAATAAGTATTTGCCCCTGAGAATTGCACCCAAGGCATAGCAGTAACATTAATTGTGCCTGTTTGTGTAGCAGTACACACCCAACCTGTGTTTGATTGCCCACCATTTAATAAAACTGTGTAAGCACCTGACACTTCCGACCATACATCCATATCAACTGCACGAGTCCATGCACTTGCAGAAGCAATATAAATACCGTTAAACTGACTAGATGATTGATTTTTAACTAATACACGATTACCAGCAAGAGTTGTATAACCATCAATGGTTTGTAATCCTGATAATGTAATATTTGCCGTTGTACCTACGGCACACGCAGCTTTAGGGCCTAATCCTTGTGCAATTGCATCAACATAAAACTTATTGGCTATATCTGTTGCACTCGATGGAGTTGTACTAATAGTTCCTGTTGTAGTGGATATATTAGTAAAAACCCCAGTAGATGGGCTAGAAGCACCAATAGTCGTGCTATCAATGGTACTACTTGTAATGGTTAACCCTGATTGAACAAGGTTTGCAGTAGCATAAAAAGGCTGACCTTGACCAATAAACGTGTTAAAACTGCCATCTAAGTTAAAATAGGCTTGAACTGGCAGTAGATTTTGATCTACCGTCTTGGCTGGATCAGCCATAAACTACTCCTTAGTTTTGATCAACCATAGGCAATACATATAATGTAGTGCCTGCTGTACCTATTGCTGTAATTGCAAAACTTGGCGGAACGGCAATCACAGTCGGCTGGCTCATACTAACACCTAACACAAAACTTTGACTTGAGTTACCACCTGTAGGTAATACGGCTGCGGCTGCTGTAGTTGTTGTACCAGCAATAGCAGGTGCAATTGTAATTGCTACAGGATTAGCAGAAGTATTTAAAAATCCACAGAAATTTACCTGATCATTACCATTAGGAGTAATTGTTACAGATGTGGATGAAGTTCCAGTTACTGTAATAGCAGTAGTTGGGCCAACAAAACGATATGCAGATACGTTTGCCATGATTTATCCTTAACCAGCAGTTGTAGGTAAAGGTAAATTTTCGCAACGTGTTACACAAAATACATACAAACCTGCAGTTGGAGTTACAGAAGCTGCTGTGCTATTTATAAACGCAACAGTTAAAACACCATTAGTTAATACATCACATTCAGCACCTGTTACACCTGCTGTTTGAGCGCCTTGTAAACCCACATACTGAACAATGTCAGTTGTCTGTAAGCCAGCGATATTAAATGTTTGAGCAGCTGTAGTATATGAAGCAACAGTTACAGGTGTTAAAGATGGAGCAATGTAAATTTGAGAGAGAACATTTCCACGAGAAATAGTAGTAGATGGCATTTTTTTTCCTTTGCAAAGAAAACCAAAAGTGGTTATTTAATTATACAACAAATGATAAAAAAAACCCCCTTTTTACAGGGGGCTTGAAACTAATTATTCAATTAAGAATAAGTGCTAAAGTCATAACCATAGACATATACATCCATTGTAGCAGTTGCACCTTGTGCAGTTCCTACGTTGAGATATAAGTTTTGGCTAGTTTGAGTAGCAGTTGAAGCAACAGTTCTTTGTGAAACTACTGTTGCACCTGTTAATGCTGATAACGCTGCGTTAGCAACAACACCTGTACCACCAGCAGACGGAGCAGTAAATAAACCTGCTGCTGCTGAAGATAATGATACTGATGCGTTTGTAAACACTACGTTAGATACAGAGTAGTTTGAAGAATTGATGATCGGTAATACTGCTTGATCACCTGTTGCGTTGACGTTAACACCTGTTGCAACGGCTAACAAACGAATTGCTTGGTTTGTTGCTAAGTTACTTGGGTGAATCGTTACGGTGGTTGATGGTCCTGGATTTGCCATTATATATTCTCCTTAAGATTAAGCTGCAACACGGCAAGCGAGTTCAGGATAAAGTGGAGCCCATCCATACAGAACATCTAAACGAGTAGGAATACTGTCGTTATTGATGGTGTATTGACGAACAACACGCATAGACAAGCCGATTTCTTTGTCAGAAGCACGACCAGCAAAGTGTACACCTTCAGGTAACTCTAAGTCAGCGACGGCGAGTGTGAAAGCATTTCTGTGCATGATAATGTTTTGTGGAGAAACTGCACCTGTGCTGTTAAATTGAGTAACGGCAGCAGTACCTGATGGGCTTGGAATACTTACGTTTTGGAACTGACCAGCAGTAATAACGGCTGGAGATACAGTTACAGTAACGCTTGAGCCTGAAGCAATAGTAGCAGCACTCTTAACAACAAAGTTACGGAGCTTGTTAGAACCATAAGCCTGACGGTTTTGTGGGTTAACTGCATAAACACCAGCGATAGTAATAACGTCACCTGCGTTCAATACTAAGTTACCTGTATTGGCTGCTGTGATGCTGATGTTAGAAGAAGAAGCCCAACCAGATGTTAAGAAACCAGTAGCAGTTGTAGTTGCAACAGAAGCAGTAACAGTAGTTGTACTGTTGTTACCAAAAGTCTGTGATACTACGTTTTGATCTAATTTCCAATTCATACCAGCAGAGTCACGACCCATTAAGCCTTTGCGATACTGTTCGCCAATTGCTTCTTGTGGCACAAATAAGCCCTTCAAAGAATCAACAATAGTAGCAGATGTAAATGGCTCAACGATACAAGCACGTCTACCGTCTCTTGGAGCACCTTCAGCATCGAGGTAAGCACCAGCAGTTAGATATGTAATCAAACCAGTTGGAGGAGTACCAGCAACACCAACGATGTTTGCTGTGTTAGCAGTAGCCATAACCATACCATCACGGTCAATTTTGTTAGCAATCGCAGCAACAGCAGGCTTTAATACACGGTCAGAGAACATATCTAAAGACAATGCTAAATCTTGCGTTGTGAATTGAGTTGCAACTTGGAATTGCGTTGACAATGTAACAGGAACAGAAGTCTCGTTGAAATCTTCAACAGACAAAGCTGGGCCTACTGCACCTACGAAACGACCAGGTCGTCTTACATTTACTGTGTTACCAATCTTACCACCTACAACAGCAAATTGATCATCGTAATTACGGTCAACTTCTGAAGTAAAGGTAAGTTCGTTTTCCAATACCATCAACGCTTCGTTGGTGATTTTGGAAATGGTTAATAAATTATTAGCCATGATATTTCCTTTATAAATAAATTAGGGTTTACCTAATCCTTTTAGCCTGTCTCATAGCCTTGTACTGTGCATAAGTCATTTTATCTGTATCAGTTACAATAACTTGTTCACTTGTACCAGCTTTAATCGGACTAATTGGAGCAGGTGCTTTAGATTTCACAGCAACAGTTTTCACTTCTTTAGGCTCATTCTTTTCAAAAAGAGCTTCCAATTTACCTATTTGTCTCAAAGCAGTAATAAGTGATGATTTACTGATTTTCTCTGCAATATCTGGGTTCTCAGCCAAATGGTACAAAATGCGAGGCCCAACTTCGGACTCTAAAATTGCATCTCGTACTTGATCGCTAACAACTACATCGCTAGATGCCACCATATCATCATAATCAGGTAGTTCTGATTTAGTAGATTCAAGTCTCGTGTTCCAAGTTGATATAACTTTTTGACGTTCTTCTTGATTCTTCTTTTCAATATCTTCCTGTCTTGCTCTCATTACAGCGTTTTCAGCACTCCAATCAGCTAATGCTTCTGCGTATTCAAACGCATCTACAAACTGATCTGGCTTCGGCTTATCATCCCTGCTCTGCTCCTGTTTAGGTGCAGCCTGTGATTCCAATGCCTTTAAACGAGTTTCCAATTCTTCACGTTTACTACGTTCAATCTCTGCTTCTTTACGCAGTTGTTCACGTTGTTTCGTAAGTTCTGAAAACCTCTTTTCAAGTTTCGGATTGGGTTTCCGTTCTTCTGTTACTTTTTCCTCATCCTCTGCAACTGGTTCACTCTGTTCTACAACTTCTTCAATTGGCTCTGTAGGAGTTGTCTCTACTACAGCCTCAACTTCAGGTTGGTCAGCTAAACCTAATTTATTTGCATAAAATTCGGCACTATTCTCACTTGTTAAAACATTTGACATGGAATTCTCCAAGGGTTTACCCAATGTACCTCATTGGTAAGGTTTACTTATCTTAATACTTTTGTTGTTAATTTACAACATTAATTATTTCATGCTTCTTTCAGAATTTCCAATATTTAAATCATGCAAAGCTGTATCTATGGCTTGTTTTTTTCCTAACTCAGATTTTAAATGCTCAAATTTAGGATGAGTTTTTGCTTTTTCATGTTGTTCTTTATTATATTTTTTTGCTAATTCTTTTGAAATATAATCTGCGTGATTTAATTCTTTTTTCATATTGCCCTTTCTGTAGTTTCTGCACTTGCTAATTTAGATTGTTCACTATTCATTCTTGCTAATAATATAGCTACTTGAGCTTTTAATTGTTCAACTTCTATTTGTGTTTGTGTTTTCAGAACTGTATCATGTGCCTGAGTTTCAACACGCATTTCAGTATCATGTGCCTTAGTAGTCTGACGCATGAGTTCACGCTTTGTCTCAGCATCTTGTTTAACACCTTCAATGTCTTGACGTTGTTTAATAAACATTTGCAACTGTTGTAATTGTTGTTGCATCTGTTGAATAGTAGCCTGATCTTGTTTGAGCTTCATTTGTATTGGTGGTGGTATGTCAGACATATCATCAATCTGAGCCAATGGGTTATTAATTGCCATACGGTCAGCAATAATATCAGCACCAGGGAAATCCATATTTCTGACCAACAAATCACCCATAACTTGTACTAATTGTGGCTCGGCTTGCACTAATTGCATCATTGCATCAACGGATTCTTGACGTTTACTGTTGTAGCCAGGGCCTGTATCCATCACCACATCAAACTCACCAATAGTTACATCATTTAATATGCGTTCAATACCCTGTTCATCCATCTTACGTTCATTAATGGTCATAATTTCAGGTTTACCATCATCGCCAATAATACGCATTGCACGTTGTGTATCGTAAATTTTAGGTATTAAATCCAAAATAATACGACCAACTTGTCTTATAGAACGTGTAAGGTTGTCGTAATAGTGCATATTTGTCATATCAGATTGCATTTGCTGACCTTGAATTGCCTTACCTGATTGAATACCTTGTGGTAATTGATTAGGATCGTAAATACCGATAACTGCCTGTAAATCTAAATTCATAGATTGCATTGCAGCCATCGCACCTGTTGGTGGTGACTCTGGTTGTTGACGAATTGGTGGAGCAGCAGGTCTGCCATCAATATCCGTTTGTTTATAACGTAATACAGGCATAGCTTTAATGTTTGCTTGAGCCCACTCGTTCTCGTGGCCTTCATCTTGACCTTCTGCAAGTATCCATTTAGCTTTAGGTGCTAATGCAACAGTTTCAGTTAATGCAGTTGACCAATAGTTATACATCCGTTGTGGGTCTTTAGCCATTCTGACTAAACCAAAACGCTTATGTTTGCCTTGAACAATGGTGGACTGACCATAAACAGGGATAATTGGAATGTATTTACCTGCCCATTCGCCTTCTTCTAACACTTGCATAGCAGTAACTTTGCACCATTTAATCTTTTTGCGTACGGAATCACGCTTATTAATAATGGTTACACCCAATTCTTTCATTAAATCTTTGTCTACTTCATCTTCATAAATGCTAGAACCATCCGATAGTTGTAATAAAACAACACTTTCACGCACGGTATACCAATATTCTGCAATACGGATTTCTTCTTTTTGTATCCAATCGCCTACAACGTCACCAGTTCCACGACTAACAAAACCTGAATCTACTTCGGCATCAGGATACATTGCACTAAATGTTTTTTTAGGAATAAGTGTTGTAATTAAACAACGCTCAGCATCTGAGCCATCAGCCATAATAGAATTAGGATCAAAATATACCGTAAATGGATTCTCAATTGGCCTAATATAGATTTCTTGGTCAAAGCTATCATCCTTAACGTAATCAGTAGTTACCCTAATATATCCCCAACCCATGCGAACTGCGTAATCTACGGCATTTAAATAGGCTTGGTCAGCATCTGACTGCAATTCTATGTGTCGGCACATTCCTGTAATAATTTGTGCTTGTTTCTCGTTTGATTGAGTATTCATGCCGTGAGCTTTGATTCTTGGTCGTTGCTCACGAATCTGATTCACAATTTGACGGCAATACGCATCTACCTTATTAATAGTAAGGCAAGGTCTGGCTTCTAATACTCTTGAGTTTTGCACGTCAACTGGCCATTGATCGCCAGCACTAAAACGTACATCATCTAAGGCTTCAGCACGATTATTGGAATCAACGTCATTAACTTGACGTAAATACTCCATAGCTTGATTAATACGATCATCTTGCTCTAAGATTTCTTCAGCCATAATTTGCCCTAAATGTAAAGACTATGTTGTATTTTAACCCATCCATGAACCACGTTCAATGTAAACTTTCTTTGGTTTAACTTTTTTAGGTTCATTTACCATTAATCCAAGCATCCTAAATGCGTCTGCACCATGCGAATATTGGTCGTGTAATGGTTTCTGACTCCATGAACCATCTTCTGCCACATCATACTTATAATGACGCAAACATTGTAAACCTTCATCGCAATTTTCTCTGTCAAAGTAACAACGATTAAATATAGTCCTTGCAGCGTTAATAGAATCTGTAACAGGCACTCGATCTAATATTTGTACTTTCATGCCTGTACTTCTTACAATATCTTCTATGCTACGACCAGAACCTAAGTTTTTAGCGGCAGCGTCATGTGGTAACCATAAAGTATCAAAAAAATACCCAAACTTCTGCATTTCTGCCAAGTACCATGAAATAGTTTGCTGATTAGCTTGCATATAACGTATTAAACGTATTTCCATGCCTATGAATTGCACAAACCAAATAGCCGTATGGTCAGCCCATCCCAAGTCAAATACAGCATGAACTGGTTTAATTGGGTCATAAGGTACACGAGTCAATCTGTTATCTAACTCAGCCATTTGCATTTCTTTGGCAAAAATAGCACCATCCACCGTTACTCGGCATAATCCTTCCCACACAGTATTGTAGGCTTCAGGGTCACGATTCTTAAGTGCTGTACGTTCTAAGTCTAGTGTTTCAGGAAACCAGGGGTTATCTGACCAGTTAATTTTCTGCACCATCGCACCATCTGGAGGACTAACAACAAACCGTTGATAGGTTTCATCTGATTCTAATTCAGGATTAAACGTCACCCATATCTCTGATTGTTCCTTACGAATTGTCGGAATTAAAACATTCCATGATGTACGGCTAGTAGTCTGTGCTTCTTCTACCCAACAAATGTCTACACCTTCGTAAGATTTCACATTGGCAATATTGTTTTTTAATCCAATAAAAGAAAACTCACTACCGTTCTTACCTCGTATAGAACTCTGTGTTATTTCGTAAAATGTTTCTAACCCAAGTGCGTAGATTTGATCTGATAATAACTTGTGTACTGAGTCTTTAATAGATGTTTGAAATTCCCTTGCACATAATATGCGTAAGGTAGATTTGCACCCCAAAATAAGCAATGCCCTAGCAACACCCCAGCTTTTAGCACCGCCTCGGCCTCCGTAGAGTACCTTGTAACGGGCTTTGTCGAAAAGTATGGATAACTTCTCAGGAAACTCAGCATTGGCAATATTAGGTTCATTCATCTGGTTTCTTAAAAGTTACTGCAATACCATCTACAGCACCTGTTAATTCTGTTACCTGAGTTTCTTTCCATCCAGCCCTAGTTTTAAGCCAAAAGATTGCAGCAGTCATATTGCCTTTTTTAGCTTGCTGAAACAATGTATTGGCTATTTGTGCATTAGCATCAATTCTGCCACTTTCTAAATCTTCTCTGTAATGTTTTCTAAGAGTTTCATCATTAATAGTTAATTTATGAGCTATATCAACATAACGCACTCCCATAGCAGCTAAGTTTTTAACTAGCTTTCTGCTATCTTCACTTGGTATATGTTCTTTACCCTGACTCATTTTTCTTTTCTAACTCCCAAAGTTAACCAATAAACTCAAAAGATGTCGTTAATCTATTTAAATATCTCTTGCATAGTTAAGTTACCTTAATTATAGTCTTATTAACAACAGGAGAACAGCATGACAAAATTGGAACAAGTAAAACAGGCATACGCTACTGGTAACTATAAAGATGCACTTAGAATAGCCGCTAAGTTCCCCCAGCTTGGTAATGAACGCAAAGCTATTACCCTTGCTAATGAATGCTTTAGTAACCCACGGTTTTACAAACAAGTTGGTGTAAATATTGACCAAGCTATTGCTGATGGCGTTAAGACTTTGGGTGCTAAATACGGTTTCTAAGCAAATTGTATTAATTTTCACCAACTAGCATCTCCTCTGCTATTTCAACAATGCCGCAGTTATTTGCGGCTTTTTTACCATCACCTTTTACAAATACCAGTACATTTTGGTGTGTTTTGCCTAGCTTGCGGCTTGCACTAAACATTTTGCCTGCCCTAATGGGTAAGCTACCTACCGCAGTTATTAAAATTGCTTCGTTGTAGTAATTAAGGCCAGCCGCTTTAAATGCTTCTACCGTATCACCTACAAAATTGTAATAATTGCCTTTTTTATCCCTTACATCACCCACTACAAAACAAGCAAAAGCGTTATTTTTTAACAAGTTACAGCTTTTTTTAATAATTTCAAAGTAGGCGGCTTTAAATTCAGGGTAAGTAAAGGTGCTTAAGTCTTTTGGGTCATCAGAATAAACTTCTAAATCAGCATAAGGTGGGCAACTAAAAATAAGGTCAGCTTTTACATCAACACAAGTTTTATCTATGTTTTGGCTATCACCGCAAATCCAAGCTGGCGGCAAAAGGTCATCAAAACAAATATCTATGCCCTGTTTAATGTTAGCGTCAACTTGTTCCTGCCTAAGTTCGTGTCCTATGTATTGCCTACCTAGTTTGCTGGCCACTACGCCCCTTACACTACCCCCTGCAAATGGGTCTAGTACCAAACCTTTGGGTGGGCAAAACCATGTGTAAGCTATTTCACACATAACAGGGTCAAATATACTGCCGCCCTCATTGTTGCCACGCCCAGCCATGTAATCAGGTACATTTTTACCTACATTTGTACTACCAATTTCACGGCCCTCTTCAGATTTAATACCTAATGCCAACCATGCACGTTTGCGGTCTTGCCACCAACCTTCCCTAGCATTAAATACGCTAAATGGTGGTATTAAGAATCTTTCAGCCAAACTACCGTTGCCGCTAGGCCCATCAGTAGGGTCGTTGGTTTCTTGTTTTAATAAATCATTAAGCTCTTTGTCATCAAAACCAAGCAAATTTATATCAAAATCTTCATCTTTTAGGCTTTGGATTTCTAAAGCTAAAAAATCAAAATCCCACCCAGCATTCATAGCCAGCTTATTGTCGGCAATGATTAAAGCCTTTTTCTGTATTTCGGATAAATGAGCAAGTTCAATAACAGGTATTTTATCCATATTGAGCTTACGAGCAGCCAATAAACGACCATGCCCAGCAATAATCCCATTAATCCCATCAACAAGTATAGGATTAGTCCAACCAAACTCTTTAATACTAGCAGCAATTTGAGCCACTTGTTCATCAGAGTGGGTTCGACTATTGTTAATATAAGGAATTAAATCCTTAATTGGTTTCTGTTGTATTTGCATTTGTATGTTGTTTTTCTGCAACAACTTCAGCATTAGACTGTTGTATTTCTGCAACAGATTGTTGTGAATCAATTTGTTTTTTTGTATGTGATTGGATGAAATCAACTAATCCTCTTGAGTATCTATGAGGTACTTCATCAAGAAACTTTAACATTTCGTTAATCTGGTCAATATGAAATTCAATTTGCATCATTTACTCACTTTCTTTTTTTCTGCTGCTCGTTTGACGGATAGGGCGATTGCTACTGCTTGTTTTTGGGGTTTGCCTGCTTTGATTTCTGCTTCTATATTCTTGCCGACTGCTTTTTGCGACTTGCTTTTGATTAATGGCATTTTTAATTTCCTCTGGAACTTCAACAATAAAACGGTAATCAACTTCTAACTTGTCAATTTTTAATTCTGACTGTTGAGTTTTATACCAACCAAAATGATTCATCATTTTTTCAAACAAACTTCTATCATCTAATATTTCTACACTCATTAGCAATTCCAATTCTTCAATGATGCTTTGGCTCTTGGTGCATCGCCTTTAGCGTGTTTAACAACTCCTTCCATGCGAGCACAAAAAGATTTCTTTCTACCTTCGTCTTTTTCAGTCTTAGGATTAGGGGCTGGTGCTTTTAAATTAGCATTGTTCTTAGCATTGTATTCAGCACGACCTTTAGCCGTCATGCCAGCACCTTTGTCGGTAGGATTATAAGTCTTGCCCTTACCTGTGGTCTTGTGTTCAATTGGTTTGTCGTGTTTTTTAGTTGCCATTATGCTAACTCCTGTTCAAAACATACATCTTCCCATGACATGATTAAATAGCGTTCATTGCCTTCAAAATATTCTTGATACTTCAAATATTCGTCATTTCCCATTGTGCCAAATCTAACAAATGATCCTACACTAATAGGCATTGGCTCACGCTTACCATTAGGTAGTTTTCTGCCAGGGCCAACAGCAACGACAGTCCCCATATTATCTCGTTCATCCATAATTACTTCAATAATTGCAGATTTCTGTCGAACAATAGGTTTAACGACAATTTTGTCGTGCATTGGTTTAAGATTCATTTTTTTTAGGCCTTCCTGGTTTAGGTTTTATTGAACCAACTTCTGCCATAATAGTTTCTCTTGTAACATCTGCAACAAGGTTTTCTAAGGCAGCAGGACTAGGATTTTGTTGAAATTCACCACACCACTCTGTAGCGTGTCTATTTTGATACGTTGGGTATCTGCGACAATTTCCCATTACCATATTTGGGTCTGAGAAATATATACAATTTAAGCAAGTCTTATTAAAATTACTATTAGCCATTCAACATTATCCTGTTGTGTTGGTTAAAAAGCCCTACTTTCTTTACCGAGAATTTAGGGCTTTTGTTTAATTACATCTTATCTTGTGCGTGATCCATACGGCTATGTTCGTAGGCAACGTGCTCTCTTGAGCCACCTTTCATTTCGCCACACATACCATCATTTTTACCTAAATGTGATGCGTCACGAGAACCAATGCTATCAGCCTTGCCCATAGCTACACCACCAACAAGTTTAGCTTTTCTTTCGCCAGATGTATCGCTAGAAGTTGCACCTGCTGGAGCTTTAGCACCAGTTACAGATGGCACACCTTTTAAACTGTTAGAGCCTTTTTCGCTGCCCATTTTTTCGCCCGTACGATCAGATGACTTAGCACCTTTTGGCTCTTTTTCCATTCCGTAATAACCCATATCTTTTCCTTTGCAAAGAAATCTCACCATTGAGATACTTTATTTTACTATAAATTTACTACATATCAAGAACTTTTATTAATCGTATTGCCCCTTCAACATCGTTTATTCTTATGACAGTTGAACCGTTCCAATTTTCCATAAACTTTAATTGTGCTTGCGTAAATTTTTTTTGTTCACTTGATTTTATTTCAACAAGCACCGTTTTTTGTTTATAACCAACAACAAGATCAGGAAATCCTAAGCCCATTCGACTTGCATCAAAAACACTTGCCCCTAATAAACGCAATGTTTTAACAACTTCTTGATGATTTAAATCCACTCTTTTAGCGTATGTCATTGTAAAATAATGTGATTATGATATAAAGCCATTATATAACAAGGGAATTATAATGCCATCACCAATTTGTACAGATGACGATTTTATAAAATTATGGGAATCTTTACGATCTGGGGCAGAAGTATCTAAAGCTCTTGGCATAGATATTCGCCATGTATTAAGAAGACGCAGACGATTAGAAAAAAAATATAATATTGTTTTACATACAAAAAATATTAAAAACTTAGATTTAAACAAATATTTAAACGAAAAAAGATTACAAGAGACTAGGCACAATGTAAGACGTGGCACAACTATGGATAGTGGCCGTATTATCGTTTTTTCAGATGCTCACTTTTATCCTGACGATGAGACAACTGCATACAGAGCTTTATTAGAATCAATAAAAGAATTTAAACCAGAAATAATTGTTTGTAATGGTGATGCCTTTGACGGTACAACAAATAGCCGTCATGCTCGTATAAATTGGTCAGATGCCCCTTCGGTAGTAGATGAACTTAAAGCTGTGCAGCATTATCTTGGTGGAATTGAAACAGCTTCTAAGTTTAAATCTAATTTTATTTGGACTCTTGGAAATCATGACGCAAGGTTTGAGACGTTTTTATCAACTCAAGTACCCCAATATCAAAATGTCAAAGGTTTTAGCTTAAACGACCATTTTCCTACTTGGAAATCCTGTTGGTCATATTTTGTTAACAATGACACACAAATTAAACATAAATGGAAAGGTGGTAAATATGGTGGAGCTAATAATACATTGCACTCTGGTATTAATATTATTACTGGTCATACACACGTTCTTTCTGTAGATTCTCTAACCGACCATAGCCCTAATTTTAAAAATGGCACTCGTTATGGAGTACAAACAGGAACATTAGCTTATCCTAAAGGTAATCAATTTATAGATTATTGTGAAGATAACCCTATTAATTGGAGATCAGGATTTGTTTTATTAACTTGGCATAAAGGGCAATTATTAATGCCTGAAATGATACAAGTCTGGGATGAAGATGAGGGATTAGTGCAATTTCGTGGCAAGGTATATGGTGTATGACACCATCAGCCAAAACTTTAGAAGCCATGTATCTGATGTTATGTCAGATAAAACCTTTCAAGTCTTGGAATTTGCCAAATACTGCCTGTATTAACTTTGTTGTAACCGATGAAGAAGATTCTTACGGCACTTATGTATTTGATGATGATATTCATATTATTACAATATCTAAAGCCAAGTGCAGTCATTTTGAAACTATACTTAAAACACTAGCACATGAAATGATCCACATGAAAAGATATAAACATAAAGCATGGGATCAACATGATGCAACTTTTAGACGTTACGCAAAAAGTGTTGCAGATGAATTTGGGTTTGATCCATTAGAGCTTTAATAATTCCATTGTTTGAAGTAATAGGGTTTGCTCGTCAATGCCGTAGCTAATTTCAAATCCTTTTCTCCCAAGTCCGTGAACACCAGTATTGCCGCGATGATGCTCTGGGCAGAGTCCAATAACTTCGGCATTTTTTCTTTTCCCACCAAATCTTCTAATATGGTGGATTTCACATGGTGTTTCACCGTATCCAAGATGTCTACAGAGAGAGCATCCCAATCGTGCAATTTTTCCATATAATTCTTTTTCTGTTTTTGTCAACGTGTAATTTTTTCGATTTGTCTATTAGTGGCTTGTTCTGTTCGCCAGACTTCCACTTTCATTTTAGCTGTTTCAATAGTTAATTTTAATGCTGTATATTTACGTTTAGCTTCTTCTAAGTCATAGCAATATTGTAAATAATCTTTAGAAGCTAACGCATCCATTTCTTTACCAGCAATAGATGGACTAGGACTATCTTTCATTTTTAATGCCTTTAACGCTGATTTATAGTTTTCTAACCAAGCTAATCTTGCATCTGCATAGGAATAATCATCTATAAGATCAACAATGTGCTGAATTTCATCATTTGGGTTAATCATTTAGCCACCAGTCCTAATCCTATATTGCCTATAAAATATCCTACAAATGACACACCTAGTGCTACATTACCCTTGCTGATCTGTTCAATAGCAACATATAAATAGACTATACCAATACCCCATATTAAATAAGATGACATTCTATTTTCCCTTTAGAATTTTCCATTGTTTTAAAATCTCTGCCTCTAACTCTTGTCTTGCAACTATACCTCTTTTTTCTTCTACTAAGTTTAAATATTTAATACGTTGTTGTTTTTCTGTCTTTAGCGTAGAAGTAGCCTCGCAGATTCTTCGCCATTCTTCACTATAAGTATCCATTTAGATACATAAAAAAAAGATAATAACTAATGCTAATACAATAATAATTCTATCTACTAACTTCTCAAATTCTGCTATTTGTTTACTATTCATAAAACCTCATAAGTATATATAAAATATATCTTCTCTTTTGGTGAAGACACCTAGCCATCCTAGTGTGCCTTCAAAACCTTCTCTTTCGGAGCCAGTTCACCCGACAGTCTTTCGTTGGATCGGCACTATCTTCGCCACCGATTTATGCAGTATTACACCAACTTTCCCACAGTCTGCTTGTATCGTAACTGCTGCCGTTATCCGACCAGTTTACGACCTAAAATCTTTAATTTTATTACCTTTAATTTTATTGCATCTTCCACATAAAGTTTGCAAATTATTTATATCTAATGCTAATTCTGGATAAAACTTTCTAGGTTTTACATGATCAATATTTATATTTTTTGTTGAACCACAACTTAAACACTTTACACCATATTTAACTTTAGCAAGTTTTCTTAATTCTTTCCATTCTTTTGACATTAAAAAATTTTTAGGTTTAGATGCAAAAAGTTTTGACAATTCATTGTTTGATAATTTTTCAACTTTATTTCTATAAGCAATTTTAATAGAATTCATGCTAATTCTGGCCACACAAGGGCATAACTTTTAGGAAACATATCTTTGCGTGTTACTAAACCATGTGATTGTTTTTCTATCTGAGCTGCTAAAAATACTAATTGCCCATGTGGTATTCCTCTTGTTCGCCATTGTGTTACTGCTGGTGGAGCTACATTACACATCTTTGCTACTTGTTTAGTACCACCCAATAATGCAATGATTTGATCATCCGTAAAATTCATAATTAACCTTTGTTGTTTTATTTTTATTTATTTTACAACACTTTTTATAAAACATTACACAAAACTTAATTTTATGTTAATATAACATCATAGTTACTTAAAGGGAGAAAACTATGTTTGATAAATTTGAAATTGATAACGACTTACAAGAAATGAGAATGATGCAAGAAGAAAGACAAATGAGACTTTTGGAAGCATTAGAACACATGGAAATTGGAACAATAACTGAAGAAGATAAAGACGTTATTTGGTTTGAGTGTGGTATGCCACGTTCTGCATTTCGGAGGATTCAATGAATTCATCTGCTACCGTAAAAGAATTAGCCACAGCCCTTGCTATTGTGCAAGGCCAATTAACCTTTGCTAAAAAAGATTCTAAAAATCCATTTTTTAAATCTAACTATGCCGACCTTGAATCTGTTTGGGATGCTTGTAGGGAATTATTATCTGCCAATGGTTTAGCTATTATGCAGTTCCCTGGTGATTATGTTGATGGCAATATGACTTTAACCACAGTTATGACACATTCTAGTGGTGAATGGGTGGCCCAAAATATGAGCCTGCCTGTCTCTAAACCAGATGCACAAGGTGCAGGATCAGCCATCACTTATATGCGTAGATATGCTTTAGCAGCAATTGTTGGTGTAGTTCAAGCGGATGATGATGGGAACTCTGCATCTGAAAAAGCAACAAGTGTTGTCGAAAAAGCACCAAGCATTACTGCTCAGCAAATAGCTTCTATAAACGCTTTAATTGAACAAACTGCTTCAGATGAGGCTAAGTTACTTGCTTACTTTAAAAAGCCTTCTGTAGCCCTTTTTGATAGAAATCAGGGTATTCAAGCCATTGCCATGTTAGAAAAGAAATTAGGAGAATCAAATGTCGGTTAATAAAGTTATTTTAGTAGGCCATGTAGGTAAAAATCCTGAAACTCGTGCATTTCAAGACGGAACAGGTGTTACTAGCTTTAGTTTGGCAACTTCTGAGAAATACAAAGATAAGTCTGGTGAATGGAAAGATCAGACTGAATGGCACAACATAAGTTGTTTTGGTAAATTGTCAGAAATTGCTACCAAATTGGTAACAAAAGGCACTCAACTTTATATTGAGGGCAAGATCAAAACCAATAAATACACAGACAAAGCTGGTGTAGAAAAGTATTCAACCAATATTGTAGTAAGTAGTTTGCAGTTGTTGGGTAGTAAAGAAGTAAAAGCCCCATCTATTGATTATGTAGAGATCAGTACCAAGCCTTCACAGTCTTTAGGTGATATTTTAGAAGATTTACCTTTTTGAGGTTTGTATGGATAATATGATTCGTGAATATGCGAAAAATTATTCTGACACGTTTACGCTGCCGTTTGGTGTAGATGAAGAACGTACTGTGTATCAGTTCGACCAAGTGGGCCTTGCTCGCTTTGTTGAACAAGTAATACAACGTACTTCTGATTTGTCAGAAAAAATCGTCTATTCGTAAAGATTATTAACTTTATTAAAATTTCATGCTGCATGATGGCATGAATAAAGTATTGTTCACTTTAAAAGGGATAAAATGAACTGTAAAACTTGTAAATATTGGTATAGCCCAAAAGGATTTGATTCTATGGGCATTTGTCGCAGATTTCCACAGACGCAAAATAAAGCACCAGATGATTGGTGTGGCGAGCATAAAGAAATGATTGTCTTTATAAAGAAAGCGAGTGAGAAATGACTGCAAATGAACTAGCTGATTACATTACAGTAAATGAGATTAGAACTGTAACTATAGATATGGTAGCTAATATGCTACGCCAGCAACAAGCCCTAATCGAGCAATTTGAGAAAACGCAGGATTATTTGTATAAGACGCACGATGCAGACAAGGCTGAAATAGAAGCGTTGAAAGCCAAGATGTCGCTTAGTAGCTACGATGATGCCCAAAATGTCGTTTATCAGCTATTAAACGAAAAGATTAGTTTATGGGATTACTTTGCAGCTAACGCACTACAAGGATTAATATCTGGATGCTACTCTGGAAACAATGTTGGTTTTACTGTTGAAGGAAATGTGTTCGCTGCTTATGAGTACGCAGATGCAATGATGAAAGCGAGTAAGAAATGACTGAAGCTGAAGAACTACAAACCCTAGTTAAGTCTTTCTTTGAGAACTACTTGGACTACCAAGAGGAGTCGGATAGTGGTCGAGTGTTTAACCCTATCCACATTAGTTGTACCAGAGTGGCAATGATTGAGCCTTTTGCTGCCTTGTTAAATCGTATGAGAGAATTATCCCGATAAGGAATATATTGGGTGTTAAATGGTTTAAAGTGCAGTTTATTTACCGTTCGGTATTCTTGAATATTGATTATTTGGGCAATATTTTGAGCATTTTGTGTAGTATGTTACACATTTTGTACATAAATTATTGTTTTTGTGCATAATAGTTAACTTGTAGTTTAATTTCATAAAAGGGAAAATTATGATAATCACAGCAGAAAGCAATTCAGGCCATTGGTATACAGCAGATGGACAGCCAAGTTATACACGAATTGCAAAAAATGGTAACGTGCGAGCTACAACTCTGAGAGATGCTAAAAAAGAGGGATTGTTGCCAAGTGTAACTACAATAATTAATGTCCTTGCAAAGCCAGGATTAGACCGTTGGAAGCAAGAACAAGTGTTATTGGCTAGTCTTACCTTGCCACGTTTAGAAAACGAACCTGAAGCCGATTGGTTAAAGCGAGTAACCGAAGATTCACGTTCTACTGGTCGTGATGCAATGGATCGTGGTACGGCTATGCACAACGTATTAGAAGCGTATTTTGATCAAGTGTATTTGATTGAGTACCCAGACTATACACATCGAACTGAAACAGCGTTACGAGAGCATTTTGGTGATCAATTATGGATTACTGAAAAGTCGTTTGCCAATGAATTAGGATATGCTGGTAAGTGCGATTTATACTCAGATAATGGCATAGTTGTGGATTTTAAGACAAAGGAATCCCTTGAAAACGCTGCGGTTTATACTGAACATATTTTACAACTAATTGCGTACGCACACGGTTTAAATATGCCATTAGCGAGATGTGCTATATGCTTTGTATCCGAAACAGAAACACAAATACATGAAATTGACCAAGCTGATTTACAAAGGGGCTGGAAAATGTTTCAATGTTTATTAACGTATTTTAGAATAAAGAATAATCTTGGTCAGGGGTAAGGGGTTTATTCCCTTTTTCCCCAAACGTGCGTGAGCGTTCATTTACCCCTGACTTCCCCATTGTTGTATTTTTACACTTAGGGAATGTACCTACTTGTATTATTAACAAAACTTAATTATTCTGTAGTTGTTGTATTCATTAATCATTTTAAAGGGAAATAAAATGCAAACATTTATAGAAGCAGTGATTGGAGCATTAATTGTATTTGGCCCAGCAATTTTGTGCTGGATTTTAGTAAGGGGATGGTAATGAGTTTATTTGACTATATGCTAACAGGTACAAGTTTTGACTCTTGGTTAACTACAGATACAGAGTCAGAAAAATGGGCAGCAGCCGAAGATAAAATTGAAGAACGCACCAAAGAATTAATGGGTGTCAATGAAAAATTTGATTATCGTACATTTGAAAACTTTTATGAAGCAATTGGCTCTTTTAGTTTAGAAGAAGCTAAAGAAATAGAATCTTACATGGGTGATTCAATTGCTGATCTTGAAAAGTTTGGTAGAGCCATCAAAGTTTTAGTTATTAATAAACTAGAGAAATGGGCAAGATCAGAAGCTGAAGATGACTTTGAGGAGGGCAAATTAGATGATTGATGACGCTGAATATTGGAAATCAATGTTTGAAAAAGCAATGGTGGAGTTAGAAAAAACACAATCTAATCTTTTTGAAATTTCTCAACAACTGCGAGAACTTGAAGCTAAATTGTTTGAAGGGCCAACTAAATGATATATGCAGCACTTTTATTATCAACTTTTATTTGTGGATTTGTAATATTTCTGGCAGAACTACCAACTAAAAAAGTGTACGACTGCCGATATGTTACTTACCCAATTTCAATAGATGTACCTCAAGAAGTTATCCATCAATGTCAAAAAAAGGATTTAACATGACCCAACATCAAATCATTGTCAAACTAGCTAAGAAACGTTGGATTAGCCCACTAGACGCATTTTTAAATGGTGGTGGTATGAAACTATCAACTAGGGTTGGAGAACTGCGTAAATCTGGTTATACGATTTTAAGCAAATGGCACAAAAGCAAAGAATATAAACTTTATAAATGTGTAGGTGTGCCAAAATGAACTTACATCCACAATCTAAGTATTCAAATGATAACCCACCTTATAAAGATGCAAAGTGGGTGTACTTTGATGCAAGAAACACAAATGTTTATAACACCTGGTTAAAACATGGTTATAAAGTTGTAAATTAATACTTTCTCATGTTTGGCAATGGATGGCTCTTCTGATCACTTGGATGAGCCTTTTCCATTGGTAAATGTTCATGTTTTTCAAGTTTATTTTCTAAACGCTTTATTTCGTTGTGTTCTTTCTTTTCGTGCTCACGTTCTACAACGTAATGCCCTTTTTTTGATTCGTGATGTTTGCCATCAATTTTAAAATTTGTCATAACATTTCCTTTGCGTTTTGTTTAACTTGTGCAACTCGTGATAACCAACCTTTACCAAATGTATTGAATAAATCTAATGATCTGTAAAACAGTTCTTTTTGTGCAGAATATTTATCTATCATATCATTAACATTTGTTTCATTAATGAGTTTCATTGTATTAGGGCCTATAACTCCATCAGGAACGCACCCTAGCGATTTTTGGAGTAATCTAATACTTTGCCCTACACCCATATTAACCGATGCGTCAAATGCCATATAATCAATACCTGTTGGCAAGTCTGGGCATTTAGATTTATCCCAATACAAAGCCTTATAAAATGGGGTAATGTCAGCAACAGTAAGTTTAGCCATTTCGCCATCAGCAATAGGTCTTTTAAGCCATGTTGACCACGCTGCTTTAGTTACCCCCATCATTGTTTCGCCACCAGGGTCTTTAGGATTATTTACATAATCCCCCTCTGACTTTAAAACTAATTGAAGTGAATGATTATAATTAATGTCCAATTGGTGTACTCCTGTGCAACATATCTGTTTGTTTTTCAGAATTAGCAGAACTACCAAAATAAAAACTTACAATTGCAGTCCAAGCCGTACCTAAACTACCTAACATTAAAAGTAAGGCATCTGACTTGGTTACGCTATCTGTCATTAATCCAACCAAAATACCAAAAAATCCAATAGTCACACCAATAGCTAAAACAGCAGGTATCATTGATTTAGTTTCAACTTGCATTTCTCTAGCCGATTTACGATCATCTGTTGCTAGTTTTTCAAAATCTAACCCTAATTCATTAGCTTGTTTTTGTAATTCTAATTCAGCCTGTTTGATAGACGCTAATTGATCAGATGTTAATTTGCCTGAATCTATTGTGTTTTGTACATCTTTTTCATCAATGCCAAGGGCTTTAGAAATAGCAGTTACAGCTAATCCAGCAAGTGGGCCACCAAGTGCCGTTGCAATGCCTGGTGCTATTTGACTTAACCATTCCATACTATTCCTTTAATAATATAATTGCCATCATACAAATTAATGCAAACATAGTCCACCATTTAAATAAATCATCATCCACGGACTATATCTTTCTTTGTTCGTACTATTACTTTAGTTTGCCTATAAAATTTAGCTTTAGGTTGCTCTAATATTTTAATTATAAAATGTAAATAAATAACATAAGCCCATAGTAATAATTCTACGATATAAATAACAAACCAGTATGTAGCCCATGTCATACAAGATTAAATCTCCATAAGAAATACGTGACAATTGCAGCAGCTACCCAGCAATACAACTGTACTCGTTTCACATCCTCTAACTTATGACCGTAATACTTTTGATTTTCTTTGTATTCTTTTTCTACAACAGTTTTTAACTCAAGCACCTTATTCCATTCTTTTGCACCGTATTTAGCTTTAAATTCTGTTTCTGCTTTATTTTCAGCAATAATTATAGCTTTTTGTAATTCATATTCTTGCATAGCTCGATATATCATCGAGTTTTCTATGGCTTGTTCATGTATCTTATGTTTTTTTCTTGCTTCTAATTCTTGTAATGCTACTTCTGTACCATCATGTTGAATATTCTCGATAGACTGTGTAAGTTTTTTACCAGCTTCTCGGCTTTGTTCAAGACTATTTGCTAAAGTTTTAGCCCCTTCTGCAATTGGATTATCCACATTATTTACTCGAAAACAAATGTGTTAAATATCCAATAATGGTGCTTAGTCCTGAGACTACCATCATGCCAACCCAAAACCCTCCACGACCTTTATTAGCCAAAGCAAGCAATTCTTCCATGCCAGCTTCAAGTTTGTCAACCTTAGTTGACAACTGATCAACTTTTTCCCAAAGCTGACCATATTTTACAGGGTCAATTTGAAAGTCTGACATAATTAACTTTTCATAATAAATGCTAAAGCATAATAAGGAGGCAAATTCGCATTTGTGCCACTTACCCCTGTTGATGCATTGGTTGTTGCTACTGTAATACCTGTTGTTGCGTTTGCTGTTTGAGCCGAAGTTCCATATGTTGCGCCAACCGGACTTCCAGATGGACTTCCACCAAAAGCGCTATTTCCCCAAAAATTGCTTGCTGAACCAGGCGCGTGAAAGTGGCCAGCATCAGTAACTACTGATGTAGCCGTATGCGTATGGCTTACAACAATAGCATCTGTTGAGCCACCTGTTTGACCAACGGAATAGCTATTACCAGCACCTAAAATAAATGAATTTCTAAGGTCTGGAGTAGAATTTGTACCGTCACATAATACCCAACCACTAGGAATAGAACCAATTGATCCTGACCATATAGCAATTAATCCTGTTGGAACTACATTAGATACCGCAGGTGCGTTTTGTAAAATACCGTAAAGATTGTCATAAGTTTGTATTTGATTATTTGTGGAATCTGTCAAAATAAACTTATATGAATATCCCTGCGTTAACCAAATTTCAGTCTGTGGTCTACCATCGCTTCCTAAAACAATTGGATTGGGATTAGGAATTAAACCATTAACATCAGAGTAAGTTGTTAATGGGGCAGATGAACCTGCTTGGTAAGTATAAATAAACCCACCATTTAATGGCAGTCCGGTAGTGGTTAAGAATTGGAATCCGTTTCCAATTGGTGATAGTAGAACACTCATTTATTTTTTTCCTATGTCTGAAAGTTTAGTATTTTTTTGCATTTCTTCTTCCAATTTTGTTTTTTCTTTTTGTGCTTTTTTGGAAGAAATTTTTCCTTGTGTAGATTCACCTTGTTTTCTTCCAAAATAACTACCAATTGCAGTTCCAACTCCTGGTAAAACAGCTGTCCCTATAGTTGCTCCAACAGCTTCTCCTAATGCCGGAGCATTTTTTTCTATTAATCCAACTCTACGATTTTGTAATCCAGCACCCTCATACTCATGCTTAGGTTGTAAGAAATGACCGCCATAATTTAATGTATGAAATGCTTTTTGTTCCTCCGGTGAGAAACCATGTTTAATTTTTTCAGCCCTTGCATTTAAAATCGTATGAACTTCGTTTTTATTCCATTCACCTTGATTCTTTGCACCCTTTTGATAAACTTCTCTTGCTAATCCACCAAGCATTTCAGCTTTGGCAGCTTTAGCAAAATCTTGAATATTAGATGGTACTTGCATTTCAAATTTCTTAGTTTTTACCAAACCATTTTCTAATAAACTTAATGTGTCAAAAACGTGCTTCCATTGATCAATTGGCATTGAATTTAATTTAGTTATCATTTGTTCAAAAGGAATTCCTTTTTGAATGCCATTAGGATCTAAATCTTTAAATAATTCCTTCATTCCTTTTGATTCAAATAATGTTTTTTCTGCTTGATGTAAATTATCTGCTTTTTTATACAAATCGCCACCACCAGCAGATGCAATATCTTCATCAATTGCACGATTAATTCTAGCAATTGTTTTTGCATTATCTGGTGACCAGCCATTATTAATAGCTTTACGAACTGCATCATAAGCACTAATACTACCTGGCGGATGGGTAACATTAAATTCATCAGTAAAACCAACTTCTTTTGCCAAATTAATTAATTCTTCAGCACCTTTAGCAACACCTTCATGATTCTTTAATTTCAATCCGGATTTAAATTGTGGATTATTTAATAAAGTATCAACATGGCTAGTTTGTATTGGGTTATCGCCTACTTGATCTTTGGCTTCTTGGTATATTTTTTCTTTTTCTTGTTTAAAATGACCTAATAAACCTTCTTCTGAAGCAATAGCATCATGTAATACTTGGCCACGTTCATAATCAGTTACTAAATTTTTATTTGCACCAGTATTTTCTATGCGTTTTGCAGCGTAATTATATAAAGCATTTTGTTCATTAACTATTTGTTGTTTAAGTAATTCTCCCTTTGGAGTTGGATTAGGCAATTTAGCCTCACCATATTCATTGCGTAAAGTGTTTTCATTTCGAGTAATAACACCAGGTCGAATACCTGATTCACTACCCATAATTTCTGTCACTACATCAGCAATTTTTGCTTGTTCTGGCTTTGTTACGTCTTTACCAATGCGAGATAATTTAACGCTTGGAAATTCACCTTTAGAAATTGTATCTTCGCCAGTAAAACCTTTATATGGATTAATTTCAGACTTGGCAGCACCAACTCCAGATAAAGTTGATTCCAATGGTTGAAGTGTTACTGAAGGTTTACTTTGTGGCTTTTTCATTTCTGCCACAGCTTCACTTAATGAATCTGCTACAACTTTAGTTGTTTCGCCAATTTTATTTAATGCTTTAGATGGATTTGCTTTTGTGGCTGCAATATTAGTAAAAAATGCAACATCACTTACAGGAATATCTAATTGCTTGCCAATCCAAGCATCCCCTTTTTCTTTGTTTTCTCCAATAAACCCCATGATTTTACCAAGAGCTTGATTTTGATAAACAGGATCATTGGTAATGCCGAATGCTTTACCTACTGGTTTATCAACATAACTTGTGAGTTTGTCTGAAATTTCCGCAGCTTTATCTGCACCCAAAAACCTTGTAGTGGCATAGCTAAGATTTTTAGTAAAAAATGGCAATACAGAGCCAATTGTGTTATCAAACTGAGCTGCCAAGTCTTTACCAATGAATGATGGATTTGTTAAGTCTTTACCCAATTGCTCTAATTGTGGCTTTGCTTGGCTTGGTGCTGCGTTTTGAGCTTGCCTTGCCATATGAGGATAACCAACAAATGCACCGGTATCTTGAGGTTTTTCTACAGATTGAATTTGTTTAGGTTGTGCCGGTTTATTAACTGGTGCAGTTCCAAGAATTAAACTACTGACATCATCCGCCGGTTGTTGCTCTTGTTGCTGAGTAGATCCTTGCTGTGAGCCTTGCATTAGGTTTTTTAAACCCTTTTCTTGCAAAATAATTGGGCCACTCAAAATATGACGAATAACTGGATTACTTAAATCAATCTTTTCATCCGGTTTAATGCCAGTCTTTTGCGATACATTTTTAATGTAAGTTTCTGTGTCGTTATTATCACTTGGAGGGGCCCAGCGAGAAATAACACCCCTAAGAGTATTAATTCCATGTTTGCTACCATAAGCCTTTAAATTCTCATCAATGCCTTTAATGCCCTCTTCAAAGGATTGTGGTTGAACAAAGCCAGTTCCACCAACAGGTCGAATATTACCTACGTTCATAGCATTGACATTACCACCTTTAGGCTTTTCTACCGCCTCGGTTTGTTTGCCAGATATTAGGGCAAGAACATCATCACTCATTCTAGTGATCCTGTCTGTTGAAGTTTAATTAAGTTACGATATTTTTGCTCTGCTGTTTTACGTTCTTTTGATCCAACAGGTCCTAGTAATTTTGCTATTTCTTTTTGTTTATCTTGAGTGGGCATACTGCCATCTTCAGCAAGATTCATAATTTGAAATATTTTAGAATCAGCATTTTTAGACCATTCCTGTTGAAATTTCTTCATATTGTTATCACCAAAACGATCAGTAAATTTTTGAGCTCCAGTTGCTTGCATATCAATATTTTTCATATCGGCTTGAGCTCTATCGGCAATATTTAATAAAATTTCAGGTGGATAAGTGTAATCACCATTTGCAGCAGAACTTAATTGTTTATCAGCATCCGTTTTTAATCCTAATGCTTTCATATTACTTAAAGTTGTATTTGCCAAATCTTTAGATAATTGAATGTAAGTAGGATCGCCTGCCCATGTAGATACTTTTCTTGTAATTGCACCAGCAATACCGGAAGTTGGAAAAATAGATTCTTTTAATTTTTTGGCTTCTTTAATAACTTCTTCAACATTTCGTTTTTCTGTTGTTAATTGAGATTGTCTACTTACCAAGTTATCTCGATAATTAATTCCCGATACTTTATCTGCTTCCTCAGATGGCATTGGCAAATAAGGAGAATTAGGGTTTCTCATTGGATAAGGTGTTTTAACAGGCTGACTAAAGTCTGGTAAATTCATTGCTTGAGGAGTAACCCCTGGTGCTTGCGGTGTTTTTGTCTCTTGAACTTGCGGTGTTTGTGTCTGAGGCAATTGACCAGGCAATATACCTGATGGATATTGTTTTTCTAATTGCGATAACGATCCAGTAGTTGTTGCTAATTGTTGAGCTAACCATGCTTTTAAATCCGTTTGACTACCACCATTAGGGATTCCTTGCAAAGTCTTTTCTAGTGCTTGTGGTGATCCACCATGTATTCTATTTAATTCGGTTGCCTCTCTAACCACATCTTGAGCGGTTAAATCTTGTTTATTAAATAGTTTTTGTATGCCACTAATTGTTGCGTTGGAATGAGCCGTTAAATTTTTTAATTCCGTTTCATTTAAATCAACAATTGCTTTTTTTGATTCAGCTTTTCCTTTAGCTACATTTGGGTCTAACAATTGTTCTGCTTGTGAAGCTCCAATTTCTGCAGCTTTAGAACGAGCTTGTTCGCCAGAAATCATTGCTGGGTATAGCTCTTTTAATTTAGATAGCTCATAACTTGATTTGCCAATATTTAACATATCAGCCAATGACATGGGCTTTTGCGTATTTAAATTGTTATATATGCTTACGTCAGCTTTTTGCACTTCTGCCATGATTTATTCCTAAGAAGTAAGATAATTAGAGCCAGATGGTGTATAGCCACTACCTAATGATGGTTGCATACCATCACCACTTATAGGTGTAACTCCACTTGGCCCACCTTTACCTAAACTATTTAAAAACGCTAAATTACCAACATTTTGTAAAGTGTTGCCATAAGCATTTGCTTGACCTATTGTGCCTGCTGCTTGTGCATTACCAATGCCTGTAGTTAAATTAGCTACATTTGTACCTGTACCAATCAAAGCGTTTGCAGCACCTGTCGCACCTTGTAAACCAATGCCTGATATACCAGCTAATCTGTTATAAATATTGGTTTGTTGTGCTTGATAATTATTAAACGCTTGTTGATATGCGTTTTGTGCATAATTTTGACTAAATTGATTTAGTCCTTGTAAAGCATTGCCACTCATCATACCACCAGATGCGTTTGCAGCGGCATTTGTTGTGCCTTGACCTTGTTGTAAACCGAATTGATAATTAGGTGCTAATTGTGAGTTTAAATCAGCATTACTGAATTGACTTGTTAAATAAGGTATATTTGCGTTTAACGCATTTGTACCAGTCTGACCTAATGTAATATATGGGTTATATTGCTGTGCTCCTTCTTGACCAGCAGCTAAAATTTGTGCTTGTGCTTGTCTTTGTGCGTCTGCTTGTGTATTTGCTGCACTTCTAGCAGCGTCACTTTGCATCATTCCACCAAGTACAGTACCACCAACAACAATAGCAGCAGTTGCAGGATCATTTCTTTCTCCATAGGCAGGCCCACCAAAAGGATCACCTATTGGGTCGTGTAAGCCCATTGTACGAGTTTGTGCTCGACTTGCATAAATTTTAGTTAACATATTTGCACCTATCGCATTTTAATTTAATTTTACATTGTTCTCGCAAAATTTCATAGAATCCTAGCCTTTTGCAGAAATTTAAACCTTTTTCGTTATTTTCCATAACGTAAGTTATTGCACTACCATATTCGTCTAAAATTTTCTTTAATGTCATTTTTAAATGTTTACGAATTGATGCCGTTGGTTTTGCTTTATATCCTATATGCACTTCATTTTCTCGTTGTATTACACAGCCAATTAATTCACCTTTTTCATATAAACCTATTGCGTTCCAATTATGCAAATTTTGTTTAAATAATTCTTTATCAATTGTTATTCGATTTTTAACAGATTCGTAAAGAATATCTAATGGGGTCATACGTTATAGTAAGGTACTTTAAAAGGTTTACCATTTACCGTTATATTAATAAATCCTACAGGTTTAGCAGGTAAATTAGCTGAACCAGCAGTTGCACTATCGGCACTATTAAAATTTAATATATTTAAAAAAAATTGTTGCCATGCCCTATTTGGTCGTTTAGTTTGTTCATCCATAAATTCAAC
>QVQD01000196.1 GCA_003584875.1 Methylococcales bacterium
GATAAACAAAACTCATGAGTTTTGACTCCGCTAGTATGCATTAAGCTTTGGGCCGTTCGGTGTGACTGCCGGAAACACTTTACTCGCATACGCTCGCAAAGCCTTATTCCAGCCTACAGTTGCCTAAGCTAATAATCTTTTAATCTAAACGTCAAAATTTGTCGATCCACTTCGCTAAAATCCTTTAATTCTTTATATATTGAGGTATTAGAGCAATGGGCTTTAGAACATTTAAAAACATGAAATTTAGAGACTTACTAGTCGGTAAAACAGATCAGGCACAGCAAGCCCTTGATGTGTTTTTTGCTGGCATTGATAAAGAAAAAATTCTCTGGTATCCAAGTGCCGGAAGAGACTATCGGGACTTAATGGAGATTACGCCAGAAAGGTTAGCCTTACATGGTATTTCTGAGCAACCCAATATTATATGCCACACCGATTATAATCTTGATTGGACAGGACTCGATCAAGAACTACCGATGCCAATGATTATTCATGAGCATGCGCGTACTACAATTAAATTGATGGAAAAACTCCCCTTGGCTTTTGCGCCTGGTACTAATATTCGCTATCAGGTAAGGCATAGCCATGTTAGTTTCTATGATTATCATCAGCCTGATGAACCGACTATTTACTTTTTAAAGCTTAATATTGTGTCTGACACACTGGGTGAGTTTGATGTGGATATGTTTTACTTTATGTTTGAAAATCACAACTTCCTTAAAGAGGTCATTTTAAAGAAGAGATTGCCGATAACGCATTTTGTAAAAGTCAGGCAGGGTTGTGGCTTTGGTGGTTGTCGTAAGTGTATTTCAGTGTTTTACAGCTTGCTTGCAAACATTGGTGTTAAATATTTACTGGTTGATGCTGAAGTACACTATTGTCATGAAACACACGAACGATTAACACATCGATTTCATATCAGGCATAAGAATTATAAATTGATAACTATTGGCACTCGGCTGAATTGGAGCGGTTACTATGTAAAAGTTTACAAAGTGGTAAGAACCAAAGGCTACCTGGATAATGAGACCTTTAACATGAATTTAGCCCAGATAGCAGAAGGCTGGGGGCATGAAATGTGGGAACCTCAACAGTTCTTATTTATGGATCCGCCCACCCCCAGACATTTTAGATTAAGAGACTGCAACTATGAATAAGATTGTTATGGCTTTGACATGCTTAATATTATCATCTAATGTTTTGGCGACGCCTCAACAGGTATCGTCTCTTAATGAAGTACCCAAATTAATCAAAAATAAAGAGGGCTCGACGAAATATCTTGAACAGATAAACGGTGATGAAAAGCCAGATGGTTTTGGAACCACCCTACCCTCAGGGCTGAGCGCTAAAGCTATCGTTAGCTTACTTGCACCTAAAGAAGATTTAGGACTAGCAACCTTAGTGGGCGCTAAAGCCTGGCCTTATCGCCCTGATACTTTTGTAGTCATCGCCTGTTTTTCTGGCAATAAAGAACGATATGATAATCAAAAAATGTTAAACCAACAGCCTACTTGCAATAAAGACTACGACGCCGACCATAAGCGTTATATTGATCAAGCCGTATATTTAGGCATTTTAGAGTTTAAAGAAAATATCATAAAACCTACTTTAGTCGCTAGTTACGGTAGGCCTCTGGATATAAAAACCGTTTGGAATGCGAATAAATTAGTACCGTCTTCTTATTACGAGCCATTTTATTTTAATATTAGTCGGGATAAAAATAACACCATGCCAGAGGAATATGAACGTTTCGATTTAGCCCCCTTTAAAATCAATGAAAAAGAGACTGCATTCGGTCTGCGTTTAGGATGGAATGAAGGCTATTTCAGTGGTTTTGGTTATTTTGAAGCGCTGGCTTTATTTAAAATCGATGGAGATCGCTTGATTAATATTTTATCAGCAGAACCGATCTATTTCTTTCAGGATCACGCAGAAAAATGGCATAAGGATGGAACTCGTGACCATGTGCTTTATCAAGGAGATTATGTACTTAGCATGTTAACTGACAAAACTGAAGGCTATTACAATCTTCAAATTAAAACCCACGATAGTCATTGGAAAAGACTCTTTAAGTGGGACAGTAAATTAGCAAAGTATATGCCGGTTAAGGTGAAAAAACAGCGTAAGGCCTAACAGAGCTGGATTTATAGGGTGGATTCGGAGCGATAGCGAAAATTAACCATAAACCGACCTACGCCCTAAATTATACGTAGGCGGGGATTAAGCTAAAGCCACACCTACACACTACAAAAAACCTTAACTGTGGGCGGTGCAGCTACGGGTCTAACTATAGCTCTGTACCAATGGCGAGAATGGGCGAGCTTATTAGTAAAAAGTTCTCAATTTCAAGTGGCTGCACATAGCTAAGCTCATCAATATTTTCTTTCTTACTGATATATTCTGCTCTTAATTGCATCAATAACTGCCCTAAAATATTCATTCCGCTTAACATGCTTTCATCTTCTTTATTTAACACCGCCCCCCAGAACCGATCTTTGGGCGAGCGTTCTACAATAGGCATATTGCCAGTACTTTCTAATATTTCTCCCAGCCTATGCCCATTTTGGGCAAGCTTCACTCTCAAACACCACCACATTATCTCGATTCTATGAGCATCCCAATCTGCTCGCGTGTGTAATCTATATCTTTTACTTCTACTTTTCATTTTCGCCCTCATAGGGGATTTTAATAAGATAATTTCATTTTGAATTTCAGGATGATCAGGGAATCGACAAGCCTGATACAGGGCTTCTGTATTAGCGATATCATACCCATTGACTGAAACAGGAAACGCATTTGACATGTTTGATAAACCACCAAATTTTTCCTTAACCTTACAAAACACAGAAACTTCATTTAAACAATAACTTGACTCAACCTGAACAATTTCAAAATTCATATAACACCCAATAACTAAAAAATAAAGGCGACCCACTAAGCCGGCGAAGTGGGTTATTATCGTTGAGGCTTGCGACAAAAAAAGACGTTCAAACAAAATTAATGTCATAAAACTATGTCGCCCAATGTTGCTGTGCGTCATGATATGCCGGTTAATCTGGTTACTATTTGTTTATCTCATAAACTTTTAAAAACACAGAGTCGGAAGCTAATATGTCGAATAAAACTAAAACCCCAGAGCAACTCATAGCATTTATAAAATCATCAGGTAAAAAAAATCCCTCTGATGATTCAATAGGGGGAAACAGTTGGTCTGCAGATGACTGGGTTACGCAGTTAACAATCAAAATCCCTAATTGGAAAGAAATAGTTGCTGATCCATGTAATCATGCTCTATTAACTTCAGTAAAACCTAAAGACGGCGCTTATAGATTAGATGAAGTATTAGTTGCTGCGGGGGGATTGGAACTTGCAAAAAAATGGTTTTATAGCTATAGCTATGGAAGTGACCGACATTATGTTACTGAGAGTTGGTTAATCACTAATACTGCATTATGGTTTCAATTTGATGAAAGAATTAAACATAGCCTTATAGATAATTGTAGAAGAGGCTTGATTGGTACAATGACAATCGAAATTTGGTTAGATTTATCTCAGGATATGAAGAATAAATTTCTTACCAATCTATTTGAAGATGTCGAAATTATACCTTCTAAGTTTATGAAGGAACTGTCTCGTGACCTTCACTTCTTTCACAGGGAAGATTTTGCTGGGTATGCGTCAAAGACACTTCATCTTAATGAGATGATTTCCAGAATATCCACCTTTAATTATGTATGTTCACCAGCAATACAAATGATTCGTTATATTATCGAAGACGCTCAAGATTTAGTGTACTTAAAACGGATTGATGACACTATTGAGGAATACCGAAAATCTTGGCAGACCGTTAATGCTCAATCACGCAGCGGCGTAAGTCATCTTAGAAGCACTTACGACCCAACTCCAAACGAACGTGAACTGATTGCCAGATTACTCAGTAAAACGCAGAGGGCGGGATATTCGATGGTGGCACTCCCAACGATAAAGCAATCTTATGAGATACCGCCTTTGTTTGTTAGTCATCCAGAATTAGAACATCCAAATACGCATCAAAATATAGCTCAAGATCCTGAACGTAGAGCGCCTGAATATTATAACGTGGAAGAACTGCTGGGTTGCTACCAGCCTGAGCATGAAACCATCATTCTCTATGAACGAGGTATAAGTTGGTTAGGTGTAAAGGGTTACGATAGCGATGTATTACGTAGCGTTGTGCTTATTCATGAACTTGCACATTGGACGATGCATAAACTACCTAAACCAAATATTGCGGACTGGTCAACAGTGCTCTATAAAAGTACTGAAAGTGATTTACATGAAGCTTGGGCGCAATTACTGACTTACTGGATAGCTGAAGAAGTGGGCTGTGATTTTGAAGCAACCTTCGAACAATTGAACAGAAATCAATCACAACCTTATCATTTATATAAGCAGTTCCCTATCGCGACTTACTCAACTTCAAAAATCATGACCTCACTTGAAATGTTGCGAGCATTAACTATGCCTGCCACACTGAATGACTGGCACGAAATATTAAAATGAAATTGAACCGCCAAGCGGGATCGAAGCGTGACGTGGTTTATAAGCCCGTTACTTACGTTTCGAAGTTATCTAAGCTTATAAACGTTTCGGTCGGGGTTGCAAACCCCGACCGGCATTAGTATCAATTGTAGGGGCGACAGATTCGCCACGTAAAAACTACGCGAATTCAACAGTGAAGAGCATCCTATAGCGGTATTTCAATTCACAAAGCCCATACAACTAAACTGCTCACCTTTAGCGATACATTCTTGTTCTAAGATGTTGAGCATCTGATTTATATCGAAGGGCGTTTCTTGAAACTTGGCCTGCCGACTCAGCACAGCAAAATCACCTGGAGTAAGTTGAGTAAGGTGTTGTATTTGTTGTTTAATAGGCGCGAGTATTTCGCTGTCTTTGGGTAATAGCGTACCCAATCGCTGAGTTTCTTGTTTAAATAAGTTCCAGCGTTGTTCGACGGTTAAATAATCAAACTTTACTTTAAAATCAAAACGGCGCAGTGCTGCTTGATCAATACGTTCCATCAGATTAGTGGTACAGATAAAGATGCCATCGAAATCTTCCATTTGCGTTAACAACTCATTGACGCTACTGACTTCCCAGTGATGCCTTGCTTCTTGCCTACCACCCAAAAAACTATCGGCCTCATCCAATAGTAAAATCGCAGCATCCCGTTTAGCTGTTTTAAACATTTTAGCCATGTTCTTTTCAGTCTCACCAATATATTTATTAAAGATATCGGATGCACGCTTAACTAACAAAGGCATGCCAAGTTGTTCAGCAAGGTGCTTTGCAAAGGCCGTCTTACCTGTACCCGGTACACCATAAAAACACAGCGTACCTTTGGGGTATCGTTTAAAGCCTTTAACCAAATTATCGAGGGGTATTGAGGTATTAGTAAACTGTGGATCGTAACCGGTGACTGTGTGGTGACGCTGAAAGATATTTTCTTTATTATTAAACAAAGGACTTTGGCTATTGATAATATTTTCTATCAGGGTTTCGTCGGTGTAAGGACTATCAGCTTTACACTGCTTAGCAATAACCGTGGCTTTTTTTATTTGGAGGATAGAAATATCAGCACGCTGACCTATTTTTTTCAACCAAGCCGTGCTTACAGAAAGCCCTTTAGTAGCGATACTAATCTCTTTTTGGCGCAAGGTCTCAGGTAAGGCATCAACGCCCAAGGCATAATCGAAGCGACGTAAAAAAGCTCTATCGATGTCCGCAGGATTTTTAACTATCCATATAACAGGCAAAGGATTATTAGCCATTTGTTTTTTTAATAACCAAGGATTAATGCTTGGGATTGAGTAGTCATCATCTTGATTATTACTTGAATATTGTGGAAAAAAGCCATCAGCCTGGTCAATCAAAATAACTTCAGATTTAGCGTGCTCTGTTAACCAATATTGCGTTGATAGGTACGCGGCAAAACGATCTTCTGTTTCTAGCGAGACTTGATTACTATCATCTGATGCAACTTCAATTAAGGTAACTCCTACAGCTTTTGCGATTAAGCGAGCCAGTTCATATTTGCCTTGTGCTGATATGCCATAGATTAATACGTTTATCCCTGATTCTTTTCGTGCTAAAGCATTCTTTAGGTACGGCACTAAAACATTTAAATCATTACTGAGCAAGGGGTAGTCGCTCACTGCAAATGGACTTTTTTTGCAGGCTTTAAAAAACAACTTTCTTAATTCTGCCGCCGTATAGTGATTATCGAGCAATGGGTGTAGCAAGAATGGCGGGATTATTAAACGTGACAGATCGTTTTCCTCAGCTGTATCTAACCAGCCAGTGCGATATAAAGAACTACTTTTCTTGAAGTTATTTTCAATTTCTTGACTATCGCGTGTAGTCAACAATTGTAGATATTCTTTGATAGAGGTTTGTCTATTGGGTACGCAATAGTCTTCAAGAAATACTTGAAATTGAATGTTATGCTTAACTAACAAACTATAAGCCAAGAGCTCTTGTTCACAAGGGGATAATTTGAATTGTTTTCCTATACAAATTATATTACTAAACAAAGGGCTATCGAGAGCCATGCCTATTTGTAATAGTTGATCTAATTGAGTGCTTATTTGTTGATAGATGTCATCTAACTCTCGATCTGCAAGACTCACTTTACTATCCGTTGCTAAGCCTGTTAAACGACCCAGTTTTTTTTGATCAAATAAAACCTCTAAAGCCTCTAAAGGTAATTTGTTTTTTAGGCCGATTGCGAGCCTGAGCAAATAAATTGCTGTGAGTGATTGATAAGGATCACTCTTTAAGGTCAATGGTGCAGTCGTGTTACTAGATGTTTTGCATACAAACTCAGGTATTTTATCGTGTTGGGTATTTATAGTTGTCATGGTAGCCACTCCTTAAGAAATTATGAAGTAGTCTACTCAAACCATGCGACACCTTATGACGTTTGAATATGGATAATAGTCAGTAAAAGCAGTGTAATTTTATTAAAGAGGCGGAGCATGAAGTTTGAACAAACCTTGATTGAAAAACTAAGACAAGCACAACGAATTGTGTTTTTTACCGGCGCTGGCGTATCCCAAGAAAGTGGCATCCCAACCTTTCGAGATGGCCTCACCAGTATTTGGCAACACTTTGACCCAGAGCTATATGCTACCGTAGCTGGTTTTGATAATAATCCTAACAAAGTATGGGAATGGTACTGGGATAGACGTCAGGCTTTTAAAGCCTTAGAACCCAATGCTGCTCATGATGTTATCGCAGCCTGGCAAGATAAGGCTCAAGAGGTTACAGTGATTACCCAAAATATAGATGGCTTTCATCAAAAAGCAGGCAGTCAATCAGTAATCGAATTGCATGGTAGTTTAACGATGGATAAATGTCGGGCTCAGGGTCATGCAATCGAACATAATTTTAATAGTACATCGAAGCAACAGCCATCGTGTACTGAATGCGGTAGTTTATTACGACCTGATGTCGTTTGGTTTGGTGAAGCATTGCCAGATGAAGCTTATGATCAAGCTGAAATCGCTAGTTTTAATTGTGACGTGTTTATTTGCATTGGCTGTTCTATGGATATTTATCCGGCTGCAAATTTACCTTATAACGCCTCTGCCAGTGGCGCGTATCTGATACAAATCAACCCTAATGCGACCGATTTAGATGAAACAGCTCATTGTAATTTGTATGACAATGCCGGAGTGGTTATGCCCGCTTTATGGCAAGCGGTTTGGGGAAATACTGATTTTATCTAGACAAGTAAAAAATAGTTTTATTTCGACAAGGATAATACTGGATTTAGTTTTATCCCATCTTTACACGTTCATAAAACGCATCGTTCCCACGCAGAGCGTGGGAACAATAAAACTTGTGTAGAAATCTATGCCTAATAAAGAGGGGGCTAGGAGGGAGTTATCAAAAAAAGGGATGATCTATTAACTCAGCCACAATTTATAAGTTAATTTATATCATCTTTATTCAGGTGCTCTAGGCGTTTGCGCGGAGGGCATATAGGAAATAGGCGCGTCTTCATCTGTATCAAAGGTCACCATTTCCCAAGCATCTTTATTTTCCAACAGCGTACGCAGTAATTTATTGTTCAAACCATGTCCTGATTTATAACCGGTAAATTCACCAATTAAACTATGACCTAATAAATATAAATCACCAATGGCGTCGAGTATTTTGTGTTTAACAAACTCGTCAGCACAGCGTAAACCATCTTCATTGATAATTTTATCGTCATCAACCACGATTGCGTTGTCAAGACTTCCGCCTAAAGCTAGATTATTTTCACGCAACATATCGATATCTTTCATAAAACCAAAGGTTCTAGCTCGACTTACTTCTTTAACGAAAGCCGTTGATGAAAAATCCATCGATGCAGTTTTGACATGTTCTTCAAAAGCGGGATGTTCAAAATCAATGGTAAAAGTCACTTTGAAGCCTTCAAAAGGACTAAATGAAGCCCACTTATCGCCATCATCAACTCTGATTTCACGTTTAATTTTAATATATTGCTTAGGGCAATCTTGCTCTTCAACACCGGCTGATTGCAATAAAAATACAAAAGGGCCCGCGCTACCATCCATAATAGGCACTTCTGCTGCACTGACATCAATAATTGCGTTATCGATGCCTAAACCAGCAAAGGCTGACAGCAAATGTTCAATGGTTGATATTTTTACATCACCTGAAACTAAAGTGGTTGATAAGACAGTTTCTCCGACATTTTCTGGTGCTGCCTGAATAGTAACCGGTACATCTAAATCTACTCGACGAAATTTAATACCTGTATTAGGTTCTGCGGGTCGTAACGTTAAATATATTTTTTCGCCAGTATGCAAGCCTACGCCAGTAGCCCTAATAGTATTTTTTAAAGTTCGCTGTTTAATCATAAGTAAATAAAACCGAATAGAGGGTGGAGCAAAAAAAGGCTAATTTTATCACACTTATGTTCTTATGAGAGTGAATCATGACATTATGTTTATAACTTAAACTATTAGCAGAACAATTTGGCTAGCAACTTAAGGCGGCGCAGACTAGGCTTAAGCATTCGCCATTTGCCTTTTGTCTGCCCTTAAATAAAAGTGAACGATTAAACTAAACTGTCCCGTCTTAAGTTGCTAGCCTAAACATTAGAATAATTGCAGGGCTAACATAATGGCATCTTCACGGCCGTTTTCTGCGGGATAATAACCTTTTCTAACTCCGATTTCATTAAAGCCCATATCTTCATAGAGGGCAATGGCATGAATATTAGACGGCCTTACTTCTAAAAACACTGATTCAGCTTTACCCCTAGCCACATCGATTAAATGTTCTAACATTCTACGACCGATACCTTGCTTTTGTTCATCAGGGTGCACAGAAATATTAAGAATATGTGCCTCGCCGACTGCCATTGAAAGCAAACTGTAACCCAGTATTTTCTTTTCATATTCGCAGACCCAGCAACCGTAACCGGCTTTAAAGCAATCGGTAAAAATATCTTCTTCCCAAGGAAACAAATAGTTTTTTCGTTCTATTTCCAGTACCGCGGGCAAATCGGCATGGGTCATGATACGTAAGCGTAGCAAATCTTTTTTTTGTACTGAATCAGGAAACACTTTTGCGTAAAACTCCTTGTCTGCATCGTAAATTATTACGCTTTTAATTTTATCTAACCAGCCACGCATAAATTACCTTTCTTTATTAAATATCTGTTTCGCAAAACATAAATCCTGCCAAGCATCACGCTTCTCTAATAAAGAACGCAGTAAATAAGCAGGATGTTCAACGACAACAACGGGGATTTTATTAAAATAATGACATCGGCCTCTAAGGCTCGCTAAAGTTTGCTTGGTTTTTAATAAAGCCTGCGCGGCTTTATCACCAATGGCCACAATAATTTTAGGCTGAATGAGCTTTTGCTGACTCATTAAATGCCCCCAACAAAACTCAGAGGAAGTATCTTGATTTAAGGCTTTACAAGCAACTAAGGGCGCAATAAAAACCTCTTCAACGCTTAAATCAATGGCACGTAACATTTCTACTAATAACAAACCGGCATTCTTTTCAAAAAGCAGATCTGGGCTATCGTCGTCTGAATTGACTACCTCAACGAAGAATAGCCATTCTTTTTGCTGATTACCGATACCAGATAATTCTTGAGTTTGTGAATCACATAGCGCACAGCTTTCAATATCTATAACTTGAGCTTGAGCTTCAACAAGCTTAGGCGTAGCAATTTCATCCTGAAGCTCATGGACTAGAGTTAAATCAGATACCCTGCTCGCTCTTGGCACCCAGACATCAATGCCCATAGCTTGCAAATACTGTAAACGCAGGGCATTATCCACAAGCCATCTCTAAGACGTTAATCTTGAGCCTTAAACATCATCTTTTTGAGGATGTCTGCGTTGATCAGGACTATGTAATTTATTAACTGCATTAATATAAGCCTTAGCCGATGCAATAACGATGTCGGTATCAGCGCCCAAGCCATTAACAATACGCCCGGATTTTTCTAAACGTACCGTCACTTCGCCTTGAGCATCCGTGCCATTAGTAATGTTATTGACAGAATATAACTCTAAGGTCGCATCCGATTTTACCAATTGTTCAATCGCTTTCAAGCTAGCATCAACCACACCGCCACCATCAGAACTACCCGTCACTTCTTTATTATCGATGCGTAAAGTCACTGTGGCATTTGGAATTTCACCGGTCTCTGAACAGGCTTTTAATGCTATTAGTTTGACGTATTCAATTTCAGCCTTAAAACTGGTTTCTGAAATGAGCGCCTGTAAATCTTCATCAAAGATTTCATGCTTTTTATCAGCTAATTGTTTAAAGCGAGCAAAAGCCTCATTGAGTTCTTCTTCAGTAGTGAATTCTGAACCTAATTCACTGATACGACTTTTGAAAGCATTTCTACCTGAATGTTTACCTAAAACCATGCGATTAGCAGACCAGCCTACATCTTCAGCGCGCATAATTTCATAAGTTTCACGACTTTTTAACACGCCATCTTGATGAATACCGGCTTCATGAGCAAAGGCATTGGCACCCACTATCGCTTTATTGGGTTGCACAGGAAAGCCTGTAATTGATGACACTAGTTTAGAACAGGTCAAAATTTCTCGGGTATCTATGCCCGTTTGGCAACTAAAAACATCATGACGTGTGCGCACAGCCATCACTACTTCTTCTAGAGAAGCATTGCCAGCACGTTCACCTAAACCATTAATGGTACATTCAACCTGACGAGCGCCATTCATGACCGCCGCCAAAGAGTTGGCCACCGCTAAGCCTAAATCATTATGGCAATGCACAGAAAAAATAGCTTTATCGGAGTTTGGTATGCGCTGTATTAAATTAGCAATGGTTGCCCCAAATTGCGAAGGTACGCTATACCCTACGGTATCAGGAATATTTAATGTAGTTGCACCCGCATCGATGACGGCTTCCAAAATACGGCACAAGAAATCCTCATCAGAACGTCCGGCATCTTCGGGTGAAAACTCAACATCGTCCGTGTACTGTCTCGCTCTTTTAACAGCATTTACAGCATGCTCTATGACTTGCTCCGGCGACATCTGCAACTTCATTTGCATATGTATAGGCGAAGTGGCAATAAAAGTATGAATGCGTGAACGCTTTGCGTTTTTAAGTGCAAGTCCAGCACGATCGATATCTTTATCAAGCGCACGTGCCAAGCCACAAACGATACTGTCTTTTATAACACTCGCAACCGCTTGTACCGATTCAAAATCGCCAGGACTCGCAGCAGGAAAACCGGCTTCAATAACGTCAACTTTTAGACGCTCCAAAGCTTTAGCAATCCTGACTTTTTCATCACGAGTCATAGAAGCGCCCGGGCTTTGTTCGCCGTCGCGTAGGGTGGTATCAAATATAATTAACTGGTCTTTCATAAAAACTCCATTCATGGAGATAAATCAATGTTTAAATTGATATCAATTAATAAGGTAGGATTTCAATAGCTGATGAAAAAGACGAGTGCCCGTCAGGGCAATAATCTTAAAGAGAGGATTAGCCTTACACCGTGTTGATTTTTAAAAGCATTAGCCATGATAGCTTACAAATACTGGTCATAAAAAATAATCATAGGTCGTGACTATACGCGAATGACCCTAGGCTCTCAAGTAGATTTTACCATTTTAGACCTTGCTCTACGTTTACGCGCAACCAAGGTGACTACTGGCCCAGAAATCGCATAAACCAAGAATAATAAAAACAACATTGTTTGTGGCTGAGCCATGACAAAAGCAATAGCCAGCATAACAGCGATCGCTACAAAGAAAGGTACTTTTCCTTTTAAATCGATGTCTTTAAAACTGGAATATCTAAAATTACTCACCATCAACAAACCTGTAGTCATTGTTAATAGGACCGCAGGATATTTTATTATTTCTATGGAATAGCCATACTCTAAACTCAACAAAACAAAGCCAGCGAGTATTGCCGCTGCAGCAGGACTAGGCAAACCTTGAAAGTAACGTTTATCAGCAGAGGTTAATTGTGTATTGAAGCGTGCTAATCTTAAAGCGCCCCCTGCCATATGTACAAAAGCAGCAAATAATCCTAGTCTACCCAAACTTGAAAAAGCCCATAAATACATGACTAACGCAGGTGCGGCTCCAAAGGAAACCATATCCGACAAGCTATCATATTGAGCACCAAATTCGCTTTGGGTATTGGTTAATCGCGCCACACGTCCATCAAGACCATCTAAAATCATAGCAATAAAGATAGCAATGCCCGCTGTTTCAAAGCGCCCCCCCATTGCTGAGGTAATAGCATAAAAACCAGCAAATAAAGCACCTGTGGTAAACAAGTTAGGTAATAAATAAATGCCACGACGGCGGAGTATGGTGCTTTTCTCTAAATTCATTCGTCAATTAGTCCTTAGGTTTTAAAGCGATTCTTAAGCTAAACTGTGAGTGTTTTCGGCTGTAATTATTTAATAAATAGTTTAATGGGCTATCAAATTAAGACTAAGCAGATGATAAGCTTAAACTTTAGTCTACGTAGGTCGGGTTAGCGATAGCGTATCCCGACCGTTGACCGGCTAAATGTCGGGTTACGCTATCGCTAACCCGACCTACAATAATGCTTAACTTTGTAGCAATGATTAACTTCACATAACAAGGACTAGGTCCCATGAAAATCAATAAGGTGCAAATTATACAATGAGCCTATCTGCACTACCTATATTTTCATACTAGCATTACTCTTTTATTGATGAGTTATGCCTTTAATTTAATCTACCATGCAAACTTGCGCTTTCACAAGCGCCAAAACTTCCTGAAACAAATTCTCCTGTCCAGTCTGAAAGCTAACTGCGTCTTCTACTCTGCGTAACCAAGTAAATTGACGTTTTGCTAACTGCCTGGTTGCGATAATCGCCTTTTCAGTCATTGAGTCATAATCATCTGCACCCTGCAAATAAGCCCAGACTTGGCGATAACCTACCGCACGCATTGAAGGCATGAGCTCATTTAAATCTCCACGCTCATAAAGCTCTTGAACTTCTTCAACAAAACCTTTTGCCAACATAGCACGAAAACGCAGAGCAATGATGTCATGAAGTATTTTTCGATCAGACGGCGCGATAATGATCTTTATAGCTTGATAAGGCAGCACTTCATCAACTTCTGAACCAAAAAAAGAGCTTAATGGCTGGCCACTAATTTCATAAACTTCTAAAGCACGCTGAACACGCTGCGGATCATTGGGATGAATTCTAGCGGCTGCTACAGGATCAACTTGGGCAAGGCGCTGATGCAGCGCTTCTTTACCTAAGTTCAACAAATCTTGATCTAACTGCTTTCTAATCTCTAAATTGGCAACGGGCAATACCGCTAAGCCATTAAATAAGGCATTAAAATAAAGCTGAGTACCACCTACTAAAATCGGAATCTTTCCTCGCCCAGTAATATCCGCCATTAAAGCCAAGGCTTGATTTCTAAACTGACCCGTAGAGTAAGATTGGCTAGGATCTAATATATCAATTAAGTGATGAGGAATTCCTGCTCTTTCCTCTAGTGTAGGTTTAGCAGTGCCTATATCCATACCCTTAAATACCAATGCCGAATCAACACTAATAATTTCAGTACCCAAAGCCTGTGCTAATTGAACTGAAAGCGCTGTTTTTCCTGAAGCAGTAGGCCCCATTAAAAAAATAGCGTGTGGCATTGATGACTGTTGCATGATGATAGTTTTTACAAAGTAATATTAAACAACTGACGTTACGCAGCGAGAAACGACAATCGAGCCGCCTTTTCTTTGGATACTTTTAAAGGCTGCGCAAAAGAAAATATCTCGACCTCGGGTGCGATTACCCGATTAAAAATAATCGTCGAGATTGCGACTTCATTATTTGTTTTTTTATAGACTGCTGAATAGCTGCATAACATCACTTAAATACTTGAGCCTAAAAGGTTATTGTGGGAGTGGCTAAAGCTACCCCCACACAAAAAAATGTTAAACAAGTTATTATATTGTCATCACTAAGCGCTTACTGACCACGTAAGAAAAATTTATCGAGTTCTTGCGTCGATAATTCTATCCACGTAGGTCTACCATGATTACATTGACCTATGCGCTCGGTCTGCTCCATATCACGTAGCAATGCATTCATCTCATCAATACTCAAGCGACGCTTAGCTCGCACCGAACCATGACAGGCAATAGTCGCTAATAATCGGTTAGATTGTTCTTGTATACGCTGACTCATACCATGCTCGTTAATATCAGCCAACACATCACGAATTAACAATTCTTTATCAACATTACCCAACAAAGCCGGCGTTGAGCGCAAAATAATAGTTTCAGGCCCCGATCGATTGAGCTCAAAACCAAGGCTACTAAAATAGCCATATTCTTGCTCAGCTAAATCTGCTTCCGTTGCACTCACAGTGATCTTAATAGGTAACAATAAAGGTTGACTAGGTACAGAACCTTGTTGATATTGCTTTTTCAAACGCTCATAAGTCACACGTTCATGGGCGGCGTGAGCATCAACTAAAATGACGCCTTTCGGAGTTTCAGCCAAGATATAAATATTATGTATATGAGCGATCGCATAACCCAACGGAGGCATATCTTGTAGCGACACCTCTGGCAAACGAGGCTTTTGCTCAGCAACGCCATAAGGTGATAACGAAGCATAAGCCGTGATAGATTCGGCTATCGATAATGGCAGCGATGTTTGATGTGTCGGTCCTGTATAAAAAGAAGGTTTTGAATCAACCCCCCTAGCCGGAGTTGCTGTAGCGACAAATTCGCTTTCAGTAAGCTCAACGATACTTTCATCAACCCAATTAACAGCGGCAGCAACGGTATGTTCAGGTCTTAAATTCGCTAAAGAACGATGTAGCGCTGAAAATAAAAAATCATGCACTAAGCGCCCTTCCCTAAATCGGACTTCTAGTTTTGCAGGATGCGCATTAACATCAACTAAGGTTGGATCTAAGGTTAGATATAATACAAAAACAGGATGCCGACCATGATATAAAACATCTTGATAAGCTTGCTTAATAGCATGAGCCACTAATTTATCGCGGATTAATCGACCATTAACATAGAAAAATTGCATATCTTGCTGACTACGAGAAAAAGTCGGCAAACCCACCCAGCCACTGAGTTGTAAACCAGAGGCTGCAAAATCAATTTTTACTGAACTTTCAATAAACGTAGGCCCACAAATATTAGCGACTCGCTGTTCTTGAGACGCTTCATTCAATGCCGGCCTTAAATTAAGAATTTCTTTTTGGTTATGCAATAAACTAAAGCCGATCTCAAACTGGCTTAAGGCCATTCTTTTAATAAGCGTTTCAATATGTGCGAATTCAGTCTTTTCAGCTTTTAAAAATTTACGCCTAGCGGGCGTATTATAAAATAAATCGCGCACATCAACCGTCGTACCTTGAGGATGTGGATCGGGTTGCGGATCAAAATCTTGCTCTGATCCATCGGCTGTTACCCGCCAAGCACATTGACTGTCAGCGGTACGTGAAATCAACGTTAATCGTGCCACAGAACTAATACTCGGCAAAGCTTCACCACGAAAACCCATGCTAGAGACTTGCTCTAAATCTTGTAAGCTCGCTATTTTACTGGTGGCATGTCGAGACAAAGCTAAAGGCAAATCTTCTTTAACGATTCCACAGCCATCGTCTCTGATTTTTATCAGCCGAGTGCCGCCCTGCTCAATTTCAATAGTAATCTGCCCTGCCCCCGCATCAAAACAATTTTCAACCAGCTCTTTTACAACAGACGAAGGCCTTTCGACCACTTCACCCGCAGCAATTTGATTGACCAATTGAGTCGGCAGTGCATGAATACGCATCAGTTAACCTAAAACAAAAAGGCTTATTCTATAGGAGAGCTTAGGTTACGGATAGTTTTGTAAGGAGATTTATAATCTCTGTCAATGGAAACGGCGCTTAACATAGGGAATGTAACCGACAACATTCCCACGTAGATAAGATAGCTATCTATACAGGGTTTAATCAAAGCTCGGAGTGGATAAAAATTAGCGCATCCGCCAAGACAAAATATCGCGGGTTACGTTAGGATTTCGTTATCACTAACCCCAACGGGTTAAGGACTCATTATAAGGATTCAATTTGCTGTATAGTTAATTTTGTTAGTCTAGCTATGGTAGCAATATCGAAGCCCTCTGCTTGCATCGCTCTAGCTGTTTCAAATTTCTCTTCAATCTTGCCTTCAATCTTGCCTTTAACTATACCTTGTTGTTCACCATCAGCAAACGCCGTATCAGTGACTGCTTTTGCCTCATTGTAGGACAGCACACTCTTTAGATAGTCATCATATTGCTCCGAACTTAAATGTGAGACCTCGGCAATATCAAAACCTTTTTGAAAGATGGGTTCATTTAAAATAGCTGGGATATGATCCATATCTTCTAAGTGTTTCAAGAAGTACAGCCATTTATCAAAGTGAGTTTCTAGCTCATGCTCGGTTTTATTAAATAACGGCATCTGCAAGAACTTAAAATGCAATTTGTCGTAGAAAATATCCCCATCTTGATCTTTTAAACTGACATCACGTCTAAATTTTTGCTCATCTTCTTTTTCATCGTAAATAAAATCCAAGATGGCAATAAAATACACAGGTAATAGACGAAAATCCCATGCACCTTTTTTACCTTGCTCTCGAATGGGGAATGTCGAATAAAACAGAGAACGATCTTTGAAAAAGTGCATTTTGGCTTTTTGCATTTCGACGATAAAACGCTCACCACTAGCACTTTCACAGTAAATATCAAAAATAGCTTTACGCTCTTCAAGCGTAGTTGACAAATTCTCGGGATTTTTAAAACTAAGCCTGGTTATTTGGTGATGAGTTGGCAAGAGTTGATTAAGAAAATCAATTAACAGATCTTTGCTACCTTCTTCACCAAAAAGCTTTTTGAAACCGAAGTCAGTATAAGGATTGAAATATTTACTAATCATGGAGGGTATGGAACGAATAAAGGTTATCGTTATTAATATCTTACCACGACACATAAAAAAAGCTTAGAAATAGGAACACAAAACTCCTAATTTGTAAGGTAGTTTCGTGATAGCAAAACCGCCGCATTCACGCATAATCAAATAATTCGAACATACTCGGTGGATGTGCAGTTGAGACTTTGGAAGGTATTCTATTTATTCCCCCTCTTTAGCAAAGAGGGGTTAGGGAAGATTTGGGCTATTTAAAATAATTAACAAATACCAGTAACCTATAATTTAAATAAATCCCCTCTGCCTATGCCGGTCGAGGTTTGTAACCCCGTCTGAAGCGTTTTCATGCTCTAATATTTTCGAAAGGTTAAACATTAGGAATGGGGTTACATACCCCGCCCCGCGTATTAACTATTAGGTTTGGATAAGAACCGTTAATTTCAACACTCACAAGCCTAAAGCAGCTACATTGGCTTCTGGCAATGACTGCTTAAAATAGCTACGTATACCATTGAATATGGCATTTGCCACTTTTGTTTGATATTGAACGCTTAATAAATTAACTTCTTCTGAGGCATTTGAAATGAAAGCGGTCTCTACTAATATGGATGGAATATCAGGTGATTTTAAAACCATAAAACCGGCTTTTTGGACTGAATCTTTGTGTAGTTCAGCAACATTTACAAAGTTCTTCAACACTTCATTGGCGACATTAACACTGGCTTCTTGAGTCGCAGTTTGCGTTAAGTCTAACAATACCGAGGCTAATACTTCTTCTTTGTCGTTTAATTTCACATCAACCAAATCTGAAGCATTTTCGCTATCCGCCAACCAACGCGCTGCTTCACTACTCGCTCCACTAGTCGATAGCGTATAAACAGACGCACCTTTTATATCGGCATTCAGAACAGCATCAGCATGTATAGAAACAAATAAATTCGCTTTAGCCGCTCTGGCAATACGCACTCTATCCTTTAAACTCACATAATAATCATTTTTACGCACCATGATAGCTTTCATACCCGGCTGATTATTAATCAATGCTTGTAACTTTTTTGCAATAGAGAAGGTTATTGTTTTTTCTTCAGTTCCAGCAGGTCCTCGAGCACCAGGATCTTCACCGCCATGTCCCGCATCAACAGCAATAACAAGGCGGCTTGGAATTTTGGATGTTATGGCTTTATCTGAAACGCTAGCTGCTTGAGATTTACCCGTATTTTTTTTGTTATCTTCGAGCACAGCAGATTTAGGTGCTTCATTTTTAGTCAGCGTATTAGCTTCTTGATTGAACAAGTCTATAACGAGGTGTTTTCCATCTTTAGCATTTGTGCCAAATACTAAATTATCTGCATTCATAGCTAACTTTAAATCTACAACGATACGTAAATCGGTGTCATTTTTTAAGCCTGCACGTACTCGATCAAACAACGGATGGCTAGATTCTGGTTGAGTTAAACTCTGTTTCAAATGTGCATTTTTAATGTCAATAATTAAGCGAGAAGGACTATTCATAGCGAATACTCGATATTGCGTCGGTGCCGTCAAATCAAACACCAGTCGACTTTTCTGAGCATTAGCCATATAACGTAAGCCCATAATATCGATTTGTTGCGCATAACTGATAACTGACAAAAACTGTAATCCTAAGAAAATAAATATTTTCCAGTAATTACTCATAGGGAGTGCTCCAAAACAACAATTCAGCCGAGGATTATAGCGAGTATACCGTTGTTTTTAAAGAGCACTGGCAACACTCATTTCAGTATTATCAGTTATAACTAACAATCTACCTTGCTCTTCCTGCGTTATAGCGATGACGATATCAGGCTGAGGTATAAATCCCAAGCCTAAATCTGGCCATTCGATAAAACAAATACTCTGTTGAGCAAAGTAATCACTAATACCGATCCATTCCAACTCTTCAGGTGAAGTAATTCGATATAGATCAAAATGAAATACAGCTTGTTGGTCTATTTTATATTCTTCAACTAAATTATAAGTCGGGCTTTTAACGGTACCGTTATATCCGGCTGCACGCAGAAAACCTCTGACTAAAGTGGTTTTGCCTGCACCTAAATCGCCTTGTAAATAAATGACACATTTTGCGGGTAAGACTTGATGTAAACTTGCCCCAAATTGTTCGGTGGCTTCGGTATTATTTAAAAAAACCTGCATTACAAACTCCATCTTCTCAGATAAGGCATTAAATCACTTGCTAACAAACCTCTTTCTCCTTTGTTTTTGACCGCTTTATCTGCAGCTAGACCATGATGATAAGCGCCTTGCTGTGCAGCTTCTTTTAAAGATAATCCTTGAGCACACAATCCAGCAATAACACCCGCCAACACATCGCCCATACCGCCTGATGCCATTCCTGGATTACCTGTTGTAGAGATGGCACATTCATCAGCGGAAGCAATTAAAGTTCCTGCACCTTTTAGCAAAACAATGCCCTCATATTGACGTTGAAGTGCAGTCACTGAGGTAAAACGATCTTGCTCGATTTCAGCCGTTGAACACTTCAATAATCTAGCTGCCTCTCCTGGATGAGGAGTTAATATCCAATTGGAATTAGCTGTAGGTGACTTTGCCAATAAATTCAAACCATCAGCATCAATAATCATTGTCTTACCAGCACTTAATGTTCTATTAAACAAAGTCTTTGCCCAATCACTTAGCCCTAAACCTGGCCCTATAACCACGACACTGGCTTTTTCTAAGAGCCCTGCCAACTGCTCGGGGCTTTCTACACCATGACACATCAATTCAGGTCGACTTAAGTTCATCAGTACAGCATGCTCTGCTCGTGTAGCAATACTAACTAAACCTGCCCCGACACGTAAAGCAGCTTCTCCTGCCAAACGAGCCGCACCCGTATAACCACGATCGCCACCAATAATTAAAACATGTCCATATCGACCTTTATGAGAATAACGATCTCGTGGCGGTATTAGTACTTTTATGACCCTTACAGCAGCCGGCTTCATTTCTAAAAAGGCAGGTTCTGGCAACGTGAGTGATTCAAAAAGAATATCACCGCAATAATCAACGGCCTGTCCTGTTAATAATCCCTGCTTTAAGGCTACAAAGCTAACAGTAAAATCGGCCTTTACCGCACAACCCAAAATACAACCTGTATCGGCATGAATGCCGGACGGAATATCAATAGCAATAATCTTAGCCACAGTCGCATTTATCAGCTTAATTGCTAGCTCATAAAATCCTGTTATTGGCCTTGATAAACCTATGCCAAATAAGGCATCGACAATCACATCTGCAGCAATGACTAGCTCTGACTGAAATAAAATAATTTCACCTTGTGCCTCTTGATATTGTTTATAAGCCAACAAGGCATCACCACTAAGACTTTCAGGATCGATAAGGCTATAAACCCTCACTTCTAAACCCGCTAACTTTGCCTGCCTTGCCACAACATACCCATCTCCAGCATTATTTCCAGAACCACAAAACACGGCAATCGCCTGCATGCCTAGACATTGCTGTTTCATAGTGGCAAAAGCAGCTATGCCAGCTCTAGTCATCAATTCAAAACTTGTAATATTTTGAAGGCTAATCGCTAAACGCTCTATCTCTCTTACCTGTTCTGCTCGATAAAGATTTATAGGCCAATTTTGCATGAGATTAATCCTAAAATGAGGCAACCAATATAATAAGAAACAATAATAAACCAACAATCTATATGCTTCACTATCGTTCATCCTATAACTCTACAAAGTTCTTACTGTAGGGGCGAATTCATTCGCCACGTTTCAACAGACGAATATACTGGGCGAATATGTCGCCACTACAGGTTAGTATCCTAAACATGGCTTTAGAACAAGCCATACAGGCCTTAGCATGCCTTGAGTAAACGTAAAACCAAAGCTACTAGACAAAAACAACTGATTAATAATACGAAAATATTTTAAAAAGTAAGTATTATAGACGCATTAACCTTATTTTTTAGCAAAGCCAGCCCAGCATCCTTAGCCGTGACCGATACAAAACATTTTTTTAGCCTTGAAGGCCCTTTATCGACTGTAATATCGGGATATCAACCTCGCGCAGCCCAACTAGAAATGGCTGATGCTATAGCAGATGCGATCGAAAGCAGACAAAACTTAATTGCCGAAGCGGGGACTGGAACAGGTAAAACATTTGCCTATTTAGCGCCAGCCATCCTTTCGGGTAAAAAAACTATTATTTCAACTGGCACTAAAAATCTGCAAGACCAACTCTTTAACAAAGATTTGCCGGTCATACGTAAGGCCATGAAAACACCTTTTATGGCCGCCTTATTAAAAGGCAGAAGTAATTATTTATGTACTTACCGATTGCAAAACTCGTTAACCTCAACCCTAGGTTTCAGCAAAGAAGACGCTAAGTCCTTAGCTCAAATAAACTCTTGGGCAAAACGCACCAAAACAGGCGACACTTCTGAAATGTCAGACGTGTCTGAAGCAAATCCCATTTGGTATCAAGCGACATCGACTTTAGATAATTGTTTAGGACAAGACTGCACTGATTATTCCGATTGTTTTTTAGTCAAAGCCCGCAAAAAAGCTCAGGAAGCAGATATTTTAGTGGTAAATCATCATTTATTATGTGCAGACTGGTCACTTAGAGATGGTGGTTTTGGTGAATTATTACCCAATGCTGAAGTAGTGATTATTGATGAAGCCCATCAATTAGCAGATACCGCATCTAACTTTTTGGGCACTACCCTAGGTTCAAAACAGCTCAATGATCTATCTCAAGATACCTTAATTGAATATCATAAAGATGCCACCGACATACCTGCCTTACGCACGGCTTGCGAAGATATGGAGCATGAACTTAAAGATCTACGTTTAGCTTTTGGCATGGAACTTAAACGTGGTGATTGGCCAGATATTGCTTATAATCCAAAACTAATGGGCGGCATACAGTCTGTAAAAGAACAATTGCAACGCTTAACTGATCAATTAAAGCTAGCCTCAGTTAAAACTAAAGCTCTTGAATCTTGCTATAACCGTGCCGAAGAAATTACCCAGAAACTTGAGCTAATTCTAAATGATCGTAGTGGAAAATGGATACGTTGGTATGAAATTCATCGTAAAACATTTACCTTAAGTCTTACGCCCTTAGATATCGCCACTGAATTTCATGGTTTTATGCAGCAACATAAGGCGTCATGGATTTTTACTTCAGCAACCTTAAGTATAGCCAATCGTTTCGATTATTTTGCTAACAATTTAGGACTTAATGACGCTAATCGAATGAGTTGGGACAGCCCTTTTGATTATCCTAATCAGTCTTTGTTTTATCACCCCAAAGGCTTGCCACAACCTAACGACCCAAACTTTATACCTACAATTATCGACTTTGCCTTGCCAGTTTTAAAAGCCAGTCAAGGTAGAGCTTTCTTTCTATTTACCAGTCATCGTGCACTTAATCAAGCTGCTGAAATTTTAGAAAAACAACTAAAATATCCCTTATTTATTCAAGGCAGTCGTCCAAAGGCATTATTATTAGAGCAATTTAAAGCCACTGATAATGCCGTATTATTAGGCACCTCAAGCTTTTGGGAAGGCGTTGATGTTAGAGGTGAAGCCTTATCCTGCGTGATTATCGACAAACTACCCTTTTCATCTCCAGGCGATCCAGTTTTAAAAGCACGCTTAGAAGCCATGACTCAACAAGGCAAAAATCCATTTTTTGAATATCAATTACCTACTGCTGTGATTGCCTTGAGACAAGGCATAGGCCGATTAATTCGAGATGTAACAGACAGAGGCGTACTCATGGTTTGTGATCCTCGCTTGTTAAAAAAATCCTATGGCCAAATATTTTTAGATAGCGTACCCGCCATGAAACGTAGCCGTGATATTGCCGATGTTCAGGCATTTTTTAAGCAAAAATGAACAATTGGAATAATTAAGACAACAGGTCGGTTTAGCGATCGCGTAACCCGACCTACAAAAATTTCTAAACTAAAATAGACTATTAATAACTCCTTAGATCAGAACGCATTATGAAATTATTAGCGGTAGAAACTGCAACTGAAGCTTGTTCGGCAGCTTTATATATAGAGGGAGAAATCACTGAACGCTTTTCGTTGACGTCCAATGAACATACCAAGCTAATCTTACCGATGATCGATAACTTAATGTCAGAGGCAGGCTTGCGTCCACAACAATTAGATGCACTGGCTTTTGGCTGTGGCCCAGGTTCATTTACAGGAGTACGTATTGCTACGGGCGTTATTCAAGGCATCGCCTTTGGCGCAGATTTACCTGTAGTCCCTGTGTCGACCTTAGCGGCCATCGCTCAAAATTATTTTGATAGTAACGATACTAAAAAACAAAACACAGCATTTACGGCTATGGATGCACGTATGGGCGAAATATTCTGGGGCGTTTATAAGCGCGATGAATTAGGTTATGCCATGCTCATTGGCAAAGAAGCTGTCACGTTAGCTGAAGATATAGAATTTCCTGATTTAAACGGCATAGGTTTAGGCTCAGGCTGGGGTGTTTATGAGCACCAGCTTATCTCTCGTTTAGCGGGAAAAGTTGATCATTTTGAAGTTGATGCACGCCCCAGAGCACAAGCCGTTGCTCGCTTAGGGGCTCGAGGTTTTGAACTAGGTATTGCTGTGGGCGTTGAACTTGCAATGCCTGTTTATTTACGCGACAAAGTCGCTAAAACAGAAGCCGAACGCCAACAGCCAAGTTAACTTAAGGTTCTACCCATTAAATTAGCAACAGAATTATTAGCTACGCCGCTAACCTTGATATTTTTTTTAATAAAGGAAACATAATTTTCATGTAAATGACCATGAAAAATTTGTTGAACGCCCATGGCCTCTGCCAACTCACCAATGACATGAAAACCGTGCCGATGAGAACCTGGTGCTTCATGCGATACCAACACATCTGCTTTTAGTGATTTCAGTGCCTCAAATTCATCATACCAAATGGCCGATTTATATTTTAAAGCCAACTCGGATTGCTGAATCTTAGGAGACTGATTATTTAGATAATGTTCTTTGCCTCGCCATTTTGGTTGTTGTGGGGGATACCAGACCCTGCCTAAAAAAATACCTCCTAATCCAACAACTTTAAGACCGGCTATTTCGGTCACTTTTAAATGCAAGTTCTTATCAGCTAAAGCTGAATTAAAAAGATTATTATGTTTTTCAGGTGATTCAAAATCATGATTACCGGCAATCCACCAAATCTTAGTTAATTCAATAATTTCTTGCAAACAACTATCTAAAGGGGTTTCTAAATCATAATCCCCCAACAAAATGACATCTGTAGGCTGATATTTGAGAACAGCCGAAATCAATGGCTTGAAATTTCCATGTGGGTCACCTGCAAAGAGTATTCTGTTGTCTTGACTCATTTTGTTTACGATCTATTTACCCACTTTATTGCCTTAAATCAAAAACAATGCTTTTGTAATTCAACAGACTCTAAGCATAATCAATGGATTGTAAAAATATCAACCCATGATTAAACGGTTCTACTTCTTTTGAATAAGGATGTCTCGTGCTTTGTTAAAAGCTTCTCTAAAATCCAAATATACGGGTTTATCAGTGCTTAACATAAAATTTAACATTTCATGCTGTAGCTGATATTTAACATCACCTACTGCTAAAGCACCGACAGCTACCGCACCCGGTGAATTAATGGCGTTTACTAAAGGCGCACCTAAATCGCTGCGCTTAATGCCTTCTATGCCTAATGGAGGAACCGCATTAACATCGCCAACCACTTTTAAGTGTTGAGCTGCTTTTAGCACAGCTGAACTCAATACCTGAACACCTGCTTTAGCTGCACAAAAGATAATATCAACGTCTGCAATTAAGGCGGCCTTATCTTCTTCGGTACGAGCACATTCACCTTTAAGAGTACAGCCAAAACGACGGTTAAATGCTTTAGCGACGTCCAAGGCACTATCAAGCAACAAATGATCAACTAAAGCCGTATCTGCTCCCGCTAATGAAGCAATAATTCCTGTCGCAATACCAACGGGGCCCGTACCGCCAAATACTAATACGCGACAGTCTTTTAATTCTTTTCCATGATGTGTTTTTAAGGCTTGCTCAACGCAAGCCACTAATGCGGCTGCCGTTGTAAAAGCACCACTAGGATCAGCAAATACTGATACTTCAAAAGGCGGCACCATCGCTTGCTTACAAGCATCAAGCATATCCATCGCCAACTCTAAATCGCGACCACCAATAAAGAGTCCAGTTCTTTTTATCCCAGCAGGGCTACGTGAAAAAATAGCATCTTGAGTGAGCCTATTAACACTATCTAATTTGACATTGCTATAAGGCATAAGCACATCAAACCCTGCATCCATAGCCATATTGATATCAAATGGGCTGTTATTGGGCATCGGGTCTAGCATATGAAGGATGCTACGTTTCTCCATTAAAGTTCCTTTATAATTTTATCTTACGAAAGTAAAAGCCTAGCAATTAACGGCGAGTCGCCATATATTCTCTTGCTACTTCAAATGCATGTTCAAAATGCAAGTACACAGGTTTATCACTACTAATCATTTTCTTTAATAAACTATTTTGTGTATGGTATTTAACATTACCGATTGCTAAAGCACCAATACCAACAGCATTACTATTTGAACCTTGAATAGGTGTTCCATTATGAAAGGCATCGACACCAGCAATGCCTGATGGAGGTACGGCATTAACATCAGCAGCTACTTTCAATTGAGGCGCGAGAGCAATTAATTCTGCGCTTAACAACTCAATACCAGCAGCACCAGTTGCAAAAACCACATCAGCCGTTTTTATATATTCAGCTTTATCTGCATCGGCACCTGCCAAAATAGTAATTTTGCCATCACCAAACTCATTGTTACACATATCAGCAACATGTTGAGCCTTCTCTAATTGCCTACCAATAATAATAACCTTTGCTCCTGCTTGAGCAGCAATAACCGCAGCAGCTTGGCCTACTGGGCCTGTACCGCCTAAAGCGAGAATTGTTTTACCCTCTAGGGTAGTATCAAATTTAGTAATTAATTCATGTTCTGCTGATGCCACCATACCTGCTGCAGTAGTGAAAGCTCCGCTAGGATCAGCAAAAACAGAAACTTCAAAAGGTGGAACCATTGAACGCCTAGCCGTTTTAAGCATGTCCATCGCTTGCTTAGTATCACGACCACCAATAAAAATCCCTGTACGCTTTAAGTTTTTAGCACTACGTGAAAAAATGGCGTCTTGCACTAAACCCTGAACTTCACTCGCTTCAACATTAATATAAGGTAATGCTGAAACCCAACCTGCATCCAATGCCATATTGACATCAAAAGGACTTAAGTTTTTAGCAGTGGTTAGCATATGTAAAATAAACGGTTTTTCCATGAGAATTCCTTTGTGATGTTTAGCTAACTAGCAACAAAATTAACTTTTTATTAGGGTGAAACTGTCGCAAATAAAGCATAAATATAGCCAACAAATGCACAGCTTAACTTGAATTATCCAAATATATGTTACTAGACTGTAACCTTAGTATAAAAGAAAAATTGACAAAATCACAATGTACTTAGCAATTTAGCAAGGCTAATAGTATTAATTTTTATTAGTTCGTAAATGCATAAATGAATTTCGTAGCATTTAATGTTCATTTTTACGCATCGCGTGGGAATGATAAAAACACCTTAGGAGCGTATTACATACGCCCATTTCTCATAATTCAATGTTACAGAACCCACTAATAAGGGCGTATGCAATACGCCCCTACGATCATCACCAAAATTTTTTTTCTTGCGTGGGGTGAATTTTTCACTTGTGTAGATACCTAGAGGCGAGACTCGATTTTATAAAGCCTCAACCTAGCATTCAGCATTAATTAATCAACCCGTATCTATGCATATAAATTCGCATTATCGGTACATTTCACACCCTAGGGACAGGTCGCGACCTGTCCCTACATTAAGATTAGCATCTATATTTCGATCGAAATCTACTTATTCACACCCACCAACTGCATAGACTTATCCACCAGACAAGAACTTAACTTTCAGGGCGTAGAAACGATAAAACATAACACTCACCGCGCCGTATCAGCATTTCGTTACCTCTACTTACGTAAGTAGCTATGCATAAGGCAAAAAAAGCTACTTTTAAATGCAAATAGAAACCGAGAATAGTCGTTATTTAATAACTAAAACCTTTAATTCTGAAAATACATTAGGATATAACACAGAATAATTATATTATCTGTTAGAATTTTTATAATAAAATTTCGCTACAGTCTATAAATTAATCACTGGCAAAATCCTTTCTATTTGGAGCATACCCATCTACAGAATGTAGTTGCCTACACTATAATCATTACCCTTCATCAAGAGTCATTTATGAGCTGGTTTAATAGAACTAAAAAATCATCCTTAGGCATTGATATTAGCGGAACGACCATTAAGTTATTGGAATTGAAACGAACAGGCAATAGTTATCAAGTTGCACATTTTTCTATAGTTAGCTTACCACCTGATTCTTCATCTCAAAAAAGAATATCAACAAGCTTAATAGCCGAAGGCATTATAAAGGCTTTAAAAAAATCAGGCTCCTCCTCAAAACAAGCGGTCGTTGCTGTTACAGAATCGGCAATTATGACAAAAACACTTAGCTTAACTGCATCATTAACAGACGATGAAATGGAAAATGAACTTATTCTGACTGCAGATCAGTATTTACCCTACTCATTGGATGAGCTTAACTTTGACTTTGAAGTACAAGGCATCAATCAACATAATACAGAATTGGTAGATGTATTATTGGTGGCCTCTCGAAGAGAAAATGTAGATGATCGCATAGAAGCTTTAGCATTGGCCGGTTTAAAAGCAAGTATTGTTGATGTTGAAGGCTATGCTCTTGAAAATGCATTTTCGATATTATCGACTTCTTTTTTAAACCCAGACAAAGACGACCATACTATCGCAATCGTTGATATAGGCTCAACACTAACCTCCTTAACTATTTTAAATAATGGAAAAGTTATTTATACCCGAAGCCAAAGTATTGGTGGCAAACAATTGACCGAAGAAATTCAACGTCATTATGGACTTACTTATGAAGATGCAGGGCTGGCAAAAAAACAAGGTGGATTACCTGACAATTACCAAGAAACCATACTACAGCCCTTTCAAAAATCATTGATTCAACAAATTCAGCGCTCCTTACAATCATTTAACTCCTCCGGCACCTCTAAAAATATTGATGGAATCATACTGGCTGGCGGCTGTGCTTCGATGATAGACCTTGACTTATTGATTCAAAGTCAATTAAACATACCCGTTAATATTGCCAACCCCTTTTTAAACATGCAACTATCCAAACAAGTCAATGCGAAATCTTTATATCAAGATTCACCTTCCTTAATGCTTGCCTGCGGCCTTGCATTACGAGGCTTTGAGGAATGACAAAAATTAATTTACTACCTTGGCGAGAAGAACGCCGCAAACAAAGACAAAAGGATTTTATCAATGCCATGGAACTCTCGGCATTAATTGGCATTCTGGTTGTAGGCCTCATTCATACCAGCATACAAGGACTTAAAGCATATCAAGGACAAAGAAATCAATTACTACAAAACGAAATCATTCTATTAGATAAAAAAATTATAGAAATTAAGGATATTGAAGCCAAGAAAAAACAATTACAGGCAAAAATTGATCTAATCCAACAGTTACAAGAAAGCCGTCCAGAAGCCGTGCATTTGTTTGATGAAATCCCCAAAATCACTCCAGATGGTGTTTTCCTTACTAAATTTACTCAAACTGGAACTGAACTTACTTTTGAAGGTAAATCTGAATCTAACGCACGAATTTCTGCCTTCATGAGAGCGATAGAGGCATCACTTTGGTTACAAAAGCCCACCCTATCGGTCATTAAGTTACCCGACAAAGCCCCTAATATCAAAACAGATACCGAACCCTTGAGTGATTTTAATCTACACGCTTTACAGGGCAAACAACTGAAAGTATCTGAACTAGGAGCCGCTAATGAATCTATCAGAAATTAATTGGGATTTTAATACGGCAGGCAACTGGCCATCGACTGTAAAACTATCAATATTTGGATTGATAGGCTTGATAGTTATAGCAATTGGATTTTATTACGACACGCTGGATGAACTTTCCAGCCTAGACCATGAAAAACAAAAAGAACTGTCTTTAAAAAATGAATTTAAAGACAAGCAAAAAATAGCCATTAATCTTCATGACTATCAAGAACAGTTAACTCAAATTGAAGCCTCACTCAATGAAATGATCAGGCAACTTCCTTCTGAAGAAGAAGTCGCTAGTTTATTGGTCGATATTTCACAAACAGGTTTAGCCAGTGGCCTTAAATTTAAATTATTCAAGCCAGATGCATCTATTGATAAAGATTTTTATTCCGAACTGCCCATATCTATACAGGTTTTAGGTCACTATGAAGAATTAGGCATGTTTATTAGTGGCTTAGCTTCACTCCCTAGAATTGTCACCATACACAATATTAATATTAGTCCTGAAGGCAAAGAGGGCAATTTAGTCATGAGTGCTGTCATCAAAATTTATAATGAAAGCACGCATTTCATACCTAAAGCAGGCACCAGAAAAAAAAGGCTTAAAAAATAATGTTAAATTTCAAAGTGATTTTTCAGATTAATAACTGTTGGTGTCTATTTTTATTAACAGCCTGTGGCAATAACAATTTTACAGACTTAAATACTTACATTGCGACTATTAAAGCTCAACCCAAAAGCGCCATTGAATCATTACCAGAAACAAAAATTGTTGAAGCTTTCGTATTTAATCCAGAGGGTCTTCGGGATCCTTTTAAACCTCTAGTGCAAATTGATCAAAACCTACTAACCGATTTTTCGGCAGCAGGTGGCATCCAACCTGACATAACACGTCGAAAGGAAGACTTAGAAGCTTTTTCCTTGGAGGCATTAAAAATGGTCGGCACACTCACCATGAAATCTATTTTATGGGCTTTAGTCAAAGCCGATGACGGCACTATTCATCGTGTTCAGGCAGGGCATTATATGGGCAAAAACTTCGGCAAAATAGTCAGCATCAGTATCGATAAAATTGAGCTCATGGAAATAGTTCCTGATAAACCAGGAGCATGGCGTGAGCAACAAACATCACTAAAATTATTAGAATAATTTCTGGAAAAGCTCATGAAAACTAAGAAAAATACGATTATGCTAACTAATACCAGAAGATATTTATCACTATACAAATTATTGGTTTTATTAATATTACTGAGTTCTGGCACGACTGTTAATGCTAGCGACACTAGCATTTCAAACCTCTCTTTTACCATACTGACTGGTGATAAACTACAAATTCAAATTGAACTGACCGGCAACGCTATCGAACCTAAGATTTTTCATACCGACAATCCTGCTCGTATTGCTTTAGACTTTGTCGACACAAAAAACGCCTTATATAAAAAAAACTACCCTATTAATCAAGGCCCCGTAACCAGTCTATATGTCGCAGAAGCTGCCAATAGAACTCGTATCGTTGTTAATCTTCTTGAACCCACAGCCTTTACAACTAAAGTGATAGGCAACATAGTATTACTGACCTTAAATCGCAGCCATTCAGAAAATACAACGCCCCCCCCAAAAACCACAGCTATATCAGAAAAACAAAAAGCATCTGACTTGCTTCCTCAACAAACGATTAGTGGTTTTGATTTTAAACGCGGAGACAAAGGTGAAGGTCGCTTACTTGTTTATTTGGCTAATCCTAATACTTTAGCAAATACAAAAGTAGATGCCGGCAAAGTCATCATCAACTTAACCAATACCCATTTACCAGAAAACTTAACGAAAAGACTCGATGTTTCTGAGTTTGGAACACCCATTAAATTCATTGACACTATTTCAACCAATCAAAACACTCAAATCACCATCAGCACCTTGAACGAACTTTATGATTATTCATTATTTCAATCAGAGGGTTTATTGACCATTGAATTTAGACCCTTAAGTCCTGAAGAAAAAGAAGCTTTAGATCGGTCTCGTGTCAAATATAGTGGCGAAAGATTATCATTAAATTTTCAAGATATAGAAATTCGTAGCGTTATTGCCATACTTGCCGAATTTACTAAACAAAACGTAGTCGCGGGTGACGATGTAACGGGCAATATTACCTTAAAACTTGATGATGTCCCTTGGGATGAAGCCTTAGATTTTATAATGATGACCAAGGAATTAGGTAAATTTGAAAGCGGCAATGTAATATTAATTTCACCACTCGATAAAATCAAAGATTACAAGAAAAAACAACAAGAAACAGCCGCCGTAGTAGAGCAAATAGATCCGTTAATCACTGAGTATATTAAAATTGATTATGCAAAAGCTGAGAACCTTAGAAATGTACTCAATGGTCGTGATACAGGCGTATTTGGTAGTTGCGGAGCTCCTCAGTTGACTAGCCAAGGAGGAGCAGGACAAATGGGCATGACTCAAACTGGTGCTATAGGTGGAATGGGAATCATGAATCAAAGTAACACCGGGCAAACAGGCACAATGGGTCAAACTGGATCCATTTCTCAAGAAAAAAACTCAGGCTTTGGTTTCCTTTCATCTCGAGGATCGACTGTAGTCGACACTAGAACCAATACCTTAATTGTGCGAGAAACCACAAAACGCTTAGAAGATATAAAAAAACTGATACATAAACTTGACGTGCCGGTGCGTCAAGTAATGATAGAAGCAAGAGTCGCTATTGCCAGCACTAATTTCACGCAAAATTTAGGCGTTAAATTTGGTGCGGCTAAAACAAAAAGCAATCCCTTTGCCATTGGAGGCACTTTGACTTCAGTTGCTCCAACTACGGGCGCAACAGCCGCCAATAATAATCTATTAGTCGATTTAGGTGCAGCGGCCATCGCAGGCAGTCCTCCAGGCGCCTTAGGTATGACACTCGCCAAAGGCGCAGATTATGTATTAAATCTTGAGCTTCAGGCCTTGCAAGCAGATGGCAAAGCAGAGATATTATCTAATCCACGGGTCATGACTATGGATCGTTGTACTGCTACAATGATGCAGGGGGTTGAAATTCCAGTCACCACACCTGCCGCTTTAGGTAGTCCTCCCACAACAACCTATACACCCGCAGTACTCGAACTAGACGTCACACCTCAGGTTACACCTAGCGGCTCAGTGATTATGAATTTACTCGTTAAGAAGGATTCTCAAAATACGACTACTAATCCAATTTCTGGCAACCCAGGCATAGATACTCGACAAGTAAAAACATCAGTATTGGTAGAAGATGGTGAAACCGTTGTGTTAGGGGGGGTCTATGAAAACCAAAATACTTCAGGTAAAAATAAGATTCCATTTTTTGCTGACATACCCGGTATAGGTTTCTTATTTACGAATTCAACCATTAATAAAGTTAATACCGAATTATTAATATTTATTACCCCAAAAATCATAAAAAATAATGTAGAAACTAATTGATGGTTTCTACTTAGCTCAAAAAAGGGCATAATCACCATTTTTAAAACTTAATCATCATTATTTCAATCGAGAAGCATCTTCACTAGATAAATCACTCTGATTTATTGTATGCACGGCAATAATAACGATTAACTAAAACAATAGCTCTTAACAGAACTATTTCTTTTTTAATAATTCCCCTATTGGGGAGTTTTAGACCAGCACGGTATTTTGATGACGAGATCAGAAAATATATATTTAGTTGGCCTTATGGGTGCAGGAAAAACCACGATAGGCCGCCAATTGGCGAAGTCACTGACAGTGCCTTTTTATGACAGTGATAAAGCTATTGAAGAAAGCACTGGCGTAGACATTCCAACGATCTTTGAGTTCGAAGGCGAAGAAGGCTTCAGAGATCGTGAACAAAAAATGATACAACAATTAACAAAGCTAGAAGGCATCGTAATGGCTACGGGTGGTGGTGCTATTTTACGTGAAGAAAATCGTAGCTTATTAAAAGAAAACGGCTTCATCGTTTACTTGCAATGTTCCGTAGAACGAATACTTGAACGTACTCGCAGAGACACGCAACGTCCCTTATTAAAGACTGAAAATCCTAGAGAACGCATAGAAACCTTATTTGCTGAACGTGAGCATCTTTATTTATCCTGCGCTGACTTTATTATTGATACTGGCACACTACAAAGTAAAACAGTAGTCAGTCTAATCTTAGAAGAATACAACTCTGCTAATCGTTAATAATATTGATGAAAGAATTACTGGTAGCATTGGGTGAGCGTAGTTACCCCATTTATATTGGCTCTGGCCTATTAAACCAAGCTGAACTATACAAGCAGCACATTAAATCTAGCCAAGTCATCGTAATCACCAACACCACGATTGCGCCGCTCTATTTAGATCAGGTTTTAAACAATCTGCACGAGTTTAAGGTTGAAAGCCTCATATTACCTGATGGCGAGCAGTTCAAAACCTTAGACTATGTCACGCAAATATTTGATAAATTACTCAGCTGTAAATTTAGCCGCAATTCGACATTGATTGCTTTAGGCGGTGGTGTCATTGGTGATATGGGTGGTTTTTCTGCGGCCTGTTATCAGCGCGGCATTGCTTTTTTGCAGATACCCACGACCCTTTTATCTCAAGTCGATTCTTCTGTAGGTGGTAAAACCGGCGTCAATCATCCTCTGGGTAAAAACATGATTGGTGCTTTTTATCAGCCACAATGTGTTATCGCAGATGCTGATGTACTTAACACTTTAGATGATCGACAACTCTCTGCAGGTTTAGCCGAAGTTATAAAATATGGCCTCATTAGAGACCTAGCATTTTTTGAATGGCTAGAAGAAAATATTGAACTTTTATTAGCTAGAGATAAAGAAGCTCTGGCTTTTGCCATAGAAAGATCCTGCCTTAATAAAGCCGAAATTGTCGCTGAAGATGAAACTGAAACCGGCATTAGAGCAACACTTAACTTAGGCCATACCTTTGGTCACGCTATAGAAACCGGCTCAGGTTACGGCACTTACCTGCATGGTGAAGCAGTAGCCATAGGTACTTGCCAAGCAGCCGATCTTTCCAGAAGAAAAGGCTGGCTAACGGATGCCGATGTAGAACGAATCATCACTTTATTCAAAAAAGCGAATTTACCTGTCAACCCTCCTGAACAACTGGACAGTGATCGTTTTATAGAATTAATGGCGGTAGACAAAAAAAATATCGATGGCAAAATTCGGCTCATTTTATTAACAAAAATTGGGGTTGCCACCTTACCTATCGGCATTGATTCTTTATTTTTAGAGCAAACGCTTAATTCCTATGGTAGGTAATGCCTATCATATAAATCGGTTAGCTATAAGTAATAAAAAAAATACTTCTACTAAACTGATCAATGAAGACCGAACTAAAACACTCGAATTATTGAGGCATTTGCTAAGCCATAGCAGTCAGCCCTTGGTCATTTGTGGCCAGGATGAAATTGGAAAATCTACCCTGTTAAAGACTTTACAAGAGCAAACCATGGCTAAATGGAGTTATTGCATGATAGCGAATCCAGCTGATTTAAGCTTCGAAAAGCTGCAACAGGCTATTATTCAAGAAATAAACCCCAACATTAAAAACAAACATAGCCAAAGCATTTCAGCGGTATTTCAGCAACTTGATCGTCAACATAAAAAACTTATTTTAATGATTGATAACGCTGGACTTCTAATACCCGGTCTAATCAATGAAATTCTAACGCTTGCTAAACAATATTCTCTATTACGGGTTATTTTTGTTTTAAATCATCATGAACTAGACTTAAAAAGCGCTTCAGACACAGCAATTAATGAAGCAAGCTTAATTGAAATACCGGCCTTATCTGAAGCCCAATGCACTGAATTTTTATATCAAATTGCCGCTGATCCACAAACAACTATTACTGCTAATGATATTAACGATGAGTTGATATCGATAGTTTATCAAGACACACAAGGCATTCCAGGACAGATTTTAGCCAAATTTCCAAGGATTGATAGTGACTTAAACCATACTAAATCACTAAAAACACTGGTGCTTGCTGTTTTAATATTGATTATTCTAGCGCTATGCACGCAATGGTTTAGCAATTCTGACTACAATATTAAGCGCATAGCTTTAACAAAAGATATTAACACAACACTCACTAACCCGAACTTACCTGAATAAGCGCTACCCAAAACATTGCTGTGCATGATAGCCATATTGTGCATGGATCGACTCACAACTTTATAAGACTAGCCATGACCGCATTAAAAAACGACATTTTTATCAAAGCGCTATTAAAACAAGCTGTTGATCGCACCCCTGTCTGGATGATGCGTCAAGCTGGACGCTATTTACCTGAATACCGACAAGTCAGAGAGCAAGCAGGTAGCTTCTTAAATTTGTGCACCAATCCAGAACTCGCTTGCGAAGTGACCTTGCAACCTTTACGTCGCTTTGATTTTGATGCTGCCATTTTATTTTCAGATATATTAACGATACCCGATGCGATGGGTTTAGGTCTTTATTTTACCGAAGGCGAAGGTCCTAAATTTAAGTACCCTATCATTACTGCTGCGGATATAAAGAAATTACCTATTCCTGATCCTAACATTGATTTACGTTATGTCATGGATGCTGTTAGCTTAATCAGAAAAAATTTGCAAGGTAGTGTGCCTTTAATTGGCTTTTCAGGTAGCCCTTGGACTTTAGCCACTTATATGGTTGAAGGGGGCAGTAGCAAAAGCTTTCAACGAGTGAAAGGCCTGATGTTTGAGCAACCTAAATTAATGCATGAAATGCTCGATAAAATAGCCTTATCTGTTGCCAATTATTTAAATGCACAAATTGAAGCGGGCGCTCAAGCTGTCATGTTATTTGATACCTGGGGCGGCACATTAAGCTCTGAAGATTACATCGAATTTTCCTTATATTACGCCAAACAAGTTCGCTCTTTGCTTAAAACTGATATCGATGGCCAACAAATCCCCACCATTCTATTTACCAAAGGCGGTGGGCTATGGCTAGAGACTATGGCAGATAGCGGTTATGATGCTTTAGGTTTAGATTGGCAAACTGATATACAAATAGCGAGAGCCAGAGTCGGTGATAAAGTCGCCTTACAAGGCAATCTGGATCCAGTCTCTCTGTATGCGCAACCCGAAATTATCGTCGACAAAGTTAAAACTATTTTACAAAAATACGGTCAGGGTTCAGGCCATGTATTCAACCTAGGACATGGTATTTTACCGGACATTAATCCAGAACATGTTAAAGCCATGGTGGATGCCGTTCATGAATTTAGCCCACAATATCACCGCTAAGCCTTAAGGAATCATGATGAACTTTTTAAAAGCACTACTCGTTATTGCACTATATATAAGCAACGCAAACGCAGAAACTCAAAAGCCAGTAGACATTACGGTTTATAGAAGTGCCAGTTGTGGCTGTTGTGGTAAATGGCTAGAGCATTTAAAAGCTAATAACTTTAATGTGACTGATAAAGTCATGGAGGATGTGCTCCCCATTAAACAAAGCCATAGCATTACCGAAAACTTAGCATCTTGTCATACGGCAATAGTCGGCGATTACGTCATAGAAGGGCATGTACCCGCTAGCGACATCATGAAACTACTAAAATCAAAAGCCAAAGTCCTCGGCCTAGCAGTTCCTGGCATGGTAAACGGATCACCCGGCATGGAAATGGGCGAACATAAAAATGCTTATGATGTTGTGAGTTTTGACAAAGATCAGAAAACTGCTGTTTTTAGTAGTTATGAAGAGTCTAAATAAATAATAAAGCTTTATGCTTGGACGATAATTTTATGTTGATGGACCCTAGGGACGCACACGCGGGTCGGGGTTACAAACCTTGACCGGCATAGTTGCATACGCCCACAACGAAAGCTCAGTGTTATAGAGCTTCTTTTAAAAAGGGCGTATGCAATACGTCCCTAGGATTATCACCTCAATGTTACCGCACGCGGAGCTAGCAATTGGACGGTCGATTAAGACAGCGAGAACTTATGTGACAATTAATTCTCATGGATATTGAGCCACGAAATGTCGGGTTACGCTATCGCTAACCCGACCTACCTGCTTTATGCTTGCACGATAACTATATGTTGATGGACCTTAGGGACGCACACGAGGGACGGGGTTACAAACCCCGACCGGCATGATTGCATACGACCACAACGAAAGCTCAGTGTTATAGAGCTTCTTTTATAAGGGCGTATGCAATACGCCCCTACGATTATCACCACAATGTTACCAAACCCCGACCGGTGTGGTTGTTATTTGCTTCTATTATTTCATGCTTATTCCTAAGCACTAGAATCTAATCACTTTATTAAGTTATCCCCAAAACCTGTGGATAACTCTGTGGAAGACTACTTTATAAAGTAGCTAACTCTATAATTTCTAGCCAAGTTTCTTAGATCGTCCAAATTCTATACAATGACTTTCTATATCAAAAAATCAATGACTTACAATTAATATTGACTTTTTATTCAACAAACCACCCTTAATTATTGGCTTTCTATTTGCTAATATTTATATGTGTGTAACTAATAAAAAATATTTTTAGTTTTTTGCCTTGTCAAGGCATTAGTGAACAAATTATCGAATTAATTACCTCTATTCGTATCTAAAAAATAAAAAATCCACCATCACATCACTAGCCCGCCACTCTATCCATAAAAGTACCGAAATTATCAGCGACCATAAACTTAACGGGCACTTATAAGGCTTTAAAATGTTGCCTACCACAATCAATTTTTGCTTTCTCAGCAGGCCTTAAAAACTCATCTGAAATACTGCCCTTAGATTCAACCACAAAATACAGTTTTTCATCCTCATCCTGATTAACCAACACCGCCCAATCTGGATTATAACGACCCAGTGGGGTATCAATCTTAAACCAGGCCGGTAACTTGGCATACACCTTTACATCCGCGCTTTTTTCAAAAGCACTAGCAAACACAGCCTCAACACCCGCGTCATATTAGCTTTTCTATTTCCGTATGGCTTAATCCGGTGATGACGGCTACATTTTCTATGTTTTCACCTTGCTGAAGTAACTTTAGGGCGATTGTTTTTATGGTTTGTTCCGCACCTTGTTGTATACCTTGTTGAATACCCTGTTCTATACCTTGTTGTATACCCTGCTCTATACCTTGTTCTATGCCTAATGTTCTACCTTCATAATAACCATCACCAAAAGAAGACTCAAACATGCTGGCTTGGTAACGCAAGTCGTCTTTGTAGTGCTCGTAAGCTTTTTGTTCATCTTCTGGTAGTTTCATGATGCTGAGCTTTTCTTGAGCTTCTTTTAAACCTTTAGCGGTAAAACTTTCTTTAATTTCTTCATTTTTTAGAAAGTAAATCCACTCATCTAACGTATCTTTGGCGATGTCGTTAAAGCGGTTTATTTTTATCAGATAATATTCTGGATACAATGATTCTATGCTGTCTTTTTCGAAGAGTTGTTTTTGTTTTTCATTAAGTTCTAAAACATCATGATTGTGTAAGCCTATAAAACGGGTAGTACCTTTGTAAATATAATCAGTGCCGCTACCCAAATCAAAATAAAGAATGTTAATGGAAATGACTTTGGTAATGCTGGCGTAGGAACTGTTATCTACCATGTGTTCTAAAGCTGTTTTTGAAACCGCATAAAATATACGCTGCAAGTAATCATATTCCCGATCATATTGTATTTCTATGATGATTATTTCTCGCTTATGGTTACGTACTTTTAGATCAACACGGTTGAATTTATCTGCTTTGGTCTCTTTGTTACTTTCGCTTTCCAGCACATCCAAAATAGTAATATCTTCTTTAAGTAGCTCACTTAAAAAGCCTTCAAGGATGCCAAAATTAGCTTTACTGCGGAGTAAGCGTTTTATGGCCCAGTCAAAGGTGATTAGTTTTCTTTTAGTGGTCATCTTAAATTTCCTATCAATTAAAAGTCGATATTTTGTTATTTCTCATTGGATATTCCATTGAGACTCACCTTACAAGCTCTTCACATCATCAATGCCAAATTGTTTTAAGATTTGAATCGCATTGGTTTTAACCACATCATCTTTAAAACCGCTGTTTTAAAAACCACCCACATCACTTCCGGTACCAACTCAACTTCCCGAATTCATATACTAAATGCACCACACTTAATTTCAGCTTTTTTAATCAGCCAATCTGCGCATTGTTTAGCGATTTGATGTTGATTGAGTGGATTTAACACGCCGTTCAATAACATCGCCATTTAAACCCGGAAAGGCCAGACCATCACCCGGCACGTCTTGAATTTTTCAAAACAACAATCGCACTTGCTCAACACGATTGAGTTCTTTTTTTAAGGCTTCAAAGCCATCAATCGAGAATAAACCCGAAATATTGGCGAGATTGGAACCCACTTGTAAAGTGTCACGGAGAGTATCACCGACTTTTCCGTTCTTTTTATTATCCAGTAACACAGGTCATCCCTGATGATAACGATAAAAAAAACATAGCATTACAGCTTAAATCCGATTTTTAAAATAATGCATATATTACCTGATCTACGCAGAATCACCTCTGATTTATCTGGCTTAGGAACGTACATGAATTAACTTAAAGTGACTTTAATGTAAAAATCAAGCCTACCCTCAGCAAAAGGATAGGAGCTAAATATTATTTGGGTACTTTATTTCGAGCTTATGACTTAGCTTAGCAAACTGATTATTTCTCATATTTTGCCAAGTTAATTTGATATTCTGGTTTTTCGATTTTGAATTAGCTAATTTTATTAACTAAAAAAGGTTTCTTATTAACGTATAACCATTTTTTTAAATACTAATATTTCTATCCGTTTTGTTTCACTCCCATTTTTTTTAAAATCACGAGCGTTTTCATTCTGTGATTACAGCAACATCTTTTTAAATACCTCGATTTCAATTTGAATATCTGCTCTTTAGTTAAGTAACTTTGTTTTTTTACTTTCGAATTCTGGCTTTTACTTAAAAAATGGGTGCTTTTATAATTTGTTAAAGCCTGTTTATACTAATCGAACTTCCCCAATTTAACATTGAATCTTTATTTTCATAAAACAAAGCACCCTCATTCAAAATTGACTTCTAGCCTTTATAAAAGCTAAGTCAACTTGAATAGAAATAAAAACTTCCTGTCATTAAGGACTCTGCATTTTTATAAAATACACCCTCCCTTTTAGTTAATAAAAAAGTAAAGCTCAAAAAACTCTAGTGAAATTGCTTTTGTAAAAACATTAAAACGACAACGTTTTAGCGGTTTTAGTGATTGTTTTTTACGTTTCTGATAAGCATTTATAAACTTCTCTTTAATAATTAGCTAAATTCGCTAACAAAATGACATTTAATAAAGTTATTGATCTAAAATGCTCATCTAATACAGAGAGTTAGTTTTCAAAATCTATTTTATTTAAATCCATTCTAATAATTTACTGCTGCTATGATGTCATCCAAACATATCCCATTTGCTATCTAAGGCTTTATACCTGATAATTTTATCTATCCGCTGAAGTTCTTTCTTCAAATAAGTAGTCCCTATCATTGCACCTGTTATATCTAATTAAGTAACTAATGAACATAATAAAACGCTTAACTAATTACAAAATTACTAGCTTAGTGTGCCTGCTATTGCTATCAACGTTATTATCACAACAAACTTTGGCCACGACGATTCAGGTCGAAACCGATCGTAATCCAGTCAATCTTAATGAATCTTTTAAAATAACCTTTACAGCCAATGCCTCACCTGATGATGACCCTGATTTTAGTTCTTTAGAACAGGATTTCTCTATACTCAATCAAAGTAGCGGCAGTAGTTCTTCTTGGATTAATGGAAAATCTAATAAAACCTTACAATGGTCGTTAACGGTAATGGCTAAGCATTCTGGAAGCCTTATTATTCCAGCTGTTAAATTTGGTCATGACGTCACTCCACCCTTATCAATTTTAGTCGCTGATGCGGCTGTCAATAAAGCCAGCAATAACGATGAGGACCTATTTATAGAAGTTGAAGCGACATCCAAAAACATCTATATACAATCCCAAGTGCTATATACCTTGCGCTTATATACTCGAGTAGACCTTTCACAAGCGCGCTTAGATGAACCTGAATTAGCGGATGCCGTTATCGAACGCTTGGGTGATGACAGCCGTTTTAATACCCAAGTGAATGGCTTAGATTATTCTGTGACTGAACGTAAATATGCTATTTTCCCGCAAAAAAGTGGCAAGTTAACTATTAAGCCTTTAGTGTTAACTGCAGAAATAATCACTAACAGCCGCCCTAACTTTAACGGTTTTTTTAACTCTCAAACCACCAAAACCAAACGTATTGAATCCAAAGCGATCACCTTGGATGTAAAACCAGCACCCTCAACATTTACTGGAAAACATTGGTTATCTGCACAGCAATTACTTTTAAAACAAGATTGGTCTGGCGATATTACACAAATGAAGATAGGTGAGCCCTTAACTCGAACCATTACCTTATTAGCTAAAGGAGCAACGGTCAGTCAACTTCCTGAATTAAACACGACTAAAAGTAATGAGCAATTAAAAGCCTATCCTGACCAACCGGTATTACAAGAGCAGAAAAAAACTGATGGTGTCATAGCCTTCAGAGAAGAAAAAATAGCCCTGATGCTTTCTCAATCAGGGGATTACAAACTACCCGCTATTCAGATTCCTTGGTTTAATACTGAAAGCCAAAAAATTGAAATAGCTGAAATCCCAGAAACCACCTTAACGGCGCTTGCAGGTGCGCAGCCTGTAGTAAACACGCCTGTTATATCACCGACTAATACACAAACATTAACAACATCACCAAGTCCTCATTCCCTGCCTGAAACCAATTATTGGTTATGGATTAGCGTATTTCTAGCACTTGGATGGTTAATAACCGTTATTGTGTTCTTAAAAACACGCACAAAATCAGCATCGGTCAATATCAATTTCGATGTTAAATCTGAGCTCAGTGAGGAAATCAAGGCCCTAAAGAAAGCCTGTTTTGAGAATGATGCAACAGCCGCTAAAAATGCCTTAATTACTTGGGGTAATGTAAGTTTTGATCAATCAACTCTGGGTGGAATTGCAGAGTACTGCGATGCTCGTTTAAGAGATGAAATTTTGCATTTAAACCAAAGTTTATATGGCAAAGCGAGTAGCGAATGGCAGGGTAAAAAACTGTTTCAAGCCTTTACTGAAAACAAAGCTAGACAGAAAAAAATATTAGATAAGGATAATAGCTTAGAACCGTTAAACCGCTTGTAGGTCGTATTCAAGTAGGTCGGGTTAGCGATAGCGTAACCCGACAACTGACCTGACGAAATGTCGGGTTACGCTATCGCTAACCCGACCTACATAAAAGCTTAGTTTTGTATTACCAAGTTCTAATGTCACCAGTATCTAAGTGTACAAAATTATTATAAGGATAATAACCGACTCCACCTTGTGCCATGCTGAGTGCGGCATCTTTAATGGTTTTAGCTGGCACGCCGTCAATACGAATATCGATAGCACGACCTTGGATATGAAAACTATGCTCGGCAACACCTGGGGTATTTCTGCGTAATTGAGCATTTGTAACCGGTGATCGATATCCACAAACAATACTGATAGGCTTAGTAACACCTAGTATTTCATTTAAATCAAATAATTGATCCAGTAAAGCGGTATCAATCGGATGCACATCATCATTGTGGTAATCACGCATTAAATAATTTATTTCTTCCAGTGCCCCATGTACATAGCGGCCTTGTTCAAAATAAGTTAATTTCAATTTATCACCGGTATGCTCATGCTCTAAAAACAGTGTTTTATGAGAAGGCGTATAATAGTTTCCTGATGATAGCGAGGCATGTCGACTAATAATTTCAGGATCTATAGGGCGTGAATGAATGTGGCCATGAGAAGCATGGGGAGCATGCGAGGCATGTGAAATATGACCGTGGGCAGCTTTATGGCCCGCTTTGATGTTATGTGAGACTTGTTGTATATGAGATGAGCCATGACCAGCAGGACTGTGGCTAGTTTTAATATTATGATTAACCTGTTGTTGCGTATGTGGATGTGCTTGACCACGCTTCCCAGGATATATCACATTTCGCACCGCTGCCGAAGCAACACCAGAACCACCCATTGTTAATAATGAGCCATAAGCTATTTGTTTAAGAAATTTGCGTCTTGATGCAATTGAGCTATCTTCGCTATCCATTTCTTTTTTAAATAGTTCTTTGTTCATATTGGGTATCTCTAAACTTTGATGTCTCTATTTTGCCTATGAAGCCTTAACGTTATCTTAAATGCCTTTAATTTTATTTATTCATCTAATGTTACACACCGACTACGAATTATCGACTAGCTACTTAAGCAAAAACAGCCCAAGGCTGTTGGGCAAAATCCCTGTCGGAAGGACCTGCGTTGAGATTGTGTATCGCAATGAGAGTGGAACTTGGGAACTTGGGAACGAGCGGCGAACTGTAGGCCGAATAAGGCATCCGGCCTATTTCGATGGATGATTCATAACTTTTTATTACCTAACGTGCATTTAATTATAAGCTGGCTTTAAAGCTCGACATGCACCCTGACCCCATAAATATCAACGGGACCACGGACTGAGTTATAGCCTGGATTGGTTAAATGTTGATAATCTACCGATAGCCACGTCGATTTCATTAGATGGTGTTGGTAATAAAGATCGACCACCTGCTCTGGTTTATAACTAATTGCACCATCACCCAAGAAGCCATCTATCCCTCCCATATTAAGATAAGCAACATGGGATGTTGACAAAAAACTCGCGGCATAACCTAAGCCTATGCTGTCTTGCTCTCGCCCCCAACGCGAACCTTTCATGATAGCGCCTAATGACAACGAGTCATCAGCCGATGAATAGTTATAAACTTCGGTTAAGCCATCCGTCCACATACCTCTCATAAATATACCGATATCATCGCTAATGCTTTGCTCCATATTAATGCCGATACCCAGCTTAGTATTGGTCGTTCTTGCCCAACAAAGATCAGGGGCATTCGCATTAGGATTACTATAATTGGCCGTGGTACAGGTCGTGCCATTCTTAGCAGGATCAGCATTGAAAATTTTAGTCGCATCACTAAACTTTCCAGTGTCCGCTCTATTTCTATACACTAAAAATTTAACAGCCCCTGGTAGCTTATCAATACGATGCTTATGCTCTACTTCTATTTGGTCACCATAATGCTCGAAAATATGGTAATCCATGTTTAATACATTAGGGGTCACCGGAATAGCAAAGCGACCTGCACGAACAGCCCAGTTATCGTAATACCATTCAGCCGCTAAACCCTGACTAAAGCCACGGGCATCCGCAGCAAAGTCATAAGCCCCATTGGCCATAAAAGCCATATTAAAAAACTGATGGCGCAAGTCACCTGCATAAGTGTTTTTATCAAAGATATCGATAACACTCAACCTGCCAGCACTAATAACAAGACGACGACTAGTGACCGTTCCCGCTAATTGCATCGGTGCTGAGGCAAGATCACTAGACACGCCACCTAGCGAAAATGTTTGCTTGAAATAAGCTCTCGATGTATACCACGTTGCACTTTCTGAACCGGTCTTTTGCAACTCAAAGTCTTGAATACTGCCACCTAGCCCCTTTAAATTGGAGAGTGGCGATTCTGCAATCATTTCTGGAGCATAATAAAAGACGCCACCTTGCCAAGTCTTTACGCCAATAGTCGGTGTCACCGTACCTGTAAAGCTGTTCGCGGCGCTATTTTTTAATGAATTAGGCGTGCCATTTAAATGACTATAAGCTGCTGCAAAAGCCGGTTGCCATTGAGAGATATAAGTACCCTGTACATAAATATTCCAACGTTCATCTTTCATGTCATGTAGGCCATGATCAGACAATGTCCTCATTAATGACAGCTCGTCACTGTCATTTAATTCAGGATAAGCAGCGTCTTCTGCCTGTGCTATCAAAGTAAAACAAACAACGCTAATTAATAGCGCTATTCGAGCTAAAAAGGTCAGATGCTGTCGTTGTAAGTCACAGCTGCCATACTGAACTCGCTGTAGGGAGGAGGGATATTTTATAAGCACTTGAGACTCTCTGATTTATAACACTAAATTAGGGCAAACGTTAATAACGTCCTGTTTAACCATTGGCCCTGAACATCACGAAGTCACTTCAAAGCAGAGTTTATTATAGGCTTACCACCATTTAAATGCGAATAGTTATCAAATAGATCGCTTGAATAACGATCTCCCCAAAAAGATAGCTAATCCCAATGCAACCTAACGCCCGCATAACCGGTAGCCGGCGCGCCAGGCCCCATATAAGTCGTGCTGGCATTGTTCTGGTAAAGGTTTTGACCTAATTGCCCAAAAGAAGCGTAATGGTTATCAAGCACGTTGCGCCCCGTTGCATAGAGCTCAATATTTTTAGTGACCACATAACGAGCATTAATATTAAGCAAGGTATAGTTCGGTATTTGGGGATATAGATTGGAGTCATCACCTCGAACAAACTGGCTGGCCACATATTGCAAATCACTACCTAAAAACCAATTATGGAAGACTTCGTATTCACCACCCGCCTTGAAGGTACTTTGAGGAATACTCGGTATTTTGCTGCCTGGCGTCACAGTTTCTGAGCCTAATGCATTACTAAGCGTAGCAGTCGTTTGGTAAGTCGCATCAACGAAACCGTAACTCGTGTACCAGTTCAATTTATTCCAAGCCAAACCACTCAGCCCTAGTTCAAGACCTTGACGCAAGGTTGCACCGACATTAGCAAAATAACCATTGATAACGCTACCCGGACTATTAAGAAATAAAATATCGTTGGTGTTACGTGTTTGATACAAGGCGATGTTCCACTTTAGCCCTTGGTTAAATTTACCACGCGCACCGACCTCTAAGGTATGAGAAACCACCGCTTTCAAGGGTGGATCTGAAGCCATACTACTCGGCAAACTACAGGGCGCATCAGGATTGGCACAACTGGTTTCTACGGCGGTAGGCGCCCGAAAACCTTCATTGTAATTAAAATAAGTCGTAAACTCTTTAAGCGGGGTCTCTAAGGAAAAAGCATCTAATGGTTGAAAGGTTAAGCCAGCAGAAGGGTTTACGCGCTGAAAAACATTACTGCCGCTCAAAGAATTAATGGAGGTCGAGGCATTGAGTTGATCAAACGTTTGCACCTCAGCTCTTGCCCAATTTAATGAACTATTAGCATGCAGCCAACTATAGAAAGAAAACGTATTAGTCGCAAAGATATTGGAATAGGCGTTTTGTCCATTAATCAAGACTGTAGTGCTTAATGGTTGCGTCGCAACCTCATAATTATTAGTTGTAAAAATAGCATCTTGACTAGCAACGGAAAACTGAGACTTACTGTAATTATAACCGCCCCCCACACTTAACTGATTATCATGCGCCAGAACTTTATAGTCTGAGGTCAATTGCAAATTAACACCTGTGCCATTTTGTTGGGCTCTAGTGGCTTGAAAAGAGCCAGGAGTATATTGATTATTCTGATCATCCTGACACATATTTCCATTAACCCAAACCGTACAATTCTGATTGGTGTTGCTGTTAAGGCTAGAACTATTGTTATTACGATTATAAGTATTTCCCGATAATTGCAATTGATCCGTAATCTTATGGCTACCTTTCAGATTAAAAAAATACATCGTATTTTTGGTGACATCAGGCGCGGTATAAAAACTACTCCAATTTTGCTGCAACATGTTTTGTGGGGTAGGCCCTACACCCTGCAAATTATTATCGGCAAAGGTAAAGGATAGATCAATATCTGTCTTTTCATTTTCCCAGCCTACTTTACCGAAAGCTTGATTAACGCTAGTCGGTGAATAAGGACGCCAGCCATTATCATCGAAGATGTTTCCTGCAAAATACCAATCAAAATCACCTTTAGAACCGCCATATTCTGCCGTATAGGTTTGACGACCATAAGAACCGCCACTGGCTTGAGTACGAAAACCTGGATTACTAAAGCCACTTTTTGTTTTTACGGATAAGGCACCACCTAAGGTATTTAAACCATAGAGTGGATTAGAACCCGGCATCATCTCCATACTAGAAATCGCCACTTGGGGAATTAAATCCCAGTTAACGGTATCACCAAAGGCTTCATTGACGCGAACCCCATCCTGATACACCGATAAACCAATGGGCGTACCTAAAAGTGGCGATGCCGTAAAGCCTCTATAAGTAATATCGGGTTGGTAAGGGTTATTCTGGGTATCATTGATATTGACACTTTCTAAACGACGATTCATGAAATCCGTCAAACCAAAAGCTTCATGCCGATTAATATCTTCATCTTCGGCAGACTGAACGTTACCGGGAATTTTTTTAAAGGCTAGCCCAGTTGTGCCTAATGGTGTTGTGCTAACCACTTCAACCTCTGGCAGCTCGAATACATCAACTGGATGAGATCGTTCAGGCACAACCTCCTTGTCTTTATTATTGGCGGCTTTAATGATTTTTGTAGACTTTGGTGCTTTATCTGCCACCTTGCTGTCTCCTTCTTTTTCAGGCGCTGTTGCCGCAGTCTGTTCTGGCAAACTAAACCAGCGATTAAATAAAGGAACTGGATTTTCTGATGAAAAACTCTCTGCATGCACAGGCACTGAAATACTAAGCGCTAATAGTACTGGTAATAGCCGGATCGGAAAGAGAGGGATTTGCATAATTAAAACCTAAGTTGATGTGAAAGTATGACGCCAATAATCGAGTAGTCGTAGAGGCTTTCAATTCAAATAAATAGGTTAATTATCAATGAAAAAGTTACCGATGAATATAGGAAGAATTCCTGAATTTAAACAGTTCTATGAGCGAAACTTTTTCTACCGACATCATAATCTTGACTCATTGCAAGGTTAATGTTGAATACTTAGTGGCCATTGATGGCTATGAAATTAACGATGCCGGTCGGGGTTTGCAACCCCGACCGAAACGTTTAGCTGCTTCAAAAACTTCGAAACCCTAAACGTTAAGAACAGGGTTATAAACCCCGTTAAGCTTGGGCTTCCAAGATTGCATTCCCATGCGGAACTTAGGAACGAGCAAAAAAAA
>QVQD01000222.1 GCA_003584875.1 Methylococcales bacterium
AACTTTGCGAGCGAAAGCGAACAGAGTGCTTCCGACAGTCACTCTGTTTGAATTGCTAGAAACGCCCCCTGCGCCAGGCTCTAATCTTTTAGATAAGCCAGAGTATTAATCTCTAGAGCTTAATGCATAATAGCGGAGTCAAAACTCATGAGTTTTGTTTATCAACGAATACTTTGAAACAACGCTACCTGTAGCTAACCAATTTTATATATCCTTATCTCGTTCTTTTAGAAAATGAGCGACATAATTTGGCACCCTTAGCCGTTATCATGAGCACCTATCTGGGCTTAATACCTTAATCTATTAGTTCGCTGTAATAGGCTAAAGGCTATTTCGCGAGAAAATCAGATGATTGATCTTTTTTTTTATTTTGTTAGGCTATATTTTAATATTACTAGGGGGCAAACATGAATTCTGAATCGAGTACCTATAACAAAGCTGAGGTTTGCTTTTTCTCAAAAGCACAAGAAGAGTGGGGTTGTTTTGGTAACATGACGGGGGGCTTCCCTTTTCGTCTTACAGAAGATACGCTGATCCCTTCTACAGAGAATCTTTACCAGGCCATGCGTTTTACTCAACACCCCGATATTCAAAAAAAAATAATCGCGCAAAAGTCTGGATACGCTGCCAAGCTAGTTTCTAAACCCTACAGAAATACGCATACCCGTGCAGACTTTGAAAAGCGTAAGTTAGAAATTATGCGCTGGTGCCTACAATTAAAACTCGCTAATCATAAAAGCTTTGGTGATGCCCTCCTGCTGACAGGTGATAAAGCCATAGTCGAGAAATCACACAATGATGCTTGGTGGGGGACTTTATTGAAAGGTGATACATTGCTTGGTATTAACATATTAGGACAGTTGTTAATGGAATTACGCGATCAGTATCGTAAGGAATTAGCAGAGGGTACTACAGGGTATAAAACAGTTACGCCGCCTAACATTCCAGACTTTAACTATTTTGGAGTTGCTGCGACGGTTATCAGGAAATAGCGTTACAAAGCTAATTAAGGTGTTGAGCATGGTTGGGTTGCGAAAACAAGCCAGCCAGGCTAATTATCAAAAAGCAGATAAAGTTAAAAACGCAACGGCACTAATAATCGGTGTATTGTTAACTCTCTCCATTGATAACAAATCACGCTTATCACCCGTTACAAGAAAATCGGCTTTACACTCAATAGCAATAGCTAATATTGGATTATCATCAGGATCTTTACATAAATCTACGGCAGGCAACATTTCATAAACTAAAGCGTTTAACTTAAGTCCGTTGACCATCTGCACAGCTTCAATTGGATTGATAAGGTTCGTAATTTTGGATAACGACTAACTCGTCGGAATTCTGCAAGTCGCCACTCTGATGTAAATAAATCAAAGTGTTTCTTTTTCCATGCTTGATTGATTCTATCGGGAGGCGTGTCTACCGTAATAAGCGCAGCGATTAAAATAGCAGTATCTAAAACTATTCTTACCTTAATGAGTGAGAGACAGCTTCATCAATAGCCGTAAGAATATCATTCTGATTGAATTCAGCATTACGGGCTTTAACTTTATTAATAACCAAATCAGATAAATACAACTGTACTGCTTGATCTACAAAACGAGATAGGTCGCTTTTTTTTCAGACCGGTTCCAGCCAAATAATTACGTAAGGCATTATCTGTGGCTTCAGGAACAACGACTGACCATTTTACTGTGTTCATTTTTAAACCCTTATATTGAAATAATTTGAATTATAGAGCCCAATGCCGGTCGAGGTTTGCAACCCCGATCGAAACGTTTAGATGCTTCGATAACTTAGAAACGTAAGTAGCGGGGTTATAAAAACCGTCACGCTATGGGGCTTTGAAGTTCGCGCAATGTTAGACGTAAAAGTAAGAGCAATAACACCTGCAGGTAGCATTGATTTTTGCGTCCCTGTATCAAAGCTATTCAATTAAACACCCTGCCCTCAACAAGCACTATTAACCTTACAGGTTTAACCATTATTAAAACCGCCTTTCAGGTTAAAGCTCTCTTTTTTGATATCCATACCCGCTTTTTTAATACCCATCCGGCAGGTTTTAATGCAAAAACGGCGCTTTTAGATACATAAAACTCCGGTTTTTATACCTAAAACGCTGGTTTAGACACAAATAACTACGCTTTTAATACATAAACCTCGCTTCTATGTATCAAAACCTAACTTTTAGATACACAAAACTCAAGTTTAGACATTAAAACGCCCGATTTTTATATCTCATCGGTTTTCTTTAGTATCAAAAACTGACTTATAGATACGAAAACAAGAAATTTTTGTATGTAGAACCGACTTTTTTATACGATAAAGGGCGGTTTTTGTATCTTAACCTCGGTTTTTAGTATCTTGCCGACTCTGATTGTTAGCAACAGCAAATATATTAATGGCTTAAACACTTGAGTTAATGCGACAGCTTTTTAACCTTGAATGATGAGCCACTCTATTAAGAGTCATTAACCCCCGTATTAACACCATCAGCATTTGTTTCGGCATCAACACCTCTTTGTATCAATTCAAAAATATTTAGCGCAGATTTATCTGCCTCATTCAAAACAAAAGGGAAAGCATAAAGCACCAACCCATTCCCTAGATCAAACTGTTTCATTTCATTAAAATTGCTCCATTGAGGGTAAATCAAAACAAGCTTGCCTTTACCCCCTTTTAAATACTTGTGTCCATAAGCAAACATTTGATACATATCCGCTTGGCTGATGTTAGCTTTTTTGTCTTCATTGCCATTATCGTATAGCGCGTTTTGATCAATTAACTTCCATTTAGTATCTAAGATACTCACCACTTGTCCATCTTGAGATATTGCAATATCGGGTTTTAATAAAAAAGCCTTAGGGGCTTCCGATAAATACACGCTCCTGACTTGTTTCTCAACGCTGTAATTGTCTTTCGCGTTCTTTTCTAAAATTTTAGTAACATACCGTTCAAACAAGGTCTGCATGGGAAAGAGAAAAGAAATACCCTTACTATCCCCTCTAATACTAAAAGGGCTTTGTTGATTTAAAATCAGCTTCACCCGCTACAAATTGCTCATTATTTAGAACTTTAACTGCATACAAAACTGCACAACGTACATCCTCAGCAATAATGGCTTCTAATTCTGGAACTCTTTTACCTAATTTTTTAACATATAAAAACGCATCAAATGGATCAGTAATATTTAACACTTGTTCTTTCGTTTCCAAGACGTTTCCCTCAAATAAAACTAATTTCTAAACAATGTTACCTAAAGTTGCATTCGCTATTGCTCTATCATCTTCTGTGAAATCTGCGTATTTAAGTACAATTTGTTCAAGTGAAACACCTCCCTTTGAATGAATTATAAAACCATTAGCTTGATTGTTTCCTATACGTATTGCTCTTTGTATTGAGGCAATAAGTTGTGGAATTGGGTAGTATCTCCAAGGCATTAAAGTTTTTGCGGCACCATTGCTAACATAAGTTCTTGTGTCATTAATACATTTATCTAAATCTTGTTGAATTGGCATTTTTTATCTCCCTATTTGTTTAAATATTATTGATTAATCTATATTCTTGAACATCAGTTTGTTTGCGAAAAATAAATATTCGTAAATAATAAAAAATTTGATGCTTATTGTTTTTCTTATTCCTATTCCTATTCCTAAATGCCGATCGGGGTTTCAAACCCCGATCGAAGCGTATGGATTCGCTTAAGCGTTGCTATATAACTAAAAGTAGGAATACATAATCGCAGATTTTTCAAAGATAGTTGCAATATCAAACATTTGAGAGGGGTTATAAGCCACGTATCGCTTGAGAAAAAAATTGTACATTTTAAAATATCAGTAACCATCCATAAAAAGCACCATTTCAACTAGCCTAACCGTCCATATTCCGTTATTTACTGGGCATTTAAATTCGTTTCCATTTCTACTGTTTAATTCGTCGCGAATTAATCTAACAATCTTACTGCCTTGAAAGACAGTATCCCAACGTCCATAACCATTACGCCAACGAGTAGTATTATAGCGATATCTTTTACGGTTTCCCCCTCTACCTTGAACATATCCAATACCATTCAATTCTTCTGGTAATCCAATAATGCCACCTTGTAACAACATTCTTTCGAATCTAGTAACAATAGAGTGTGCCACCCTACTATCCCAAATTACTAAATGCTGATGGGGGGGTAATGCTTCTGATGCAAAAGAGGCTACCTTTGTCCAGCCACTATTCATCCTTGCATTATTGTGTGGAACTCCCAAAGAAACACTAGATAAAACATCTAAAACATCAGAATAAATAAATGTTTGAGGGACTCCACCCCATTTAAAAATTTGATTAGCCCAATCAACCAAAGCAACATGCGAATCCTTAGGAAAGTTATTAATAGCACCCATAAAATCAGCTGCTGGAGTATTAATATGAGTTAAATTTGTTAATGTTACATCTAAGTTAATCTCGGGCTTAGGCCAGAAATAGTTACTTAATCTATCCGACCAACCTGTTATAGGATCTAGGTAGGGAGCGCCACGATACATCGGTTGATATGGATCATTATTAACATAAGTGACAAAATCTTGGATAAACGTATTAAAATTAAATACAGGTATATCTTGGTTTTGTTGATCTGTTCCATTTAAAGGTGAATCGGGAGAACTATCTTTATCTTCTACTTCATAGCCAACAGCAACCAATTTAGTAATATTTGTATTTACATCAGAAACTTCTATATCTGAATCAAGACGTGATTCGATTAATTCTTTTAGCTCATCCCAACCAGGTTGCTCCCTGCAAGACTCAAGAATGTTTCTAGCATGCTCAGTTAATTGGGCTGAATTTACAATTCGATTTGAATAAGGAGATCGAGATCTTATATGACTAAATAAATAATTATTTGCAACCATAAATGGCTTTGTTACCTGCATAGTATTTCTGTATGACGATGGAACTAAAACTCTACTTAGATATTCAAGTGAAAATTTACGTGTATTACCTGTATTGTTATTTTCTTCTGTTTCCAAAGAGAGCATTGAATCTATTGTATTGTGCCGAGGAAGTGAGTCAGTTAGTGCGTTTAAACCATTTCCAAAGATATCAAACCATAACTCCCAAGCAGCAAAAAACTCACAATCACCGACCTGATAATTATTTGCGTGTACAAAAACAACCATAAAAATCTCACTCAATAAAAAAAATGACATGTAATTTTCGTTAATAGCTTCAATCATTAACCCAAATTACATAGCTAAGGTAGTAATCTCAAAAAACCCCTACCATTTTCACAAACTTCTGCACTGCCCAGTATTCGACAAATAGGCACAATTCTTTGAAGCACCGCTTCACCAATATTTTTTCCATAAACAACTTTTGCCACATGTCCTTCAATAGAATTTAACGGCAATAATTCATGACCAAGCCCAATATTCGCGCCATTGGCTGTACCCTTTTTTGCTTGATTATCATCGCTTAAGCTCAATAGTGAGATCGTTGCAACAAAAACATCTATGGGTAAAAAAGGATAATTTCCCAAATTATTTACATTTACTCCTAATATTTTTCCATCGCAGATAACTGGTGTAACAGTCATTGCCCCTCCTCCTTGTAATTCAATTTCAGTATTACCATTGATGTTTAGCAGATAATTTTTTAACTCTTGCAAATGATTCATAATATTGCCTATTTTATTGATTTAAATTAACCTTGTAATCCTGGCCAGTATATTAACACACAAATAGTTTTGTTTGAATAAAAACAATACATCTTATTAAAACAAAACATTTTTTTAATTTGTTGTAATAAATAAAGAGTTTTCTTATAATTTGTAGGGCAAGAGAATATTATTATAAAATTATAATTTATTACATAATCTGTGGAGGGATTAAATATGTCACAAGTCATTAGGCAATTAGCTATATTGAGTAAAATACCTGAGACACCAAAAGAAATCACTTTAAATGTGTTAATGGAATACCTATAGATATAGGTTTCAAATTTTCTAGGCGCAGCTTAGAAAGGGATATAATTCAGTTGGAATCTGCGTTGCCAGGGATATTTTTAGTATCAAAGCCTGAAAGCTACCATGATAATATTGATAAATCATCACGACTTTCTTTTTCACAATCGAAACTACCGTTTATAAAAATACTAAAACAAAATGAATAATAATGAGTTACAGGAATTTCCTACAGAAGCATTGATACTAGAGCTGAAAAAAAGGGGGCTTTCGCCTACTTTTTTATCATTTCCAGAAAATTTATTATCGCCAGTTATTGAAACTCCCGCCAATAAAGAAATAAAAATAGAAAAAGAAATAGGTATGCTACAGACACTTGGTGGAAAAATGAAACAGTTCAATTTTCATATCCAAGGTAGCAACCTATTCATTGATAGGATCGACTCTAAAATTCAAGATATTGTGCCGATAGATATGCTTTATACGATTCTTTTAAAGCTACCCGAAAATGATTATTTTCCGTTAGCCAATAATGTTCAATATCTAAAAATGGGTACCGAAAAATATGGGTTTGGCACTTTATTATATGCAGAAAGTGGCGGTAATTTAACGCTGGCGCAATCAAGCAGCCAAATAGTGGCTATCCTGACCGGATGCAAAATATTAATATGGAACAATTTAAAAAGAAACATGTTATTCCATATTGCAAACTTGCCACAAAACGCCAGCGAGCTGCTTGAGTCTTTAACTAATTATCAGAAGAGCCTCTTTATTGCGGATAATTAAATCATTTTTTTTCTTGATCTTGTTTCTAATATAATTCATGTATCACTCTCAGTAATCTAGATATTATTTTCTATTATTGCTAAGTTGTTATAAACACATCATCCGGTGACATAATGCGCACACCGGTTTGATACCCTTTTATATAGCCATGCCCAGCAGGGCCAGACATCGCAGACTCTGAATACGTAGGCAAATTACCCGCGACCAAAAGCGTTAAGCCCTGCTCTGCCATTTGGGTATTGCAGTCTTTAAGGGCTTGGCTATAGGTTTCGGAGTAACCTTTACTCCTTCCTGCTATGGTTACATCTTTGTAATTAATTATGATTTGATAACCCCAAAACATACGACTCTTGCCCGTTGTAATAATACCCAGCTCATAGTGACACTGGGTTCTTTCATTAGTATCAGTTACAAGCACAGTGCAAATGCCCTGATCTCTAATCTCAAAGTGTTCCCAACTCATATTCTAAATTCTCTTAACATATTGTTTTCCGAACATCATTAAAAACTGATCAACTTGACTGTAAGTTGCTCCATTAAAGTGGTTATGGATAGGCATCATAAAATCCTTCAAATTGATTATATCAGCCCAATTTGAGGGCTTCTTCTTAATCCGCATTGCGGGTCTCAGTTGACGTAATAACGCATTCATGCCCCTGAAGTTGTGCTGATCAACAATAGGGGCAATTTGATTGGCAATTTGTTCTGCTTCGTTTTGTGTAATAGGCATCGCTATACTCCGGTGTGTGTAAAAACCCTATTGTATTGGCCAAGCCCGTCAAATGTTGACGGTCAACATCACCTAACTTTAAAAAAATATCATCGCGCACGACGCATAGTGACGCTTTGATCCGTTACCATTTATCAATACGTTTTTTAATTAAATTTTGAGGATTATTTATGAGAATACCCACTTTTAAACAACTAGAAGCTGATCAACTAAGAGAGGGAGGCGTTTCTTATTCATATGCTATGCGCATGCATCCAAATCCTTATTTTTATAAATACTATTGGTGGGTATTTTGGAAGGGTAGCCCTTGTGAGGGACACGCGTTTTTAAATAGTTCTAAGACGCGATTAAGTACTAAAGAGGCTTATGAGCTGCGTAATAAATTGGCTGAGGAGAATTTAAGCTACTATTTATACAATGAAAGTTATCCACGGCTTGACGCCTCGAATAATCCTTGGGATCCCTCGTCTGAGAGGTGGAATGATACTCAATGGGCCATAGCTTATGATGAAGACACGGACGAACCTTACAAGGGTCATAAATAGGTATCTGCAACATATCGGTCTAGCATAGCTTTTGCAGTCTTAGCCATTTTGTCGCGCAAATGCTGAGGTTCTTTGACTTCTACGCGTGAGCCAAAGCTTAATAGCCACCAATAGAGTTGCTCGGTTTCTTTAATGGTGGCACTGACCTGATAGTGATCATCGTCAATCTTTTCTACTCTTTGATCTTTTGACAGTTTTGATTCGGAGAGGTGATTAGCGGTTATGGTGTCGAACACACCTACAAAATTAATCATGTCATAAGCTGCCGGTCCAGTTAAGTTAAAGCCCATTTGACCATCTTGTAAACAGTCTTCTAGAGTGCAGTTATCTATTTGTTCTACGGGGTTGTCCTCAAGTAACTCTATTTTTTTAATTCTATGCAGTGCAAATTGCCGTCGCTCATGAGTACCTACTTTAGTCGCGATAAGGTAATGACTGCCATTCCTCAACACTAAGCCAATGGGGTTTAACGAATAATTATTGGTTTTTGAATCGTGGCGCGTATAGGTGATGTTAATTTGCTTTTCTGATAGTAGCGCCTGCCCCACTGCATCATTAATAACTGGCTTTACGACAGGGTGTATTAAGGGTTGCGTAGCTTCTACTATGGCAATTTTATTTTGCCATTTACTGAGAGCGTTTTTCTCAAAATGCGTTAACACGTTTGCCGCCTCTTTAAATAAAGGTTCTAAATCATCTATAGTTACTTTAGGCAACAGGCTCACTAGATATTTGTTAACGAGGCGTAACGACAAGGCTTGGTTAATGTTTAAACCTACCAGTTTTAACTCCTTATATTCTTTGCTCCAACTATAGCGATTAGATTTATCATTCTCAAATTCGGCATTTGGAACGCGTCGCTTATAATTGGGGTAGGGTTCGCAAATCAGTTTATTTTCAAAAACAGCAAGCAAATCCTCCATGTCTCGTTGCACTTTGCGCGTATCGACTTTGAATCTCTGATTTTCTAGTTTAATTCGAATTTTTCCAGCGCTGATAGCTTGAGGATGTTGTGGCAGCATTAAAATAATTTGTAGTAATCGATCAATTTGTTCGCTCATAATTGCTTTATCATCATTAAGTTTGTTGTTATTAATGCCGTCTTATTTAAGCGTCATTGCTTGTCGTGTTAATTATTTATAGTATCAAGTTTTAAGTTAGTTTCAACTCATATTGTTATTTAGAGAGTGTGTTATATGGTGCAATGTTCGCTTATACAAAAATTACCTAGCAATGCTATTGGACGAGATTTCGTGATTGGCGATTTGCATGGTTGTTTTGATTTATTAGAAAGTTTGATGAAGGCTGTCGATTTTAATATTGATCAGGATCGGTTATTTGCTGTTGGAGATTTAGTTGATCGCGGCCCTTATTCTTTACGTTGTTTAGAGTTGATTGAACAGCCCTGGTTTTATTCGGTTATGGGTAATCATGAGGGGATGATGTTGGATTATTTTGAGGTGTATCAACAGAAAAGCTATATAGGCTCTAATTTTGATTTTGATGAGTCTGATGAGATTGGTTATCTTCTGTATGGTGGCGAGTGGGTTAAAGACTATTATCATTCGGATAATGGCACTATGAGTAAAGAGTTTGATCATGGTTTAGAGCTTGCTGCAAGTCTACCTTTGTTAATAGTGGTTGGGGAAAATGATCAGCGCTTTCATATTGTTCATTCTGAATTGTTGAGGCCAGATTATTCGACTAATGACATAAAGGTTTGGTTAGATAGTGATATTGATCAATGGCTCTCTAGTAACGCTATACCTGAGCGCATTAAGGAGCGGTTTTATTGGGGACGAACACTTATGGGAGGTCATTTAGATCCTGTAACTTCGATTCAAAATGGTCTATCTAAGACTTTTTGTGGACACACCATTGGTAATAACATTAGGCAGAAATTATCACATATTTGTTTGGATACTGGCGCTTATTCATCTGATGATACAACTGCTTACAGCTTAACAATTTACGATATAAAGGCTGGGAACTGGGTGTCGGCTTCTTATTGTCGTAGTGAGGTAACTTATGGTGATTTTGTTTAGATATTTTGGTTTGGGTAGATAACCCTTCGCGTCACTGCCCACAGTTAAGCTTTTGTCGGTCGGAATAAGACCCTACTAGTGCTGAGCGTGTTGGTGTTTCTGGCACAGGAGCAGTCTCAATGCCGGAAACGCTTTACTTGCTGCGCTCGCAAAGTCTTATTCCGGCCTACAATAAGTTCAAATATTCTTTAACTGTGGGCAGTTAAGCTTTTGTTGGTCGGAATAAGACCCTACTAGTGCTGAGCGTGTTGGTGTTTCTGGCACAGGAGCAGTCTCAATGCCGGAAACGCTTTACTTGCTGCGCTCGCAAAGTCTTATTCCGGCCTACAATAAGTTCAAATATTCTTTAACTGTGGGCAGTTAAGCTTTTGTTGGTCGGAATAAGACCCTACTAGTGCTGAGCGTGTTGGTGTTTCTGGCACAGGAGCAGTCTCAATGCCGGAAACGCTTTACTTGCTGCGCTCGCAAAGTCTTATTCCGGCCTACAATAAGTTCAAATATTCTTTAACTGTGGGCAGTTAAGCTTTTGTTGGTCGGAATAAGACCCTACTAGTGCTGAGCGTGTTGGTGTTTCTGGCACAGGAGCAGTCTCAATGCCGGAAACGCTTTACTTGCTGCGCTCGCAAAGTCTTATTCCGGCCTACAATAAGTTCAAATATTCTTTAACTGTGGGCAGTTAAGCTTTTGTTGGTCGGAATATGACCCTACTAGTGCTGAGCGTGTTGGTGTTTCTGGCACAGGAGCAGTCTCTATGCCGGAAACGCTTTACTCGCTGCGCTCGCAAAGTCTTATTCCGGCCTACAATAAGTTCAAATATTCCTTCACTTTGGGCAGTTAAGCTCGGCGTCTGTTGTTGCGTTTATTTACATTGTTAGCTTGCATACTTTATTTGTGTTCATGATAGGAGATTTTTCTTATGATGAATAATATTAACTAGACTCTAAACTCATTCTATATTATAAATAGCAAACAATAGAATTTCTTTAGTACGCTTCAATAAATGTTACAAAATCATGCATTAGTTGCTAAGCAACTGATTTTATAAATAGGTTGATAGTTATGTATTGCTTCAAATAAGGGGGGTGTGGAGTATATGAATTTGGATGATTTAATGCACTACACACCTTTTTTGCTTAGTTTATTTGTCCAATTAGGCATTGTTTTATCTTATCTTGCATGGGTACTCATTAATAATTTGAAAGGCAGTCATCTTCTGGTTGCTGTTGTTATGGGTCTAGGGATATCTTCTGCGTACTTTGTTAAAGATGAACTGGATCTGGTATCTGTAACAGGACTAAGTATTGATGTTAGTGCTATGACGCTCCTATTTATAAGTCTGTCGACATTAACAATCGCTTTAATTTTACGCAATAATGAAATAATTAAGCAGTTGCGGGAAAATGAGGAGCGTTCAACATTTGCTTTGGAAGGTGCCTGTGATGCTGTATGGGAATGGAATCCACAAACCGATCAGATCTCGTTTCCGTTGTTATGGAAAGAAATAATTCGTTATGCTGAAAATGAGTGTCCTACTACGGTAGCTGCTTGGGTAGAAACATTTCACCCTGATGACAAGCAGCCTTTTTTATCGACATTACATGATTATTTGGCTACTAAGGAACGAAGCTTTGCCACTGAGTTTAGAAAATGGTCGACAGAAAATAGTTTGGAATGGATTTTGGCTAGAGGAAAGCTGGTTAATTATGATGAGCAGGGTCGTCCAATAAGAGTGATTGGTACACTTACTAATATTAGCGCGACTAAAAACCTGCAAGCTCAATTAAGCCAAGCACAGAAACTAGAGGCGATAGGGCAGTTGGCGGCGGGTGTTTCTCATGAAATTAACACACCTATCCAATATATAGGTGATAACCTCTCGGCGTTACATGAAAACTTTGCTGAAATCAGTGGTTTTCAGCAAGCAATGTATGAAGTCTTAGATAAGGCCGGAGCTGAGAAAATGAAGGCTTTGGCTAGCCAATATGACATGGAGTTTCTATTGGAAGATAGTCCTTTAGCCATACAGCAAGCAATTGAGGGTGTAGAGCGAGTAACGGAAATCGTTAAAGCTATAAAAACTTTTTCTTATGTTGAGCAAAGCCACAAAAAGCAGTTTATAAATCTACATGAGGCTATTAATAATGCCTTAATCATTACTCGGAATAGTTACAAATATATTGCTGAAGTTGAAACCGATTATTCAGCTGAGATTAATAGTATTGAGTGTTACGCAAGCGAACTCAATCAGGTTTTTATAAATTTGATTATTAATGCTGTACACGCCATTGAGGAAAAAAAATCCGGTACTGGTAAGATTAAAGTTATCACGCGAAACTTGGGTGCTAGTGTCGAAATTTTGTTTCAAGATAATGGAGCGGGTATGCCTTCAGATATCCAGGATAAAGTTTTTAATCTGTTTTTTACTACAAAAGAAGTGGGTAAAGGCACGGGTCAAGGTTTAAGCTTGTCACACAATATTATTGTGAAAAAACATGGAGGACAATTGTTTTTTGAATCTTGTCCTGATCATGGAACCACTTTTCATATACAACTTCCACTTTAGCCTAAAGAGAAAGTTAAGCGTACATGATTAATAAAAACATACTGTTTGTTGACGATAATAACAATGTGATTTCTGGTATACAGCGTCAATTAAGACCTTATCGTGGACACTGGCAATTGTTTTTTCTGAATAGCGGAGAAGAAGCTTTACAATTAATGGCTACGCACCCCATAGATCTGATCGTGACAGATATTATGATGCCATTAATGCGTGGTGATGACTTATTGAAAAAAGTAAGCTTATTGTATCCTAATATAGTGCGCATTATCCTCAGTGGCTACGCTGATGAGGCGACTCTTAAAAGCGGCTTAGAAGTTGCGCATCAATATCTTAGTAAACCTTGTAGTGCAGAAACTCTCCGGGAAGCGATACTTCATATTTTTAATGTTTTAGCGTGTGTACAAAATCCTTGTATTATCGCTGAGATGGGTGACCCTAAGTTGTTGCCAAGTCTGCCGAAAATTTATCACCAATTGAATGCTGCTATATCAAATGATAATACTTCCATCGCTGAAATCGCCGAAATTCTTGCTAGAGATATGGTGCTTTCGGCAAAGTTATTACAAGTAGTTAACTCGGCGTATTTTGGCGTTAATCGGAATGTTTCGAGTCTTGTTGAAGCAATTAATCTGATTGGCTTGAAACATCTTAATAATTTAGTGATCACCGCGCATGTTAAAAATGCCTTTCCTGTCAAGAGTCCAGCAATGGCTTCTTTTATGGAATATATTTGGGAAGATGCTAATGACGTTGCTACTCTAGCTAAGCAGATTGCCCTATCAGAAGATCAACTGGAAGATCGTCCTGATCAAGCCTATATGTGTGGGTTGTTGCATAATATGGGCTTATTGATGTTCCTGTCACGCGGGGGTGATCAATTAGTTAGGCTACTGGATCAGGTAAAAAACACTGATACCCCTGTTGCTGAGTTGGAAACGGAAATCTATGGTGTTACTCGATCAGAAGCGGCTGCTTATATATTGAGTTTATGGAAAATTCCGCCTCGTATCATCGAAGGTATTTTGTTACAACATAATCCTTCTGTTAGTGATTATGATGGTGTTAGTGCTTTAACAGCGGTGCATGTTGCTTCTTGTTTGTTAAAACCTAAAGAGATGGATGGCTATGAGCGATTGTTTGAGATGAAAGTAGACAGCCAGTATTTGGAGCGGATTAATAAATTGGAACGCTTGTCAGATTGGCAATTATTAGCCGATGAGCTGTTGGTTAAATCGGCTGAATGATAATAGTAACGTAGGTCGGGTTAGCGTTAGCGTAACCCGACAGGATGCGCAGGAAATGCTTGGCTTACGCTATCGCTACGCCAAGCAACAAAACTCGTGAGTTTTGACTCCATTGCAAAGGTTTGTAGGCGGTCGGGTTAGCGTTAGCGTAACCCGACAATATCACCTACGAGTGTTGGGTTACGCTATCGCTAACCCAACCTACATTAAGGCTTAGTATTCATAAATTGCGGAAATCATACTGTAGGGGCGAATTCATTCGCCACGTTTCAACTCCTAGGCCGGTCGGGGTTTGTAACCCCGACCCGCGTGTTACGTAGTTTCGTGCAGGGTATAGACCTGAAAATAGATGATATTTAAGGACTTGACTTATCTATGACAGGTCGGGTTAGCGTTAGCGTAACCCGACAATATCACCTACGAGTGTTGGGTTACGCTATCACTAATCCAAGCTACATTAAGGCTTAACCTTATACTGTTGGACTTTAAGTTATTAGCCTAAATATCTAAACACTTTTTATAAGCAGAAAACTTATTTAAAGAAAATAATTTTAATCAGTTATCTATAACACTTGGCAGCACTCTGGAGTTCGCATGACTTTATTATCTTATAGCAATAGCCAAAAAGTCTTATTTGTCGATGATGAAGTATTGTTGATGGAAGGAATAAAGCGCCAGTTACGGAAAGGCTTTGATATCACTGTGGCAGAAGGTGGTGAAGCAGCATTAATAATCTTGGCTAAAGAGGGGCCGTTTGCTGTTGTGATAGCCGATTACAACATGCCGGGCATGGATGGAATTGCTTTTCTTAATGAGGTTTATCAACGGTTTCCACAAACTATTTTAGTGATGCTGACAGGTCGTGCAGAATTAAATATAGCGGTGAATGCCTTTAATAATGCACATATTACTCGCTTTTTGAATAAACCCTGCTCCAGAGAGGTTTTGAAAGAAACTCTTACAGAAGGTTTGGAACAATATCGCTTACGTGTATCCGAAAAATTGTTGCAAGCGCAATTGCAGCAGGCCAATCAACAGCTTAATCAGTTAAATAGTCAACTAGAATCATTGGTTGAGCAAAAAACTCATGCTTTGCAATTTCAATATCATTATGTGGCAAATATGGCGCAAATGACTAGTTCAACAGCTATCATTCAGGCACTAGTTCGTGCAGTTAGCCAATTGACGGATTTGTATGATATTAGTTTATGGTTAAGTCCTCATCTTGATGGACAGTTTAGTTGTTATTATCCAAACGACTCTGGATTGCCTAGTTTTTCTGCAAAAGCTTGTGTCGATGGAGTGATAGCCAAGTTAATACATGATAAGCAGGTTGTTCAACGAAATGTTTTGATTGCGCCAGTACTTAATGCTTTTGAAGCGGTCCTGTTTTTGGGTTTACCGTTTATGTCGGTGCCGCTACAAAGCAAACAAGGGGTTTTAGGCTTACTTAATATATCAGGCGATAAAGCTGTACTTGAATCAGATGTATTAGAGGCCTTAATTGGTATGGCGGATATAACCGCTACCGCATTACAAAGTCGCTGGCACCGAGAAGCTTCTGATGACGCTCAAGATGCCATCATTAATGCCTTAGCCAAGCTATCTGAATACCGTGATCCAGAAACAGGCTTACATTTATTGCGTTTAAAGATCTATTCTGAACTCATATGTCGAATCCTATCCGACACTGATAAATATCGAGATATTGTAACGCCTGAGTTTACTGAGGATTTAGTACGTTCTTCGCCGTTGCATGACATTGGTAAGGTGGGTATACCCGATGCGATCTTGAAAAAACCAGGGCGTTTAACTCCTGATGAATTTGAAATTATGAAAACACATGCTCAGATAGGCGGTGATACTTTGCGTAGCGTTTATGAGCAATATCCATCACAAAGCTTTATAAAATGCGGTATGGACGTGGCTTATGGTCATCATGAAAAATGGAATGGTGAGGGCTATCCTTTGGGTTTGAAAGGTGAGGCTATTCCACTGGTAGCAAGAATTTTGTCTTTGGTTGATGTTTATGATGCCATCACTACTCGTCGTGTTTATAAATCACCTTTTACGCGTGAACAAGCTAAAAATATCATCATTCAAGGTAACGGCAGTCATTTTGATCCAGATATAGTCAGTGCTTTTTTAACTAATGAGGATGAGTTTTACAAGATTGCCGAAAAGTATGCCGATGTTGTTGAGAGTGAAGATTATTTCCATGCAGAACTTTATACTTCCTCCACTGATTCAGAAGTCAGTAGCTCATAGATTTCATGATGTGAAGTATTTAATTTGCATCGGCCAATCTTTTTAAAGTCGTACTTAATTTAAGTAACGCTGAGCTTAGCTTATCATCTGAAATACTCTGACTATGCTTGCGTATAAGGTCTATGCCTTCTTGTGAAGGTAAATTTGCTTTTCGTGTTGATGTTTCTGTTAGACCTGAGAGGCGACTAATGATCTTAATTTGCATAGCTTCAATCGGTGATCTAACTAAGCCCTGTATAGATGCTAATAGAGCGCTATTATAAAAACGCAATTGAGATGCCCAAATAGCGGAGTCGGTATAGATTAATAATTTTTGATCTTTTATTAGGCAATGTTTAGTTTGTTTTGCCAGATCATCGGGTAATACTGCTTTAATCTGTTGCAAAATAAGACGTTGTTGCTCAATTTGGCTGTGTAAATAAACCATGGTTCGATTAGGGAACGCTAATGATTTTCTAAATAGCGGTGCTTGTTGTGCCATGAGCTTATACCGGTAGATCAAAGAAGGAGCTGTGATGGTCGGGTTACGCTACGCTAACCCGACCTACCTATTCAAAAGCTGTTACGTAGGTCGGGTTAGCGTAAGCGTAACCCGACAGCTTTTATAGATATCGGGTTATGTTGTATTAACTCAATGTACGCAACTATTGATAAGCCTCTATCTTATTGAAATTTAGATAACGATAAGAATCTTCTGAGCTTGCACTGATTTGTTCGGCATAATGCATGTATTCAGAAAAGCTTGGAATCTTACCTAAAATTGAACATACGGCTGCAAGTTCAGCTGAAGACAAATAAACGTTAGCACCATTACCTAGACGATTGGGAAAGTTACGAGTTGAAGTAGAAACGACTGTTGAGTTTTCTGCAACTCGAGCCTGATTACCCATACATAATGAACAGCCAGGTATTTCAGTTCTAGCACCTACTTTATTAAAAGTATCGTAATAACCTTCTTCAGTTAATTGGCTTTGATCCATTTTAGTCGGTGGCGCGACCCATAATCGAGTAGGTAGTTCGCTTTGTTGTTCCAGTAGTTTACCGGCTGCACGAAAATGACCAATATTAGTCATGCAAGATCCTAAGAAAACTTCATCTATTTTAGTGCCAGCAACATCGGATAAGGTTTTGATGTCATCAGGATCGTTAGGGCAGGCCAGCAAAGGTTCTTTGATGTCATTCATATTGATTTCAATGATTTCAAAATACTCGGCATCAGCATCTGCTTCTAACAACACAGGATTTTCTAACCATTGTTCCATGCTAGCAATACGACGGGTCAATGTGCGTACATCGCCATAGCCCTCTTTAATCATCCATTTTAATAGGCTAATGTTTGAATTAAGGTATTCACGTATAGGCGCTTCATTTAATTTAATGGTGCAGCCACCCGCTGAGCGTTCTGCTGATGCATCTGATAATTCAAAGGCTTGTTCAACTTTTAAATCAGGTAAACCTTCGATTTCTAAAATGCGACCTGAAAATACGTTCTTCTTACCTGACTTATCTAATGTTAATAAGCCACGTTGTAGGGCTGCATAAGGAATGGCATTGACCATATCTCTTAGGGTAATACCGGGCTGCATTTCTCCTGTAAATCGCACTAAAACTGATTCTGGCATATCCAAAGGCATAACACCGGTCGCTGCGGCAAACGCCACTAAACCTGAACCAGCTGGAAATGAAATACCTAATGGGAAGCGCGTATGTGAATCACCACCAGTACCAACACTGTCAGGTAATAACATACGATTTAGCCATGAATGGATGATGCCATCACCAGGACGCAAGGAAACGCCACCTCGATTCATAATAAAATCTGGTAAGGTGTGCTGCATATCGATATCAATAGGCTTAGGGTAAGCCGCAGTATGACAAAAAGATTGTAAAACCAAATCAGCAGAAAAACCCAAGCAGGCTAAGTCTTTGAGTTCATCACGAGTCATAGGGCCTGTAGTATCTTGCGAACCGACGGTACTCATTTGTGGTTCGCAATATGTGTTAGGACGAACACCCGCTGCGCCACAAGCTTTGCCGACAATTTTTTGAGCTAAAGTATAGCCCTTACCACTGTCTTCAAGGTCTACGGCACAAGAAAAGACCTTGGAAGCACTAAGACCTAAATATTTTCTAGCTCTTTCAGTAAGGCCTCTACCAATAATGAGTGGGATACGTCCACCTGCACGTACTTCATCTAAAAGTACGTCGGTTTTTAAAGAAAAGTTACAGATAACATCATCGCTTTCATGACGTTTAATAAAGCCTTCATAGACGTAAATATCGATAATATCGCCCATTGCTAACTGAGACACATCACATTCAAAGGGCAGGGCGCCAGAATCTTCCATGGTGTTAAAGAAAATAGGCGCGATTTTTCCACCTATACAAACACCGCCATCGCGTTTGTTTGGAATAAAGGGAATATCATTGCCGATATACCAAAGCACGGAGTTAGTGGCAGATTTACGTGATGATCCTGTGCCGACCACGTCGCCTACATAGGCTACTGGAAAGCCTAGTTGTTGTAACTCTTCGATTTGTAGCTCGGCTTGAGTAATGCCAGGTCTTGGCATTTTCAACATGGCTTTGGCGTGCAGAGGGATGTCGGGTCTGGACCAAGCATCAGGTGCAGGAGATAAGTCATCGGTATTAGTTTCGCCTGTAACTTTAAATACGCTGACTGTCATTTTCTCAGGTACAACGGGTTTGTTAGTAAACCATTCTGCATCAGCCCATGATTGGATGATTTGTTGAGCGAAAGTATTACCTGCTTGGGCTTTTTCTTGAATATCGTGAAAAGCATCAAAGATGAGTAAGGTATGAGATAAGCCTTTTACAGCAATCGGCGCTAAGCTAGGATTGTCAAGTAGGGCAATTAAAGGAGCAATGTTGTAACCACCTAGCATGGTACCTAATAATTCAGTAGCATCTGATGCGGTTAATATAGGAGAGCTTACAGTGTCATTTGCAATTGCTGATAAAAAACTAGCTTTGATGTAGGCCGCTTCATCAACACCGGCTGGAACGCGATTCGCTAATAGATTTAAAACAAATTCTTCTTCGCCAGCAGGGGGATATTTAATTAACTCAACTAAGTCAGTCATTTGCTCAGCGCTTATGGGTTTAGGTACGACACCCTCAGCAGCGCGTTCTTCAATATGTTTTCGGTACTGTTCTAACATGACGAATTCCTTATAAATTATTTCAATTCGGTAACGCTTAAAATGAACGTGCTTAGTTAACCATTATTTAATGGACAAAAGACAATTAATTAGTAGTTAGTGTGGTTTAAGATAAGGGCTAAAGGCTATGGCTAAGGGCTAAAGACGAAGATTTAAACCTAGCATTTGTCGTCGCTTAATTTGCTAAGCTCTTAAGCTTAATTTTTTACCCTGAGCCTTTCGTCTGCGATCAAAGATTGCTCCTTAAGATCGTATCCATTAAATCGCCCTAGCAATATGATAATCATTAAAGCTTAGTATTACAAAAACTTGTGATGATAATATAAAAATCTGAGCATTACGTTATTGTTGTGGATCGCTATGACTTTTAGATTTTAGGGAGATATAAGTGATGAGTAGCGCTGCTATAACAGTAGAATGGTTTTCGGTTATAGCGTCACTATTTATATAGATCTTGAGCTATCAACTTAAGATAGGGTAGGGTTTAAGGCTTAGCCGTTTGTCCTGAGCCATGGGCTTGTCGAATGGTCTAAAGATGTAGGTTAAGCCGTTCATGGTTCGACTGGCCTCACCACGAACGGCTAAACTTTATACTGTATGTCTTAAGTTGGTAGCCTAGATTTTGTAAACATTTTAACAAACACAGTATTGACACCGACAGCGCTAAGATTTATTCAGCGTGTTCGCTTCCTGCGTAAGCTTCTACTCGAGCTTTTAGTTTTTGACCTGAGCGAAAAGTAACTACACGTCTAGCCGAAATAGGAATTTCTTCGCCTGTTTTAGGATTTCTTCCTGGTCTTGGGGTTTTGTCACGTAATTCAAATTTACCAAAACCAGAAATTTTTACCTGTTGACCTTGTTCTAATGAACTTTTAATTTCTTCAAAGAAAAGTTCGACCATATCTTTGGCTTCACGTTTATTTAAGCCAACTTCCTCAAAAAGTTTTTCTGCAAAATATGCTTTAGTTAATGCCATAAATTAGTCCCTCAGTTTTGCGTTTAATTTTTCAGATAATAAGGTTAATAGTTTGCTAATAATAGCGTCTATTTCAGTGTCTGTTTGAGTGTGCGTGGTGTTTTGGAATATTAAGCATAATGCAACGCTTTTGTTGCCTTCTTCCACGCCTTTGCCACGATAAATATCAAATACCTTGGCGTCTTGTAATGTTGCTTCTGCACTGCTTTTAATGCAATCAATGATATCGTTGGCGGGAACGTCTTCTTTGACAATTAAAGCTAGGTCGCGCCGCACTGAAGGATATTTAGATAAAGACTTAAACACAGGTATGCGCTTGTTGAGAATTAAATCTTGATCTAATTCAAATAGAAAAACAGGGCAATCAAAGCCTAGTTTTTTTTCTAAAATAGGATGTAGCATACCTAAGTAACCAATGGTTTCACCCTCGTGCGTTACTATTTTTGCAGATTGACCTAAGTGCAGTGCCGGTTGTGGAGAGGCTATAAATTTTACAACACAACCGGTCAAGGCAAATATGGCTTGCACATCGGCTTTGATGTCAAAAAAATCAACTTTACGAGATTGCTCGCCCCATTGCTCACTATAAACATCGCCTAAAGCTAGACCACTCAACATTTTTTGCTGGTGAGTGGTTTCGTTGGTTTTGATAAAACGTAGTCCGGTTTCAAATAATCGAACTCTATTTTGTTGGCGATTGGTATTGTGTAGAGCTGCTTTTAATAAACCACACCAAAGTGTAGTGCGCATCACTGCTAACTCAGAAGAAATCGGATTTTTAAGTCGAATAACTTCCATTTCAGGGGCAATAGTTTCTTGGATTTCTTCGTCAACAAAACTATAAGTAATAGCTTCTTGGTAACCTTTATCAACCATTAAATCTTTAACGCGATCTAGGTCTAGTGTGGCTTCTGTGGCAGTCGATAATTCAGAGCGCATTAACAAACTGCTGCTCGGTAAATTATTATAACCAAAGATACGTGCTATCTCTTCAATCAAGTCAGCTTCAATGGCTATATCAAAACGAAAACCAGGAGGACTAATTAACCAACCGTCAGCTTGTATTTGGATACACATACCAAGGCGCTTAAAAATATCGATGACTTGATCATCAGCTAAAGAAATGCCCAAGGTTTTTTGGATGCGTTGCTTTCTTAATAGAATCGGCTGACGTGAGGGTAGTGTTTGTTCGGTCGTCACTTCTGAAATGGGACCCACACTACCACCAGCAATTTCAACGATGAGTTGAGTTGCTCTTTCAATGGCTCTAGTTTGTAAGCTAGCATCGACACCGCGTTCAAAGCGATGTGATGAATCTGTATGTAAGCCAAAATCACGTGCTTTACCGGCTATAGCCAGAGGTGCGAAAAATGCGCACTCAAGGAAAACTGATTGAGTTTGATCGCTGACCGCTGTTTCACTTCCGCCCATAATACCTGCGAGCGCTAAGGCTTTTGAGTCATCGGCGATGACTAATGACCCAGTATTCAAGCTAATGACTTGATTATTTAATAAGCTTAAGCTTTCGTCTGCTTTCGCCCAGCGTACGTTAATATTGCCGGTTAATTTGTCGGCATCAAATACATGTAAAGGTTGACCCAACTCTAATAGGACATAATTAGTTACATCAACTAATGGACCTAAGCTTCTAATACCAGAGCGACGTAATCGTTCTTGCATCCATAAAGGTGTAATAGCGCTAGCATTAATACCTGTTATTAAACGACCTAAATAACGAGGACAAGCTGTGGTATCGGCTATCGATACAGTGAGTGTGTTTTGATGAGTAACTGGGATATTGGTAAATGCAGTGGTAGTCCATTCCAGTTTGTTGAGCACTGCAATTTCACGCGCTAAACCTTCTGCGCATAAACAATCAGCTCTATTTGGGGTTAAATCAACTTCTATAATGACATCGTTCAGAGACAAATAGTCACGAATATCAACACCAACCGGTGCATCAGTCGCTAATTCCATTAAGCCATGTGCATCCGTTGCCAAACCTAACTCTTTTTCTGAGCAAAGCATGCCGAATGATTCTACGCCCCGTAGTTTGGATTTCTTTATTTTGAAATCGCCAGGTAATACAGCGCCGCAAAGCGCCGCAGGTATTTTTAGGCCAATACGAACATTGCTAGCGCCACAGACGATTTGCAAAGGTTCTTCTGTGCCCACATTGACTTGGCAAACACGAAGGCGATCAGCATCAGGATGTTGCTCCATAGCAATGACTTCACCGATGACTACGCCATTAAATTGAGCGGCAGCCGGTACAACAGAATCGACTTCTAAGCCGGCCATTGTTAATTGTTCTACCAGTTCCTCTGTATCGATTGCTGGATCAACATACGATCTTAACCAAGCTAAACTAATTTGCATGATTTACATGTTCCTGTGTAACGAAAACTTAATTAAATTGTTCTAAAAATTTAAGATCATTTTCAAAAAATAATCGTAAGTCGTTAATTCCATAGCGCAGCATTGCAAGGCGTTCTACGCCCATACCGAAGGCAAAGCCGCTGTATTGCTCACTATCAATATCAACTGATTTAAAAACTGCAGGATGAATCATGCCGCAGCCCATCACTTCCAGCCACCCTGTTTGGCTACAAACGCGACAGCCTTTTCCGCTGCACATCACACATTCAATATCGACTTCTGCAGAGGGTTCTGTAAAAGGGAAATAAGACGGTCTAAAGCGAACTTGTATGTCCTTTTCAAAAAAAGCTCTAAGGAATTCGTAAATAACACCTTTTAGATCGGCAAAGCTCACATCAGTGTCAACTAGAAAACCCTCAACTTGATGAAACATGGGCGTGTGGGTAATGTCAGAATCACAACGATAAACTCGGCCAGGGGCAATCACCTTTAATGGTGGTTGTTCAGATTCCATGGTTCTGATTTGCACCGGTGAGGTATGTGTTCTTAAGACCGTATGGGCATCAAAATAAAATGTGTCATGCATCGCACGAGCAGGGTGATGCGCAGGAATATTAAGTGCTTCAAAGTTATGATAATCGTCTTCAATTTCAGGTCCTTCAACGACTTTAAAGCCGACACTGGCAAAGATTTTTGAAATTCTTCTAAGGGTCGTAGTGACTGGATGCAACCCAGCGACTGATTGGCCACGTCCAGGTAAAGTTACATCAATGCTTTCGCTAGCCAGTCTAGCGGCTAATGCAGCATTTTCTAGTTGCTCTTTACACGCTTCTAGTTGCTGCTGTAGTTGTTCTTTGGCTTGATTGATTATTTGTCCGACGGAGCGTCGTTGCTCGGGATCAAGGTTGCCTAATTCTTTAAGCTGTAAGGTAAATAAGCCTTTTTTACCTAGGTAGTGAACACGAACTTTATCAAGTTCATTTAGATCACTGACTGTTGCAAGCTCTTTTAATGCCTGCGCGAGAATCTCTTCAAGGATAGCCGACAATGTTCTGCTCGCTTTAGTTGGGGAAGAATAATTTAAAAAGGGGAGTTCAGGTAGTTATTCCTGAACCACCCGTTACTTTATAAGTAACGGGTGGATTAAGATCCTTTAGTTAAGTAAGACTAGGTCTTGCTTAAGGCTTGCTTTGATTAGCGATAGCAATTTCTGCTATTTTTCCAAAGGACTCGATATCACGTACCGCGATATCTGCTAAAACTTTACGATCGATTGCAACATTAGCTTTTGTTAAGCCGTTGATCAAGCGGCTGTAAGATATACCATATATTCGTGCTGCAGCATTGATACGGACTATCCACAAGGCACGGAATTGACGTTTTCTTTGTTTGCGGTCGCGGTACGCATATTGACCTGCTTTGATGACCGCTTGTTTGGCTACGCGATAAACTCGACTGCGTGCACCATAGTAACCTTTGGCTTGTTTTAAAACTTTTTTATGTCTTGCTCTGGCTGTTACGCCGCGTTTAACTCTAGGCATTAGTGTTCTCCGTTATTAACTATATGGCATCATACGTACAGCCATGCGCACGTCTGAAGGATGAATAGTTGCGGGTGAACGTAACTGTCTTTTTCTTTTAGTGGATTTCTTAGTCAAAATATGACGGCGATGTGATTGTCCACATTTAAAACCGCCATTGCCTGTGCGTCTAAAACGCTTAGCGGCTCCACGGTTAGTTTTTATCTTTGGCATTTGTTTGCTCCAGTATATAAAAATAAAAGTCCCTGAGAAATAACCCAACAAGGCAAAATGCATGGCCCTGAAAAATTACTTGTAGCGGAATGCTACGCTTTAGCAGTTTATCCTTTACTGCTTACTTAAGAGCATCTGTAATACAGAAACTCTTTAGAATGATATAGCTACCCATAGTTATGTTTGTAACTTAGGGCAGCAATTGAAAGGGTTAGTCCCCTTTATTTTTTCTTCTTAGGTGACATAACCATAATCATTTGACGACCTTCCATTTTTGGAAATTGTTCGACTATAGCTAGTTCTTCTAGGTCTGTTTCAATACGTTTTAATAAATCCATGCCGATTTCTCTATGAGCCATTTCTCGGCCACGGTAACGAACGGTGATTTTTGTTTTATCGCCTTCGTTAAGGAATTTAATTAAGCTACGTAGTTTAACTTGATAATCGCCTTCATCAGTCCCAGGTCTAAACTTAATTTCTTTAACCTGAATCTGTTTTTGTTTCTTTTTGGCAATTTGAAGTTTTTTGTTGAGTTCAAACTGGTATTTGCCGTAGTTCATTATCTTGCAAACGGGAGGATCCGCGTTTGGTGATATTTCTACTAAATCCAAGTCTGCAGCATAGGCAATCTGTTTTGCCTCATCTAACGAAATTATTCCTAATGCTTCACCTTCAGCGCCTGTTACTCTCACTCGTCTTGCGGTGATAAAGTCATTCAAGCGTGTTTCATCTTTTTTAGCAGCGATACCCTAATCCTCCAAAAAAATAATTATATTCTATCTGCAATCTCTTGCTTTAACCGTTCGGTAAATTCAGTAACTGATAAGCTACCTAGATCATCACCTTTTTGCGTGCGTACCGTAATGCGTTTTTCTTCTAATTCTTTATCGCCAATAATGACTAAATACGGCACGCGCTGCATAGAATGCTCGCGAATTTTAAACCCGATTTTCTCATTTCTCAAGTCAATTTTCACTCTGATGCCTTGTTTTTCAAGTTCGTTGAATATTTCAGAGGCATATTCAGCATGGCGATCGGCTATGTCGAGCACCATAACTTGCACAGGTGATAGCCAAACAGGGAACGTTCCTGCGTGTTGTTCTATTAATATACCGATAAAGCGTTCAAGTGAACCCAGTATTGCTCTATGCAACATAACAGGGGCTTGTTTTGAACCATCTTCGGCAATAAATGTTGCACCTAAGCGACCTGGCATCGAGAAATCGACTTGGATAGTACCGCACTGCCAAACTCGACCAATACAATCTTTTAATGAGAACTCAATTTTAGGGCCGTAAAATGCACCTTCACCCGGTTGTAAATCCCATTTTAGGTTTTTATTGTTAAGCGCTAATTCTAAAGCGTTTTCTGCTTTATCCCATACAGAATCATCGCCGACTCTATTTTCAGGGCGTGTTGAAAGTTTGATAATGACTTCTTCAAAACCAAAGTCTTTATAAACAGCAAACAGCATATCAATGAATGTGGATACTTCGCCTTGAATTTGTTCTTCTGTGCAAAAAATATGAGCATCATCTTGAACAAAGTTTCTGACTCGCATTAAACCATGTAATGTGCCAGAGGGTTCGTTGCGATGACAAGAGCCAAATTCAGCTAAGCGTATCGGTAAGTCACGATAGCTTTTAATACCTTGATTGTAAATTTGTACGTGGCATGGGCAATTCATGGGCTTAATTGCGTAATCACGATTTTCTGAGTGAGTAGTGAAGATCATTGCGCCAAACTTATCCCAATGGCCTGATTTTTCCCACAAACTACGATCTACTAATTGGGGTGTTTTAACTTCACCATAACCATTGACACGTAATTTCTCACGAATATATTGTTCGACTTGTTGATAAATAATCCAACCTTTTTCATGCCAAAACACCATGCCAGGAGCTTCTTCTTGGCTGTGAAATAAGTCAAGGGTCTTAGCTAATTTGCGGTGATCGCGTTTTTCAGCTTCTTCCAATCTATGTAGATAAGCTTGTAATTCTTTTTTATCGCCCCAAGCTGTACCGTAAATGCGTTGTAGCATTTCATTTTCTGAGTTGCCGCGCCAATAAGCACCAGCAATCTTCATCAATTTGAAGGCGTTTAATTTGCCTGTGCTAGGAACGTGAGGACCTCTACATAGGTCGGTAAAGCCCCCTTGTTGATAAAGAGATAGGTCTTGGTCGGCAGGAATAGATTCGATAATTTCAGCTTTATAGGCTTCGCCTTGGTCTCTGAAAAATGATACAGCGTCATCTCGACTTAAAATCGAACGACTAATGCCAATGTCTTCAGCAACTAATTGCTGCATTTTTGCTTCGATAACCGTTAAATCTTCAGTTGTAAAAGGTCTTTTGTAAGCAAAGTCATAATAAAAGCCATTTTCGATGACAGGGCCGATAGTGACTTGCGCATCAGGAAATAATTGCTTAACAGCTTGTGCTAGTAGGTGGGCTGTTGAATGTCTGATGATATCAACACCCTCTATATCTTTAGCGGTAATGATTTGTAGGCTAGCATCTTCACTAATCAGGGTGCTGGCATCGACTAGAATATTGTTAACACGGCCTGCTAAAGTTGCTTTTGCTAAGCCTGAACCAATCGATGTAGCGATATCGAGTACTGAAACAGCGTGATCAAACTCACGAATAGAACCATCAGGAAGGGTAATTACAGGCATGTTTATATACTTTGGTTGCTACAATAAAAAAAGCACCGCTGTTGCAGTGCTTTAATGTCTGGTAGGCGCGATTGGATTCGAACCAACGACCCCCACCATGTCAAGGTGGTGCTCTAACCAACTGAGCTACGCGCCTAAAGTAACGCGTTACTTCAAGAGTTGGCTATTATAGCAATAGAAATTAGTTTCGCAAGATTTAAATGTTTTATAAGGTGAGTTGGATTGTGAATAGTAAGTTTCAGAAGTTTATTTTTAATGATATTTTGAGAATACTAAATTTTAGATGTTAAAAAAGCTTATTAGAGGTTTTAGGTTGTCGCCAACACAATCTACAAGTGTTATAGTTCACCGCAAATTTTGGGTGCTAATATCGGCGCTCAATGGCAAAGCAACTTTTTTTTTCAATTACAGGAGCATTTTTTATGAGCGAATTTATAACCGCAATAATAGTCATAGCAGTTGTATTCATGGTTATTTCTAAAGTACGAAAAAATTCAGATGAGCCTAAAATCGAAACAACTCCTAAAAAAGCTTCTGAAACAGTCGCTAAGCCTATCGTTAAGCCGGTTCAAAATAATAGCCCCGTTGCTGAAACTGAATTAGTTGTAAAAAGTGAAGAAGTCGCGGTTGCTGTAGCACCTAAAAAAACAGTAGCTACTACGCCAACACCATCGCAAAAAAATATTCAAATTCCTCAAGACTCATCTTTGAGAAGACATACACTAAGTCAGTTGCATGCGTTATTAGATTCTCATAAAGAAAGTCGTCCAACTGACTCTGCACTGAGTCGTCATCATGATAGTTTGGTGGAAGTTAAGGTAGGCTCTTATACCAATGATGTTGATGAAGTTTTGTGCCTAGTGACTTATTATGAAAATCAACTTGAAATACTAGATACTACAGAAGTAGCGCCTGTTAAAGAGATTGCTGCGCAGAAAATAACTGCAGAATTAGAGGTCGCTAAGTCAGTATTGCCAGAAGATTCGACATTAAGACGACATGCTTTGCAACTACAGGCTAGTTAATTTTTGATTAGGTAGTTCGGGTTAGCGATAGAGACTGTGAAAGTATTATGATTTTAGCTTCCCCCTTTATAAAAATAGGTATCTACACAAATAATTGTTAGCATTCCCGCGGGCGAACGATAACATTGTGGTGAGATCGTAGGGGCGTATTGCATACGCCCTTATAAAATAAGCTCTATAACATTGGACTTTCAATGTTGGGCGTATGCAATACGCCCCTACGGTGATTTTTATCGTTTCCACGCCGATAAGAAACTTGTGTAGATACCTATACTTGTAGGGGCGACAAATTCGCCCAGTACATTCGTTTGTTTAATTGTGTAGATACTTATGCTTTATAAAAAAGGGGGGGGCTGAGGGGTGTGATAAGTTACTGATATTTTATGATTATTTTTAATAGACCCAATCTCCCCTAACCCCTCTTTGCTAAAGAGGGGAAATAAAAAGAATACTTTCACAGTCTCGATAGCGTACCCCGACATTTAGTCGGTCAATTGTCGGGTTACGCTATCGCTAACCCAACCTACATAAGGTTTTTAGGGTGGATTAGCGGCGGCGGCATCCACCCTTCGGTATTTATTTAGCTTACAGAGAAGCTTTCTCCGCAACCACAAGTTCCCTTAACATTAGGGTTGTTGAATTTAAAGGCTTCATTGATGCCTTCTCTACGATAATCTAGCTCTATCCCATCAACGAATTCCAAATCATTAGCTGAGACTATGACGCTCACACCAAATTTTTCAAACACTTGGTCATTTTCATTCAGTGCATCTGCATAATCGAGAACGTAGGCATAGCCTGAGCAACCTGATTTTTTGACGGCTAGTTTTAACCCCAGACCTTTTCCTCGTTTTTCTAATTGCTTTTTGATTTGTTTAGCTGCGCTTTCAGTAACTGTAACAGACATAAGACTCTCTTTATGCTTGGCAAGCCAAGGATTTTAATAAATGAATAAAGTTAAAAATTTCTTTTGGGGTATTGCTTAAACCAAGGCTGATACGGATTGCGCTTTTAGCAAGTGTGGGTTCTATTCCCATGGCAATAAGTACAGGGCTAGGCTCTTTGTCACCACTAGCGCAAGCTGAGCCGCTTGAGACTGCATAGCCTTTTTGATCAAGTTTCATTAGTAGCATTTCACCGTCTACTTCTGGCAGGCCAATCAATACAGTGTTGGGTATGCGTTCTGCCTTATCTGCAAAAATTTTCAGATTAGGAATGGTTTTGAGTTCAATTTCCAGTTGTGATCTTAAAGCTAGAAGTTTCGTGCTACGTTCCTTGAGTTCTGTTTTTGCAAGTTCTGCCGCTTTGCCAAAGCCAACGATTGCTGCAACATTTTCTGTGCCCGCTCTGTGTTCACGCTCTTGTCCACCGCCAATAAGTATAGGGTTTATTTTTAGGTCTTTGTCATAAATTAAAGCCCCGCAGCCCTTGGGTCCGTATATCTTATGGCTGGACACGGTCATCAAACTGACTGCTAATTGCTTAAATGATAAAGGTATTTTTCCTAAGGCCTGCACAGCATCGGTATGTACTTTAATGCCATTAACTTTTAATTGTTGAGTAATTGCTGATAAATCTTGAATAACGCCCGTTTCATTATTAGCTAACATAATTGACACTAAATTAGGTCGGTCAATAATTAATTGATCGAGTGTCGATTGGCTAATTAATCCATGGCTGTCGACATTAATATGGCTTAGTTTAATGCCTTTTTTTTGTAAGCTAGCTGCACTTTCAGTAATAGAGGGATGTTCAGTCGTTGAAATGGCCAGTTTGTCAGTGACATCAAGGGTTGCCAATGCCAGATTATTTGCTTCAGTGCCCCCGCTAGTAAAAATGATTTGAGAGGCAGGTGCATCAGTCAGGGCTGCAATTTGTTCGCGAGCATTGTCAATTGCGCTGCGGGCTAATCTACCTTGGCGGTATAGGCTTGAAGGATTGCCGTGAAATGTACTTAAAAATGGAAGCATCGCCTCCAACACCCTCTCATCTAGGGGTGTTGTGGCATTGTGATCAAAATAGATCATTCACTCAAGTTGGCAACTAAATCGGTATGTCGATGAATTCCAATAACTTGCTCAGTCTCATTAACCTGTCTTTTAGCAACCGTTTGTACATGGTGTTTTTCTAAAAGTTGAGCCAGAGTAATACCTTTCAGATAATCTCTGATTTGATCGCTGAGTCCCATCCATAAATCATGGGTTAAGCAGGCTTGTTCTTTTTGACAATTTGCTTCGCCGCCACATTTAGTAGCATCGATAGGCTCATCTACAGCAGCGATAATGTCAGCAATATTGATTTTGTTCGGTGCATCAGCAAGGGTATAGCCACCACCTGGGCCGCGAATACCTTTTACCATATTGGCGCGTCGTAACCGAGAAAATAATTGTTCTAGATAAGACAAAGAAATAGTTTGTCTTGCAGCTATATCAGTCAAAGTTACAGGTTTTATATCGCTGTGAAAGGCTAGGTCGAGCATTGCCGTTACTGCATAACGGCCTTTTGTAGTTAGGCGCACTATTTAAATCCCTTGAATAAAGTAAGTAATAGCTGTCACTATACTTAACCTAGCAAAATAGTCAACTTTAAAATAAAGGATTTTAGTTTGGTTATGTAAATTAATCCTTTCATCAGTAACATGATCGTAGGGTCGTATTGCATACGACCATATAAAATCAGCACTTTAATAACGAACTTTCGATGTTGTGCGCAGGCAATACGCCCCTATGTTGTTTTTTATCGTTGTTACGTGCCCAAAGTTAACTCTTCCTGTTCCATGGATGAGTCGATGCAGGTGGTGGGTGTGGATAAGTACATGTCGATCGTAATGTAGGACCGGGCCGAGACCTGTCTCTAAGGTTAGAAATGTACCGAAAATGCGAACTTACTTATATAGAGGTTTATGTTTGGCAAGGTCTAAAAATATCGATCAACAATTATTGTTTTTTTTGATTATCTTGGGACATCCTTAAAATGCCTCTGAGTATATCTAGCTCTTTAGTGTCTAGCTGGGTACGATTATAGAGTCGTTTTAAGCGGCGCATAATAGACTTAGATTTGTCGGGGTGCATAAAGCCTATATCAGTCAAAGCTTCTGCTAAATGTGTATAAAAAGACTCCATTTGCTGGGCAGTAGCTTTGATGTTTTTATCGACATCACCAATGCTTACCGGTGTTTGTGTGTGAGTCGCTACAAATAACTCATAACAGACGACTTGTACGGCCGCCGCTATATTGAGTGAGCTGTATTCAGTATTGCAGGGAATTCTTAATAAAAAGTGACATAAATCCAGTTCATGATTTTTTAAACCTGAGTTTTCTCTGCCAAAAATAATAGCGACTTTTTGATCAGATTCTTTTGCAGTGGTCAGTTCAGCACATTCGCGCGGACTGATTTCTGGCCAACTTATCGTGCGAGATCTTGCGCTAGCACCAATCACTAATTGGCAGTCAGCGACGGCTGCTTGTAAAGTGTCACAAACTTGAGCGCGAGCTAAAATATCATCGGCACCCGCTGCTCTTGAGGTTGCTTCAGCACAAGGAAAAATTTTAGGAGTCACTAAGCAAAGCTCGGTCATGCTCATGTTTTTCATGGCTCTAGCTACCGCACCAATATTTCCTGGATGTGATGTTTCGACTAAAACAATCTTAATATGTGAAAGCAACAGTGTCGTCCTTAGATAAAAATAAACAAAGTTTACCAAAAGTTTTGCTATCATTGTGCGTTTTATACGCTCATTAAGAATCTGCCTATGCAACCCATGTTAAATATTGCCGTCCGTGCTGCTAGAAGCGCTGGCGACTTAATTCTTCGTTCAGTCGACAATGTTGGCCGCCTACATATTGATCAAAAAGGTAAAAATGATTATGTTAGTGAAGTCGATCGCATGGTTGAGCGAGAAATCATTAGTATCATCAAGGCTGCTTTTCCTGAACATAGCATACTCGCAGAAGAAAGTGGTGAGCATCTAGGCAATGATTATGTCTGGGTAATTGATCCTCTTGATGGTACCACTAATTTTTTACATGGATTTCCTCAGTACGCTGTTTCTATTGCCCTTAAATATAAGGACAAACTTGAAGTAGGGGTCATCTATGATCCTTTACGTGATGAATTATTTACCGCAAAACGTGGCGGTGGCGCTATGTTAAATAATCGTCGCCTTAGAGTCACCCAACAAACTAGCTTAAAAAACGCGTTGATTGGCACTGGCTTTCCTTTTAAGACCGATAAACACTTAGATGCTTATGTAGGCATGTTTAAGTCATTAACAACTGAATGTGCAGGATTACGACGAGCGGGCGCTGCCGCATTGGATTTAGCTTATGTTGCCGCAGGTCGCTTAGATGGTTTTTGGGAGATAGGCTTGATGGAATGGGATATGGCCGCTGGTATTTTGTTAATAAAAGAAGCGGGCGGTGTTGTGACCGATTTATCTTTTAATGATAATTATCTACAATCCGGCAATTTAATTGCAGGCAGTCCTAGAATGCATCAGTTAATGTATCAATTGATAGAGCCGCATGTGACTGAAAATTTAAAGTAAGATTATTCTTATAAGTCCATGCAGTATTCTAAAACTAATAATGAGGTCGCTTTCGCGACGTTTGTTTTAATCGGGTAATTGCACCCGAGGGCGAGGTATTTTCTTTTGCTTCGTCAAAAGAAAATACCCAAAGAAAAGGCGGTTCGATTACCGCTCAACCTGCGCTCCTCGGTTTTGCCTCGGGTCGGTAGCATAGGTATCTACACAAATAATGGTTAGCATTCCCACGCGAGAACGATAATCTGTGGTGAAGATCGTAGGGGCGTATTGCATACGCCCTTATAAAAATAAGCTCTATAACATTAGATTTTCAATGTTGGGCGTATGCAATACGCCCCTACGGTGATTTTTATCGTTTCCACGCCGATAAGAAACTTGTGAAGATACTATACTTGTAGGGGCGAATTTGTAGGGGCGACAGATTCGCCCAGTACATTCGTTTGTTTAAACGTGGCGAATCTGTCGTCCCTAAAGTATGATTTTCGCAGTTTATGACGATTCATGCCATATGAACTGCCGGAATGATGTTGCTTTTTAATTGAGTAGATACCTATGGGTCGGTAGGTAGGGCTTCCTGCTCTCCCACCGACGAGCGGTATCCATGCCGCGTCCCTGTTGTGGCAAACCCAACAAAACCAGCGGTGCTCGGTGCGGCAAACGAGATTAGCTGTCGATATTGATTAACGTTGTAACTATAGAGAATGTGGCTTAAACAAGTCATATCTTATTTAGATTTTTTAATCTTTAAGTTAGCCCTTATTAAAATCAAAACAAGCTACACTCTGTTTTTATAAAAGCCAGTGATATAAAATCAGTTTTAATTTCCAGTATAATGTGTGCGGTATTCTAAGCTTAACTTCTTATTCAAGCAGTTTGGGCGTATTTAATTTTTATATTACAAAGTTATAGGGGAATTTATGTGTTTTAGTGCCAATATGTCACTGGGTCTAGGTGTTATCGGTTTAACCGCTGCCAGCATTACTTATCTTGATAAAACGGAAACATTTTGGGTGCGTGCAGCACGATCTTATGCCATATTCCATTTTTCACTCATGGAATTAATTCAATATTTTGCTTATCCCGTTGCTGATCAATGTGGCTATGGTACTAACTATTTTTTAAGTGAGTTATCCACTTATCATATTGCCCTACAAGCCTTTGCAATTATGCCCGCACTGGCGACTTATTCGACTGATAAAACCGCGCTTAAACAAGCGACTATCTTTGGTGCTAGCTTGAGTACATTGTTTTTGATTTGCACCGCATTACCCAAAGAATTACAACTATTTGATGGTTCGCCCAACTTCATCGGTAATATGATCTCTTGTTTATTTATGGGGACTTATCATATCGGTTATCACATATCGAGCGCCTTCGGTGCTTTTGTGACTCATGGATCATTATTCGGCTTGGCCTTAAGTGGCTTTGTTTGGAAAAACAATTGGAGAATTTCGAGTTACCATTTATTTATGGCTTTAATGACTTTGTTTATGCCTCAGTGGTTATTCAATGTATCAACCGGTGAAGCAGCTGCGATTTATTGTTTTTATTCTATTCCAATCACTGCCAGTTTTATGCCTTATTTTAAGAATTTCTTTAGCGCTGAAAAATATATTGATAGTCCTGATTACGCTTAAAGGACCCTAGGGAACGCCGAGCCCCAGCTCGGCGATATGGCTACATTCTATGCCAAGCTGGGGCTTAGCGTTCCCAGATATTTAAACGATCACTTTAGAAACAGGCTCACTATAGTCAGTTAAACCGTCCGGTGTAATTGCCGCTATTCGAAAATAATATAGACACATAACTTCAAGACCGCTTAGTTCAAAACTAGCACTTGTGCTCACGCCGCATAATATCCAGCCGTCTTCTGTTAGAGGGATACTACCTTTACACATTTGATAATGATAAGCGCCGGCATTTGGAATTGCTTTGCCTATGAATTTGACTGAGCCAGAATGAGCACCATCAATCATAGTTAAAATAGCTTTGGGCGAATAAATGGGTTGTTTTGAGCAATGAAAGCCGCTACTTAAGATTGTAGATTCATCGCCAGCGGCCATTCTGTCTACATAAGCAGTCAAGTTACGAAATACGGTATCGGTCAATTTTTCTTGGTCGTGCATGACTGAAATGCTGGTGCGTCCGCCATCACTGGCCGCTATGATGGCTTTTTCTAAAGCATCAACGGCTGCGCTGGCCTCAAGCATTGATACATCAGGTGTTGGAAAGCGCGGATTGTCGGTGATTTTAACAACGACATTGCGATAAAAGACCACTTTTACCGTGGGTGAATACTGCATAAAATCTAGTTTGGTTTGGATGATTTTCATAATATTGATCTCCGATTTTAGGTTAAGTTTAAGAAATTCAGTTTTTTATGGGACAGGATAAAGATGGCTTGTACTAGTCTTACTATGTGTACTTTGGAGCTTGGAAAATAGGAATTATTTTGTGTTAAAGCGACGATCAGGCCGGTGATATGTTTAGCCGGTCTTACTGTAACTACTGTCGTGTCTGCTAAATGTTTAGCACACCCTACTGTTGCTACTTTAGAGCCTGTTATATATTGAGCACGCCTTACAGTAGCTACTATAGGACCTGTTATATGTTTAGCAGGTCGTACTTTAGCTACTATCGGGTCTGTTATATGTTTAACACGTCCCGCAGTAGCTACTTTAGTGCTTGCTATATGTTTAACAGATCTTGCTGTAGCTACTTTAGTGCTTGCTATAGGTTTAACAGGTCTTGCAGTAGCTACTTTAAAGCCTGCTATATGTTTAGCAGGTCGAACTGTAATTACTATAGAGCCTTAAGTAGCTTTAGTAGGTCTTACAGATGATTTAATCCGACGATTTCTTGTTTAGAGCTAACATAAGAATCATATAAAAAACTAAGGGGTATGATCTTTAAAAGGACTGATAACAGCTAGTCAATCAACTAGTGTTTTTAAGAGTATTGCATAATAAAATTTTTAAAAATATACGTAGTAATACTGAATCAGGGAAATTAGATGAATGGGTCTATGTGAATTGTAGTGGGGTATAGCGATGAATAAGGCGCAATACGCTAACGAGACTGTGAAAGTATTCCTTTTATTTTCCCTCTTTAGCGCGGAGCTCGTAGGTTGGGGTGAGTGATAACGAACCCCAACGCAAGACGCGATTGGTTGGGGTTCGCGTTGCTTCACCCCAAGCTACAATTGATCAGCCTTGTAGGCCGGAATAAGGCTTTACGAGTGTAAGCGAGTAAAGCGTTTCCGGCATTCATACGATCGTGTGCCGGAAACGCCACCACGCGCTACGCTTAGGTGGTCTTATTCCGGCCTACAGCTTATTCTCCCGCGTAAAAAACAAAATAATAGGTGACGTAACGCGATTAGCTTATAGCTGAGTTTAAAATCATCATTGTTTAAGTTTAAGACCTGATCAGAATCTTTATTCTTTGCTAATAATGCCTTTAATTATATTGTGTGATAGATTAAAAATTAGCTAACAATAGTCAACTTATCTAAACGTCCCTATGTTTATCCTTCATAGCTCCAATAAAACCGAAAATTTAGTTGGGCATTTGACCCACGTTATTAAAACGTTGCCCTTAAATTCACCTTTTGCCAAAGAAGTGTTCTTAATTCAAAGTCAGGGTATGGAGCGGTGGTTGTCACAGCAGTTGGCAGGGCAGTTTAAAGTTTGGGCTAATTATGAGTTCTTATTTCCGAGTAAGTTTTTTAGTTCTTTAGCGCAACGTGTAGATAGTCGCTTAAATGATGCCGCTTTTGAACGTAATCTGATGTTATGGCGCATTGAAGCTTTATTGAGACAACTGGACAGTGCGGAGTTTTTGCCGATAAAAAACTATTTGGCGTCCGACAATCAAGACTTAAAACGTTATCAACTGGCTAAACAATTAGCGCAAATTTTTGATCAATATCAAATGATGCGACCTGATATGCTAGATCTTTGGAAAAAAGGTGAATTGCTTTATAACAATGCTACCGAGCGTTGGCAACGGGACTTATGGCTAGCGATCTGTGAGCAAACTGGCTATAAACATCGCGGTGCTTTATGGCTAGAGACCATTGCTAAATTTAATAATATTCAGCCTGGTGCTCTAAGTGCGGCGTTACCAGAACGCATTTCGGTGTTCGGCATTAATACGATGCCGCCGATTTTCTTGAGTTACTTAGAGGGCTTAGCTAAACATTGTGATGTACATTTCTTTTTATTAAATCCTTCACAAAGCTATTGGGACGATCTGGTCAGTAAACGCCAACGCTTGCAAGATGAAGTCTTTGAGGGTCATGCTTTATTGTCAGCTTTAGGTCAGCAGGGACGAGAGTTTCAGTCACTATTGCATGAGCAAATCAATCCTGATTTTGAACCAGAAAGTTTTGAACCCAGCGATGAATATCAGCAAACCACTGTGCTGCAACAATTACAAAACGATATTTTAGCTAATCAACTGGATGAACAAGACAGCGTTAGACCATTGCTAGCTGATAACTCGATTAGCATTCATGCCTGTCATTCACGATTGCGCGAAGTTGAAGTATTAAAAAATCAATTATTAGTCGCCTTAGAAAACGATGCGAGCTTAGAGTTGCGCGATATTGTAGTGATGGCAGCCGATATTGAAGTCTATGAGCCCTTTATTTCGGCGGTTTTTAGCGATATACAACATGCCATTGCCGATCGTAGTTTACGTTTAAGTAATAATACTTTAGATGCTTTTATTCGTTTCTTGGCCTTGAGTCAAAGTCGCTTGGGTTGGCAAAGCGTCTTGGATTTATTAGAACAGCCTGTTATTTATAGCAACTTTGACTTATCTGAAACCGATTTAGAGTTGATTAGATATTGGATAGAAGAAACCCATGTGCGCTGGGGGCAGTCAGCTCAACATAAAAAAGAATTAGGATTGCCAGAACTCAATGAAAATACTTGGCAAGCGGCTATAGATAGATTGTTGATGGGTTACGCAGTAGGCTCGGATGAAGATTTTGTTTGCGATGTTCTGCCATTCCTAGATATTGAAGGTTCTTCGGCACAAGCTTTAGGCGGCTTGTGCAGCTTTATGAACGTATTATTTAAAGCTAAAAATGAACTTAAACACCCTAAGACTTTAATCGATTGGTCAACGCAACTAAGTTATTATGCCGAACAACTTCTAGGGCAAACAGCTTCTATTGAACAGCAACAATTACATGAATTATTAACTGCTTTATCGGCTGATTTAGAGGGCGTCCATAACGACACGTTAACTTTGCCGATTATTACTAGCTGGCTTGAAGATCGCGTTTCTGAAACTAAATCAACTCAGGGCTTTTTACGTGGGCAATTAACTTTTTGTTCTATGTTACCGATGCGCTCCATTCCTTTTAAAGTGATCGCTTTGCTGGGTATGAATGAGGGTGAGTTTCCAAAAATAGATCAAAGTCCGACCTTCGATTTGTTGTCATTAAAACAGCATTTTCGTAAAGGTGATCGTTCGCGCCGTACCGATGATCGCTATCAATTTTTAGAAATATTATTGTCGACGCGGCAACAATTGATTATGACCTACATTGGTCAATCTATCGCTAATAATGAAACGATCTTTCCTTCTGTAGTGATTAGCGAATTACTGGAAGTATTACAAGATAGTTATCAGTTGCATGACATAACGATACGCGAGCCCTTGCAATCCTTTAGTTATCGTTATTTTAATAATAATCTAGGATTAGTGAGTTTTTCTACAGCCGACCTCGAAACCGCGAAGGCTTTGCAATCACCCGAGATAATAGCAACAGACTGGTGGCAAGGTGAGCTTACGATCGAAAAAAATACTGTTATCGAACTAGCAGATTTATTGGCGTTTTATCAACATCCACAACGTCATTTTATGCGCCAGCAATTAACACTACGCTTTCAAAGTATTAGTGCGCAAATCGAAGAATGTGAGCCTTTTGTTATTGATAGTATGGAGGGTTATGGCATTAATCACGATTGGATAGAGCAACGCTTATTAGGCGAAAATCTCTCAGTAAAGAAACTCCAAGCGCAAGGACGTTGGTTGTCAGGGGTGTTAGGCGAGTTAGAGTTTGCAAAACAACAAGCCAGCATAGAAGACTTCGTTACACGCATCCAAGAAAAAAATATAGGTGCACCTATAGAAGATGCCGTGATTGATATTCAAGTTAATCAATATCGTTTACTCGGTAAATTAGGCAGTCGTTATGAAAGAGCGAGTCTGATTTATCGCTATGCTGATCTTAAAGGTAAAGATTTTATCAATGCACTATTGCAGCATTGTGTCTTGAATCAGTTAGCACCACAAAGCACTTACTTATTAAGTACGGATGAAGATATTGTCTTTTTACCAGAGCAGGCTTCAGCTGAATTATTAGCTGCTTTATTGGATATTTATTGTGCCGGTCAGCAAGCACCGAATGCTTTTTTTGTAGAAGCAGCTTTAGCTTATATTAAACAAGCATGGATATTAAAAACCAGTAGTAGGGCTAAAAAGCCTGCCATAGAAGTCGCTCAAGAATGGCTAGATAGAGCGATTACTCAAGATTACGAACCAGAACTTAAACGGTTATACCAAGACATGGCGAATCGGGGTGACATACTCGATGAGCATTTTGAGCAGCAATGCCAGAGTTTGTTACAGCCTATATGGGATGCATTGCATTAAGGCACGGGATTGAGTTCAGTATGGTGTTTTACGGTATGGCTAAGTTTCACGAGCAGTTCGCAATTTGTTTCTATCATGTAATGTTACTGTTAAAAATAAAATCCAGAAACTGAAGGAAATGTTATAAAATCATCGGTTTTAAATTTAAAGGCCGTTCACGGTATTTAAATAGAGTGGTTAAGTGTTATGCGATGTCCCTTTTGTGCGGCCCAAGATACTCGGGTACTTGATTCTAGGTTGATTAGCGAGGGCGATCAAGTTCGGCGTCGACGTGAGTGCGCTGTTTGCAAAGAGCGTTTTAATACTTTTGAAATGGCAGAACTGAACATGCCTCGAATTATTAAGCGTGATGGTACGCGAGTCGCTTTTGACGAAACTAAGTTACGTTCAGGCATGCTTAAGGCTTTAGAAAAAAGACCCGTTAACAGTGATGCCATTGAAATGGCGCTACATAACATTAAAAAAACATTAATGTTAAAGGGTGATCATGAAATATCAACTCAGGAGTTGGGTGAAAACATCATGAAGGAATTAAAGTTATTAGATCATGTCGCTTATGTGCGCTTTGCTTCGGTGTATCGCAGTTTTCAGGATGTCAGTGAATTTACTGACATGATTGAAGATTTAAAGAAAAAATAATGTTAGCGCAAGATGCTTTTTATATGGCTAAAGCTTTGCAACTGGCTAGGTTGGGACGTTTTAGTACCGATCCTAATCCTCGTGTAGGCTGTGTTTTAGTTAAAGATGGCGTGATCATTGGTGAAGGTTATCATGTTAAAGCAGGGCAGGCTCATGCTGAAATTGTTGCTCTAAATAATGCAGTTACTGCACAAGGTGCTACTGCTTATGTGACTTTAGAGCCCTGTAGTCATCAGGGTAAAACGCCGCCTTGTTGTGATGCGCTGATTAATGCGGGTGTCAAGCGAGTTGTCGCTGCTATGCAAGACCCGAATCCTTTAGTGTCAGGGCGTGGTTTAGAGAAACTGAAAGCGGCTAGCATAGAGGTGGTTTGTGGTGTCTTAGAAGCCGATGCTAGAGTATTAAATCGTGGCTTTATTAAGCGTATGACCGAACAAAGGCCTTTTGTTCGTAGTAAGTTAGCGATGAGCTTAGATGGACGTACGGCAATGGCATCAGGTGAAAGTAAATGGATTACCTCTGGTGCTGCCAGAGTCGATGTGCATCAACTACGCGCGGAAAGTTCGGCAATATTAACAGGCATCAATACCGTGCTTGCTGATGATCCCGCTTTAACGGCGCGAATTGATGAGGCAGTTGAACAGCCCATTCGCGTGGTGTTGGATTCTAACTTAAAAATGCCTGTGACCGCACAAATGGCAAAACTAGCTGGACGCAGTTTGATTTTAACCTGCTCATCAGACGTCACTAAAAGGCAGGCCTTGCAGGCAGAAGGTTTTGAAGTTTATACCTTAGCTGATAACAACGGTCAGCTTGATTTACAGACTGTGCTGATTTTTTTAGCGGAGCAGCAAATTAATGAAGTGTTGGTTGAAGCGGGTTCTTTATTAAATGGCGCTTTATTGGCCGAAGATTTAGTCGATGAATGGATCATTTACATGGCACCCTGCGTGTTGGGTGATCAAGGTCGTGGTTTGTTTACTATGCCGACTTTACAGAGTATGGCTGATAAAAAGAACTTACGCTTTCAAGATGTCAGGGCTGTCGGGCCTGATTTAAAATTAACCCTGACCCGACCTTAAGGAATATACGTGTTTACAGGCATCATTTTAGCAATAGGTAGCATCGCTGCCATAGAGCGTAGAGCTGGCGATTGTCGTATTAAAATAAATACGGGTAAATTATCGATGGCTGATGTGGCATTAGGTGACAGTATTGCGGTTAATGGTGTTTGTTTAACGGCTGTTGAGTTAGGAACACATTATTTCTGCGCGGATGTTTCTAATGAAACCTTGAATAAGACGCTTATCAATACCTTGGTTGTCGGTGCACCTGTTAATTTAGAGCTCGCTTTAACACCCACTACCCGAATGGGTGGACATATCGTTAGCGGTCATGTCGATGGTGTCGGTGAAATAGTTGAAAGAAAAGCAGATGGACGTTCGTTTCGTTTTAAAATTAAAGCGCCCGACTCGTTGGCAAAATATATTGCTCAAAAGGGTTCTATTTGTATTAATGGCATTAGCTTAACGGTTAATGAAGTGAGTGGTGCAACCTTCAGTATTAATATTGTGCCTCATACCCTAGCTGAAACTACTTTGGGAACAGCGACGACCGGTACTTTTGTAAACTTAGAAGTAGATATGTTAGCGCGTTATATGGAGCGACTAATGCAAGGTGAAGCGGCAGCTGTTGAGTATGGCGGCGGTGTCACTATCGATTTATTACATAAAAGTGGATTTTTGGGTTAATGAATACAATTGAAGAAATCATAGAGGATTTACGTTTAGGCAAAATGGTCATCATTATGGATGATGAAGATCGTGAAAATGAAGGCGACTTATTGATGGCGGCTGCTTTTACTCGTCCAGAAGATATTAACTTTATGGCGCGTTATGGTCGTGGCTTAATTTGTTTAACCTTAACCAGTGAGCGTTGTCAGCAATTACGTTTGCCGTTAATGACTAATGAAAACAAAACGGCTCATTCCACTAATTTTACCGTTTCTATTGAAGCCGCTACGGGTGTAACTACCGGTATTTCAGCTGCAGATAGAGCGAGAACAGTGCAATGTGCGGTTGCTGCAGATGCAAAAGCCGAAGATTTAGTGCAACCAGGACATATATTCCCTTTAATGGCTAAAGCGGGTGGCGTTTTGAGTCGGGCAGGGCATACTGAAGCGGGATGTGATTTTGCTAGATTAGCTGGCGTTGATCCGTCGGCGGTGATAGTAGAAATTCTTAATGAAGATGGCACTATGGCCAGACGCCCTGATCTGGAAATATTTGCTAAAGAGCACAATCTTAAAATGGGCACCATTGCTGATTTGATCCATTATCGTATTCAGCATGAGAACACTTTAGAGCGCATTAGTGAGTGTGCTTTCCCTACTGAATTTGGTGATTTTCGACTTTATGCTTACCAGGATAAAAACGACAATAACGTACATTTAGCCTTAGTCATGGGCAATGTCTTAGGTGATACACCTGTTTTAGTTAGAGTACATGCAAAGAACCTGTTGGATGATGTGTTTTCATCCAAACGTAACGATTGCAGCATTTCTATTCGTGAGGCTATGCAAAAAATTGCAGAAGCGGGGTGTGGTGTTTTGGTCGTGATTAGGCAAAGTGAAGACAATAAATCATTGGTAGAATTAATACATCAATATCAATTAGAAGATAACGGTGTGTTAAGCCAAAATCAGGCAAAGCTTGCAACTGATTGGCGTACTACTGGAACTGGTGCAAGAATTTTAGCTGATTTAGGTGTACATAAGCTGAAAGTACTAGGTACTCAGAAAAAATATGTTGGTTTGTCAGGATTTGATTTAGAAGTGTCAGAGCACGTCGGTTAATAATAACCAGTGCTTTAATATAATTATTGTAATTATTCAGCAGAAGGGGATTTACCTAATAAAATCTCCCCTAATCCCTCTTTTCAAAGAGGGGGACTCAATAGTTACTAGTCATTGTAATTTAAAGTAGAGAAAGAAAATGTCAGCTATAAAAGTGTTTGAAGGAAATTTATTAGTACAAGGCGGTAAGTTTTGTATCGTTGCATCCCGTTTTAACAGTTTTATTGTTGAACAATTAGAAGGCGGAGCTATTGATGCGTTGCTGCGTCATGGTGCAGATAAAGCCAATATTGATTTAGTTAAAGCGCCGGGTGCCTTTGAATTACCGATGGTCGTGCAACGCATCGCAGCCACTAAAAAATATGATGCGATTATCGCTTTAGGTGCAGTCATACGTGGAGGCACGCCTCATTTTGAATATGTGGCTGGTGAATGTGTTAAAGGCTTGGCGACGGTTTCATTGCAATATAATGTGCCAGTCAGTTTTGGTGTATTAACCGTTGACAGTATAGAGCAAGCCATAGAGCGTGCAGGCACTAAAGCAGGTAACAAAGGTGCAGAAGCGGCGATGTCTGCCATAGAAATGGTGAGTTTATTTGCTAATTTGGAAGCCTAATGAGTCAAACGCGTACCAATGCCCGCAAAGCAGCCGTTCAAGCTTTATATCAATGGCAAATGACCGGGCAAAGTTTAGTTGAAATTGAACGCCAGTTTGCAGAAGATGAGCGTTTTAAAGATGTACAAAAAAGTTATTTTACTGAGCTGTTTCATGGCGTACCCAAAAATTTAACGGTCATTGATGAAGCCTTGAATGAGTTTGTTGATCGACCTGTGGATATGGTTGATCCCGTCGAACGTGCGATATTAAGAATTGGTGCATACGAGTTACAACATCGTTTAGATATGCCTTATCGAGTAATTTTAAATGAAGCGATTAATCTAGCTAAATATTTTGGTGCTGATGGCAGTCATAAATATGTTAACGGTATTTTAGATAAATTAGCTCAGAAGAATCGCGCTATAGAAATTAAAGCTAAGGCGCAAGCGGCTAAATGATAGTTAGTTCAAATCTAGTAGAATTAATTCTTTAGTAGAATGCATAAAATACGTAGGTCGGGTTAGCGATAGCGTAACCCGACAAAGACACCTAATGCGG
>QVQD01000121.1 GCA_003584875.1 Methylococcales bacterium
GGCGGAGGAAGCTACAGGCGGCGCGGCGGAGGAAGCTACAGGCGGCGCGGCGGAGGAAGCTACAGGCGGCGCGGCGGAGGAAGCTACAGGCGGCGCGGCGGAGGGATCGACAACAGATGAAACAATTGCCCCCGCAGGCTCACCAAAAACCGGAGGCCTGCCCCGTTGATACCATTCAGCTTGATTAATAATCGCTCCATTACGCAACATAACCATCGGAATGAGGTTTGGAGTTTGAAAGAACGCTTTTTGTGTAATTTCTTGTTGTTGTTTAAGCATATCTTGTTGGCTCTTGGCAACCGTTTGACGTTGGCTACCCGCTTGACTTTCGGCAAGGTTCCGCGCGGCTTCGCTTGTCGCTTGATCTGCAAGAGCTTTTTGTCCAGCATTGAAGCCCGACGCTCCACCACCAACGGCACCCAGGATGGCGGCTATGGGGTTGCGAGCGCCGCGCATGCCACCGATTGCACCAGCAACTCCGCCGAGAACATCTTGATTGCGCTGGAACCAATTCAAAGGCTGCGCTTGCATTTGCTGGTATGGGCTTCCGTTCGGCGGGATCAAGCCAGCGGATTGTGATTGGTCAGTAGAAATAGAACCTCTACCTAAGCCAGAAGTCTCGCCACCGCCACCGCCATCACTTCCCCCTACAACATTACCGTTACCATCATTCATGCGTGACATGACATGCTGGACGTAATTCGGGTCTCCACCACCATTATATGCCGCTAAAGCCGTTCGACGTTGAGTGGGATCATTCAAGTTTGAAGCGCCGCCAGCCAACCCTTTGGCTTTAAGATAATCCAATGCAAAATTTACATTGTTATCAATATTTTCTGACCCAACCAAGGTTGCGGGATCAACTCCTGTCATTCCATATCCGGGATTTCGCGCGGTGCTGGGCCGAATTTGACCCAATCCAATTTCTTCGGCTCCGCCCGTCAAATTTGGATCAAAAGAACTTTCTTGGTTAAACATGGCGAGCGCTAAATTGATTGGGATGCCTCGTTTAGCAGCGGCTTCTGTAATAGTTTTCTTAACCGCTTCAGGAGTTGATGCGTCTGCGTTGGCATTACCACGAGAAATAATGTCTTTTAATCTTTGATCTGTATTAGTGTCTGTGTTGGTGTCGGTAGGCACAAACGGCGCAGGAACAGAAGGCCGAGCATTGTCTGCATTTGGACCGCCAGCAATAGATTGAGCCGCCTGAATGGCAGCTTGCATACGGGCATCGTAATTGCCTCGCATGACATCCACGCGGTCATTCAGCGTGTCGCCAGTGATGGGTTGCGTCTGATTTCCAGGGGAAAGGTCATTGGAATATGGAGCCTGTTCAGGAGTTTTCGCGCTCAAGTCCGAAACGATTTCATTGACGGCGCTGGGAGATAACCCAGTTGCACTTTTTTGCGGATTCAACCAGCGCCCAAAAATGCTTTGATTTTCCGGGTCTGGTTGATAGGTGTCGGAATTATCGGTTGTTGCGTCATTAGTGCCGACGCTTCCGATTAGGGCATACCCCTTTCGACCATCAACGGACCCACCATCCTTAAAAACGGAGCCGATAAGGCCAGCAAGTTTCAATAAATCACCAAGGCCGCCCCCGCTGCCGCCCTTGGACCCGCTGGATTGCTGCGGCTGCTGAATCTGCGGCGGGTTAAACGGAACGTCAGGGATATTAAAGTCGATGTCGGAATTATAGTCAGGGATGGCGGCTTCTTGCCCAGCAGACGTGTAAACGCTTCCTGCGTTGGCGTAGTGCCCACGGCCAGCAAGACCGCCAGAGGCAAACCCAAGAGCAGAGCCAATGGTGGACAAAAGACCTGGGTTGCTACTGTTCGACTGTGTGTTACTCGACTGCGTGTTGCTGTTGTCGCCGGCAAAGAAATTATAGTCGTTCTGAAGCGCCTTCAGATCGTTGACGCCATGGGTCAGTCCACCGACGACAGAGGTGTTGTTCGGTTGCTGAATGAATGGGCCGCGCATGATCTGGCTAGGATGAGCCTGCATATTGATGCCAGCAAGACCATGACCGGGTTGTGCATTCATGCTGGTCATGGGCTGATAGCCAGCCGGCATGCCCGGCAGAAGGCCATTATTCGCCTGCATCATCGCCTGAATGTCGGAAATTTGCTGCAAAGACAAACCAAGGCCGGACGCCGCGCCGCCGTAGTATTTACCTACGCGACCACCGCTATTGCGTTCATCTGGTCCTGCGCCGCCGTTCCTTGGTTCGGACTCTTCTTGAGAAGCGGTGCCGCCGTAAGCGCGGTGGATGCGACCGCCGTTGGCATAAACGCCGCCCGACGATCCAACGTTAGGATTTCCGCTGTCGCTTTGGGATGGGCTAACGCTATCGTGAGCGCTCTCCATAGCCGCTTCCATTACAGCGCCATCGTTCGCGCTGACGCCCGGCCCCCAACCGCTACCACCAGTTGCAATGTTATCGAGCGCCGCGCCCAGCCCCTTAACGTCGCCCATGAAGGAGCCTGTCCCGACAGAAGCACCAGTCCCGGTGTTCGGCCCACCCATACCACCAAGCTCACCGGCACCAAGGCCGGTAGACGTCGCGCTCATATATGGGATGCTAGACGTGGTCGTCGGAGCAGACGACGTAGTCGTGCCAGACGAGGATGTGGCCGGCGGTGCGCGTAGGGCAGCCGGGTTTAACAGCGAATAATCAGACAACATCTGGCTTGCGGACGGTTTGGCAACGGTTTGGCTGCCTAGCGTATTGAAAATATCACCCCAGGCTGCGCTGGAAGGAGCAAGGCCATATGAGGCGGTTCCGGTCGGGTTATAAATCGCCTGAATGGCGCTCATAACATCAGGGGTGCCACCATATGCAAACCCTTCGCCGGCATGTTCTTCGCCAACCGCGCCACCCATGCTCGACGGGATCAGGCCACCGGATGCGTATTTTGAACGCACCGAACCGCCGCGTGCATTGCCAAAGATCGACATTGGCTGGGTCGTTGTCGTCGTAGCGCCATACAACGGACCCAGGGAACCAACGGCATTGGTGTAGAATTGCGACGTCTGGAATGGGTATGCCTGCTGTTGCAGGAACTGATTGTATAGGGCGGTAAGGCCGGCTTGCTGCGTCTGTTGAGCGACTTGACCTGCGCCCATCTGTGCCTGCGCACCCTGCAATGCAGCACCCTGAGCGCCCGTCCCTAGGGCAGCAAGCTGCTGCGAAGCACCGGTCCCCATGCCATACAACTGATTGCCAAGAGCAGCCTGCTGCGCCGCCGTAGTGGCACCCTGCGTGAACGCCTGATTGCCTACGCCGGCAAGGCCCTGTGCGGCACCTGTTTGTTGACCGTAAACGTTCTGACCGAGGCCAGCCAAAGCTTGACCGGTGCCGGTGTATTGGTTGTAAGCCTGATTGCCGAGGGCAGCCTGCTGTGCAGCCGCGCCCATGCCTTGAGCATACTGTTGCTGACCAAGAGCGCCGACACCCTGTGCGACAGTGGTCCCTTGACCGAATACGTTCTGACCCAGATTAGAAAGCGCCTGTCCGGTTCCGGTATATTGGTTGTAAGCCTGATTGCCGAGAGCAGCCTGTTGTGCAGCCGCACCCATGCCTTGGGCATACTGCTGCTGACCAAGGTTGCCGATACCTTGCGCAACGGTCGTCCCTTGACCGAATACGTTCTGTCCAAGATTAGAAAGCGCCTGACCTGTCCCAGTGTATTGATTGTATGCTTGGTTGCCGAGAGCAGCCTGTTGTGCCGCAGCACCCATACCTTGGGCATATTGCTGCTGACCAAGAGCGCCGACGCCTTGGGCAACTGCCGTTCCTTGACCGAAGATATTTTGACCAAGATTAGACAACGCCTGACCGGTTCCGGTGTATTGGTTGTATAGGTTCTGGCCTGTCGTCTGCAACGCGGCGCGATTTGCCTGCTGTGCGGAGAGATTTACACCCTGTTGCTGCTGTGCCGCCGTAAGTGCCTGATTGTATCCGGTATTAAGGAAATTGGCGTTTGTTTGCGAGTTGGCTAAATTCTGCTGATAGGCAAGATTTGCCTGGGCAATGCCAGCGCGATCACCGCCGAATGCACCAGCCTGGATGGAATTACCTTGCAGGCCGGACGCCTGTTGGGCGTTCTGCATGTTTTCGCCGGCCAACATCGAATTGTATGCCGAGCCGAGGAACGGCGACATAAACTGGCCGATCTGCTGCCCACCGATCTGCTGGGCATTGACTGCCTGTCCACCGCCATAGGTATAAGGATTGGCAGCTTCTATGCCGGCACTATAAGCAGAACCAGCCGCCTGATTGTATGGCGACACAGCCTGTTGAGCCTGCCCATACTGGCCCATAGCAGCCATATTAGCCATTGAACCTTGCTGTTGAGCCTGCCCGACATTTTGGGCGCTCATAGCATTCATCGGCATGCCGGCAGCTAGTCCGGCACTATACGAAGCGCCTGCTGCTTGGTTGTATGGAGATACAGCCTGTTGAGCCTGTCCATACTGGCCCATAGCAGCCATGTTAGCCATAGAACCCTGTTGCTGGGCTTGCCCGACATTTTGGGCGCTCATGGCATTCATGGGCATGCCGGCAGCTAGGCCAGCACTATACGAAGCGCCTGCTGCTTGGTTGTATGGCGACACAGCCTGTTGAGCCTGCCCATACTGGCCCATAGCGGCCATGTTAGCCATAGAACCCTGTTGCTGGGCTTGCCCGACATTTTGGGCGCTCATGGCATTCATGGGCATGCCGGCAGCAAGACCGGCACTATACGAAGCGCCTGCGGCTTGGTTATATGGGTCAGCAGCGCCGGGTGCGCCGGCATATCCATATGCAGCAGCCTGATTAAGTCCGGCACCGATACCCTGGGCCTGACCCAGCGTGTTCGCGGCACCATAAATAAAGGGTTGGGCTTGCCCCATGCCAGTCGCAAGAGCGCCAGTGGCCGCTTGATAATATGGCTGCGCCTGACCGGCGGCAGCGTTGGTATTGGCAATACCGGCCTGCTGGGTGTTGTTTAGACCGGCGACAAAGGCATTGGGGTCGGATGAATATGACTGGAATGGTGTGCCGGCGGCGGTGGCAGCGTTAGTTACGGCAGTGTTGTAGTTCGCCGCAACCTGCTGGGGGATGCTCGTGGTCGAAGTAGAAGTAACAGGCTGCAGAAACGGGTTAGACATACGTCAATGCTCCACTGCATCATTAGGCTTGGAGTGGTCGGCTCCATACAAGAAAAAAGACCCGGTAGACTTACCGAATTGACGTTCGTATAGACGGACTTTTGCTTCAGCTTTATCTTTGGATTCAAGTCCAACATAAAGAGGTATTGATAGTGAATCGGCTATCTTTTTGGCAAACTCACACAAAGACCTTGCTCGACCGCCTTTTGACCCTCTGAAGTCAGGGTGAACAAAAACTTCGCGCTCAATAAGCACATTGTATGTTGAATACCATGTTTCACTAATATCTAAAAGAACAAAACCCTGGGCGCTACCATCATCGCCCATAGCAATGCCGCAAATCCCGCTTTGTTTATTGAGCGCGCTGTAAACTGTCTTGTAGACTTTTTGTTCATTTACTTCAAAAATACCAGTTTCTTTTAGGGAGAGCATAGCAAGAGACATCACCTGATCAAGGTGGCTCATGTTAGCAACTTTTACTGCAAAATTTTTATCGTTCATATCACGTTCCTAATCAGTCTTTTTTTGGTCCGGGTAACTTTTGCAAAGTCTTGATTGTCTTCGCTCGCATACGCTTAATCCAATCATCCAAAACCCGATGACCAGAATCCATGTCGCCGTCACCTGCCCAAGCAACCTCATGGGGAGCCAGGACATATTCGCCGCCAGCAGCGACAATGGGGACGGCTCCTCCATCATTTTGACCACCAGCGGCACGGTGCGGCATTACAGCCCCATATGGACCGCTAGACTGACCATACGGCATAGAACCGCCACCGTATGGCATCCCGCCAAAGATGCGCTTCACCTGCTTAAAACCAGCCATAGTGTTCCCCTCGCCCATCGCACTGACGATGTCGGCTGGGATGACGTATGATCCTGACGGGACATGCATCGGCAGGTGATCGGTGCGACCGGCCACACTGCTATGGATCGGCCCTGTATGCAGGTGAGGAGACATCTTAGGATTGAAGCCGACCGTGGAAGTCGTGGTGGTTAGTTCGCCGCCATCAAGCCTTGCCGTTCGTTCGGATTGTTCAAATGCTTTTGCCGTAGGAGCGCCCTGGCTCCCAGGCTTGCGCATGTGTTCATGTGAACCGTGTGCGATGCGTTCTTGTTTGGCGTGGATGTTTGCGTAAAGACCGCCGCCGGTTGCGCGAGGGACGCGGTCAGAATCAACAATATGAGAAGTGTCAAAAACAGCAATGTGTTTTCCGGTGCGCCCAGGCCCTTCATGTATTGCGGCAGAATATCCTGCTTTTTTTAACCCTTCGGCTACACTTCCATATCTTTTTTCTAAAGTTAGAAGTGGAACAGCATCAACCTGACGACCTAGCATATTCGATATAGGAGTAAGTTCATTTTTAGATAATGGTCGAGAGAGATCAATTACTTTACCATTAACATAGCCAGAAAGCGTTTTTCCCGACGAAAGGTGACTTGGGTTCCAAGTTCCTTCCAATGTTGCGTATAATGCTGGACCCAAAACGCTATTTGGGTTTGCTTTAGACATATCAAAATCAGATAATTTTTCTATTGGTGCATTAGTTGTATGAAAAATGGGTCCGGTCATAGATGAATCGACATTCCCACCAGTCCCACGCATCTTACGCGCCACATTCAACGCCGCCGCAACCGCCTGATCCTGCGGGTGGCCGGCATGCACCATTTCGTGGATGTTGTGGCTGATCGTCGCCTGCGACTTACCCTTCGTGAGCGGCATTCAGTCCTCCATTCAAGAATAGCTGATGGCGGCGGTCATGCCGGTCCCGGTAGTAACTACAATACCATAAGCGACAGGGAAATTGAGAGTAAAAACGCCGACAGTATTTGGAATTGTCGCAATCGCTCTTGCTGATGTCGCCGTTGCCGTATTCGATGCATCATAAATTGTTCCCGTGGAAGACCCAGCCACAATAATACTCACAACACAAACGCGGCCAGGAACGTCAGATACAAGCTTTGTAGTGGCACCAGCAAGTGAAAGAGAGTTACGCGCACCAGCTAAATTAATAGTCGTCTGCGCTTCACTGTTGAGTGCAGTTACTACGTTCTTTGTGGCTGTAAGTAAATCGTCTAAAGATGCCATTTAATACTTTCCGTCTGCTTGGAAGCGGTATCTGATATTCCCTATTCTCCAAAAGCTATCGACGTCATTACTTCCTACGTTTATTGACACAAGGCGACCACGAAGCCTGGGAGAAATAAACGTGGTGCTTTGCGTCAATGTGAACGGGCCATAGGATATGGGTGTCTGTCCTGCATAGTCATCGGTGTAGAACGTCATATTCAACTGCGCGCTCTGGGTGCCGTTATAGTAGCCCCACTTGGCGTCTGGCCACACTTGGTCGATGAAGGCCTTATTGTCGGCTTCATTGATGACGAAGTAGCCAGTCTGGAAGAACGAGTTCATCGCGTTGCCATCGGCGTCGGTAGACGTCTCGTGCTGATAGATATATTTGCTTACGGGGTCAGCACCAATAGGCGGCCCGAAGATGGATTCGTTAATCCAGGCAGACCGGCCAAGGGAGCCGTAATCCCATTGCCCTATGACTGTGTTATACTTGACGTAGGCAGCCACTTCGCCATTGCTGGTGGTGGTCGGATAATACCACGCCACTTCATTGAAGCGGGAATTGACAGCCACCCTGATCTTGTTGACGTTTGACATGTCGATTTGCTGGAAGATCACGTCCCAGATGGGGCATGGGATGGGCTGAACGCCAGAACCGGACAGCGAAAAAAACTGGCTCTGCCCCATCCAATAGACGACGCCATTGAACGATCCGGCAGCCTTTCGACCGATCATACCGCAACCGGCGGCAATCTCGTTGAAGCTATAGATATAGGGTTGTCCAATATACTGCATCGACCACACGGCAAGGTCCGTCCACACCAAACCCTGCTGCGGACCTTGGATGCATCCAACGATCTTTGAACCTTTTGGGATACGGAAAGAGCCGGCTTGATTGGTGCTTTGGGCAATCCATGCGCCGTAGTTTTGAACGTCACACCAGCGGATCAAAAGGGGGTCAGCAATGCCGCTAAAGGTGGAACCCCAAGCAATGATCTGGCGTTGTGGCATAGCCACAAACATGCCGTCATTGACAGGCGGTGCCTGGGGGATAACCGTGGCAATCGGCTGCCCTGATGTCGGGTCGTATTGGAAGATAGGCCCAGAAGCCGGGTCGATAGATTGGATGAGTGCCGCTGACGTTTGTGCGCCGGTTGCGGTGCTGGCAAAAGAGATGGTGCCAGGGCCAGAAGCGGTGACTGTGAAGGTTCCGTTATAGGCATTTGGAGTCGCGCCGCTGATGGAGATAATATTTCCGACCGGGATGACGTAGGTGCTGGCAAAGGTTATGGTTGCCGTGGTGCCAGTTCCGCTCATGGTGGCGCTGTTGAAGTCCACATCAAATTCAGGCGTCGGGCATGCGATCAGGATTTCGCCCCAGTTGTCCAGGGTCCAATCATTTGTGTAGACAGGCACGCCCGTAGTCGGGACGATGCCGGCACCCGTGCCATATCCACCAGAGCCATATCCGTCAATACCGTAGCCAGTCCCAGCAGGGACAGTCCCAAAGCCAATATAATAAACAAAGTTTGCGTTTCCGCTGTTCATAAATACAGAAGCGGATGACGTCGCAGTATTACTTGCCTGTATTGTGAATGTGTTGCTGCTTGGGACAGTCAATACATTATAGTCGCTGAACAATACTATCCCGCCGACACTTACGGGGATATTTATTGGAAAGCTACTCCCAACAGAATACCCATGATTGGCTAGGGTGACGGTCGTTAGACCAGTCCCGGATACTGTGGTAAATTGCGGCGTGGCACCGCCAGAAGTCACAGTAGATGTGGCAGTCAGGGGGTTGCCGAATAAGTCAACGGCGTTGATGGTGTATGTCGTCCCGCTAACAACCGTCACGGGATAAAACCCGAACAGGACTAAGCCGCCGACACTGATCTGTGTCGAAATAAACACCGAATCGTAGCTTGTTGTGGTTATGCCGGCGTCAACGATGGTGACGACATTGCTGCCGGTCACGGTGGAGAAGTTGACAGCAGGGTTCGTCGTGATCGTGCGCGGCGTGATATCGATTAAGTTGCCGTTGGTGATGACGGCAAGCTGTGCCTGATAGGAGGACGCTGCGGCCTCATTGCCGACAGCCAAATGCTGATTAGAGTTGGTATCTTCCCATGCCCATAGGGCGCGGGTGATGGTCTGCATGGCGGTTGGAAAAAATTTTGTCCACCCTCCTAACTTTTGCGCAAGACCTAAGCCCGTTCTGTCTGGGACAAAACGAATCAAATTACAGGAAGAAATAGCCGCCTCGTTAAGGGCGGGTGTCTTGTTTACGTCAACGCCTGGGATGAGTTTAAGCGAGGCATGTGCCACGATTTACCCCCTGGTCGGCGTTGCGACAGGCGAAATAGAATTAGATGACCAAGCAGCAGCTTCGAATTTCTTGCGGTATTCTTCGCCTTGGGCACCCTTCAGAAGGGTTTGGTATTGCGCCTCGTATGTCGGACCCATTTGAGGATCGTTCGAAGCTGGGCCAAAGTTGCGCTGGAACTGGCTGATATAAATCATAGATGCCTGGAGCAGCATATCAGGCAGATACGTGCTGATAAACGTCGTTCCGGTGTTCGCCAGGGCCGTCGTAGCGTTGACAGCAAGGGTCTGCATGCGGACCAAGCCAGTCAGCGTCACCGGATATGATTGGTCCGGGTATGGGCCTACGATGTAAATCTGGGACGTGTTGCCATATGTGGCTGCGTCGCCGCCGTATGGCGCGAAGTATGCCGGCATCGCCGTGTATGCAGTATCCCCGTAGACATTTTGCAGAACTTGCTTGGAAACGGGCAGCAAGGGATAGGTCGCGCCGCCAGAAACAATAGAAATGGTCTGCAAGGTGACGAAATCGTTGATACTCAAGGTCAGCAAATTGCTGCCGGCAGTCAGTGTGTAGCTAGTGTTGCTCGAAATGGCTGGGAAAAGGTCTAAATCACGCTGAATGCGCAATTCGGCGTAATTCAGCATCTGCGGGATAATGGCGTTAAACGCAGCATCGACACCGACAACAACACCGCTTGACGTCGTCGTGTTCACAATGGCCATCGTCGCCACCTGGGTGACGTAGCCGTTGTAGGTCAGAGGTGTCGTGGCCGGAGAAGTGGTCATTTATCGGCCTTGTTATCCAGTTTGTCGAAAATCTTTTCGAACATATTGCGGATTTCCCGCATTGTATCATTGAAGTCTGTTTTTGACACATAACTTGTTGGCAATGATACTTCGATTTTTCTAATATCTGTTTGTAAGTCTTTGACGGATTGATAGAGTTGACGTGCAAACCATCCAATGACAGCCAAGATGGCTCCCCCGACTAGGTTAATGGTGGTTTGCACGTCCATTTTGGCCTCTTAGGCGGCAGGGGTTTCGGATGCCGGTGCAGCAGGTGCATCGGCGGTGACGGTCGCTTGCGGCGCTTCCGGCGTCACGCCCATCTGCGCTTCCGCCATGCTCTTGATCTTGACGATCAGATTGGCGACTTCCTTGAACGGGCGTTCGGCAAGCGCCATCAGGATGGAGTTCAGTTCTTCGACGGTGTGTTCGATGGTGACGAGGATTGACATTGTGACCTCTTTGGTTGGTGGTAGAAGCAAAGACGTTTTATCTTGGTTCGCGGTGGCGGTCTACCTGAACATGAAAAAGAAGTTGTTGGTGTTGGTGTAGACGAGGACGACGAAGCCGTTGCCACCAATCGAGTTTCCTGAAGCCGCGCCACCCGCACCGGCACCGTAGGGTGCCTGCCCCGGCTGAGTCGTGTCGGAGCCGCCGTTGCCGCCACCAGCGCCAACAGACACACTTGTGGATGAGTCAGTGAAATCGGCTGGGTAGGTCCCAGAGCCGCCGACAGTGTTGGTGGTACGGAACCCGCCGCCGCCGCCGCCGCCGAGGGTAGTCGTGCCGTTTCCTGCCGGCGTGGATGATGTTGCACCAGCACCACCAAAACCGCTCGAATAACCTGAGTTTCCACCGGCGCCGCCAGCCGTTGACGTGCCGTTGCTTCCGTTGGAACCATTATTGCCGCCCCCGGCCGTCGAGGTACCGCCGCCGCCGCCGCCGCCAGAACCGCCAGACCCAGATGCGTAACCAGCACCACCAGCACCCCCCGAGTTAGCAAAACCACCGGGAGTGATTATGGGGGCGCCGCCGCCACCGCCGCGATTGTTGTTTTGTGAGGTTTGCCCGGCACCGCCTGCAGATCCGGCGAGTGTTGCCGCACCGCCGCTGTTTGCTACTGTTCCCCCCGCCCCCGCCGTTGCCGCAGATGCCGCGCCTCCGCCAGCCGCCAGAACTCCGCTGGTTCCGGTAGACCCGGTTCCAGGGCTGGCGTTGGTGCCGATATTGGCCCAGGTGGCACCGCCTGCCGCACCGCTGGAGCCAGCGCCAATCGAGACGTATATCTTGGTCTGTCCCGGCGTGATCGGAGCGGTGACATACACGTTGCTTGTGAATGCAGCCGCACCCGATCCGCCACCGCCGGCCCCAGTCGAACCACCGACTGTGCCCCCTCCGCCAGCCCCCAGTGCGATCAACTGGAACGGCTTCGATGCGTTCATGTCCGCTGGCATAGTGTAGCCAGTGGAGGTGTTGCTGGTCGTATAAACGACTGTTTTGGTTGCCATTACGCGCTCGGATCAGTGAACAAGCCGGTGGCGGGGTCGTAAATCCAGCCGGGCGCGCACGGTGGGCCATCGGTTACGTCAATGGCAAAAGTCCCCGGCTGGCCCCAATCGTCCAGAGAATTTGCAACAACGATGTTGTCCACGATGTTCGTGACGTTCTCCACGATGGCAACTCGCAGCATTACAGCGTCCCCACGGCCAGCACGTCCCAAAAGGAGTCGGCAGAATTATACACGCACCCGACATATGCAACACCCGTTGTGGCGTTGCTGGGAGTGGCGGTCGGCAAAGTCGCGCCGATCACGCGATACGCGCCGGATGTCGTCGTCCAAGTGATCGTCTGCGCGGTGACGGTGCCGTTATTCTTGATGCGCAGCATCAGTTTCTGGCCGTCAGTCGGCGTCCCAGAAGGTGCGGCGATGGTCAAGGTGCCGGTGGCGATGACCTCATACTGGTCGGAACTATCGCCGGTCGGTGTGACCGTGCCGGTCGTGGTGACGGTGCCAACCCGAGGCGTGACGCGCTTGTTCGTCAACGTGTCGGTCGTTGCCCGGCCCACAAGCGTGTCGGTGCTAGTCGGTAGCGTCAACGTGCCGGTGTTCACGATTGTGCCGATGACCGGCGACGACAGCGTTGGTCCAGTCCCAAGAACAACGGAACCCGATCCGGTGCTTGTTGTGACGCCAGTGCCACCAGAGCCGACAGCCAGGGTGCCGGCGAGTGTAATAGTGCCAGCGCCCGTGACTGGCCCGCCAGATGTCGTTAGGCCGGTTGTGCCACCGCTGACAGCCACGCTGGTGACGGTGCCTGTCGCGCCGTTGGCCACGTTGAGGGTGCCGGTGGTAATGGACAGGCCGGTGCCGAGGGAGATGGCTCCAGTGGTGCCGCCAAGGGATGCCACGGTGTTCCCGGTCGTGGCCAGCGTGCCACTGGTCGGGAGCGTGAGCGTGGTGGCACCGGTCGCGGTGAATGTCGTGCTGAATGCGCCAGACGTTGCCAGGGTGCTGCTATTGGCAATCGTCAGCACGCCGGTTGTGCTGGTGATACCAAGACCGTTCAAGCTAGTCGCCAAGGCAGCCCCAAGGGTCGGCGTGACCAGCACCGGGCTGGTCCCGAGGACGTTGGCGCCCGACCCTGTGCTTGTCGTGACGCCCGTTCCGCCCGAGGCGACAGCAAGCGTGCCGGCAAAGGTGATCGTCCCAGCACCCGTAACCGGTCCACCGGTGGTCGTCAGGCCGGTCGTGCCGCCACTGACAGCCACGCTCGTCACTGTTCCAGTCGCACCGTTCGCCACGTTAAGGGTGCCAGTGGTGATAGACAGGCCCGTTCCGAGGGTAATGGTTCCGGTCGTGCCGCCAAGCGATGCAACGGTGTTTGCGGTGGTCGCCAGGGTGCCGGTGGTGGGTAGCGTTAGGGTCGTAGCACCCGTTGCCGTGAACGTGGTGCTGAACGCGCCTGACGTCGCCAGGGTGCTGCCGCTTGCAAGCGTCAGAACGCCCGTCGTGCTGCTGATCGTCAGACCGTTGACGCTGGTAGCCGTGGCAGCGCCAAGCGTTGGCGTGACCAGCACCGGGCTGGTCGCCAGGACAATAGAACCAGAACCGGTTGTGGCGTTTCCCAGCGCCGTCAGGGTGCCAGTGGTCGGCATAGTTACCGATGTCGTCCCGGTCGTGGTCACGGTCAGCGGGAATGCGCCTACGGTCGTGACGTTGCCGGCGATGGTGATAGTGTTCGTGCCATTGTTGACGCCAGTCCCGCCAGAAGCACCGCCAAGCGTTCCGGCGAGGGTGACCGCACCAGTCGTGGCGGTGGACGGCGTTAGGCCCGTCAGTGACGTCTGGAAGGTCGCCACGCCTGACGTGCCACTTGCACTAATCGTCCCCGCACTCAGCGACAAACCAGAACCAACGACAAGGCCGGAAACAGTTGACCCGGTAGACGCATAGTAAGCAAGCTGACCGGCAGTCCCGGCGCTGACCGTCCCAGAGCCGCCGCCACCTGAAGCGTTCAGAGTCCCGGACGTGATCGACAAATTGGTGCCAAGGGCGAGGCTACCCAAGGTCGTGGTGCCAGAGGCGTAAACCAGATTCCCGGCGGTGAATGCCGACAGGCCGGTGCCACCCGCTCCCACAGCAAGCGTGCCGCCGAGCGTGATGGTCCCGGCAGTGGTGATCGGACCACCCGTGGCAGTTAAGCCAGTCGTCCCGCTGCTGACATTGACGCTGGTGACGGTCCCAGACCCGCCAGAAGCTGCAATGGTGATCGTCCCGGCGGCGTTGGTGATGGATATGTTGCTGCCGGCAGTCAGGGTGTTGAGCGCATAGCCGGAGCCATTACCAATCAGAAGCTGACCGTTGGAGGGTGCAGCCGTAAGGCCCGTGCCGCCATATCCAGGGCTGACAGTGGCTGCATTCCACGTCCCGGCAGTCAGTGTGCCGACGCCAGTAATGCCCGTGTATGAGCCTGTGAGACGCCCTGAAGGCAATGTGCCTGTCGTGATATTGGTGGCGTTTGTCGCGTCAATGGTGGCCGACGCCACCAAGCCAGATACGGCAGACGAAGCAATGGCGATGGCAGTGTTAGAAGCCGCCGTCAGTTGCCCCTGCGCGTTAACAGTGAACGTCGGGACAGATGACGCCGAACCATACGAAGAAGCCGTGACGGTGGTGTTTGCCAGGGCAATCGTGCCGGCAGACGTGATCGTCCCGCCAGACAGGCCGGTTCCTGCTGTGATGCTGGTGACGGTGCCAGACGCGGTCGCCTGCGCCTTCACAAAGGCCGTGGTGGCAATTTGCGTCGAGTTGTCGGACGTGGCCGGCGTCGGCGCTCTTGGCGTGCCAGTGAACGTAGGAGACGCCAGAGGTGCAGCGCCAAGCATCGTCATAACGCTAGCAACAGACAGGTCAGTCGGCGCTGCTGTCGAACCGGTGTTGTTGCCCTTCAGCGTCAGCGTCGGCATGGTGCCGAGGTAGTTGTTGGTGACGCCATTGCTGCTCAGGCCAATACTGCCCGTGCTTATGATCGGGTTGCTGCCACTGGCATAGAGCGGGCTATTGATGGTGAGCGAAGTAATGGCGTTGACGTTGACCGTGGCGAGATTGGCAATGGCCTGCGTCGTCGTGCGGACAGACGTATTCGACTGGACAACCTCAACCTGCTCACTGCCAGTCAGTGCAATGGCTGACGGGAGGTTTGGAATGGTGATGTTAGCCATTTTACGGTCCCGTTTGAGGTATCTGGGCGTAGTTATACGGCAATCCGACCAAGGCGGTAATAATATTCGTCGTATTGGTCAGAAGCGACCCAGATGGAATAGCAGAATAGGTCGAGTAAGTGAAGGCTGTAGCTGAAGTCACGGTTACTGAATAGAATCCATCGGCATTATTGATCGAAAGACCTTCGATGGATACTTGGCTATTGTTTGACAGGCCATGCGCTGAACTGCATGTGACGGAAACCGTGGTCGTGCCATTCGAAATAACCGAAAGGGCAGGTATCTTGGCTCCATACGTCACCGTGCCGACAAGGGGCATCACCGCGCCCTGCTCAAGACCATTCGGGTTGCCGATCACCTGCGTTGTCGCGTTGTTACCGTCCTGGGTGACGATGTTTACCGCAGGTGGGATAGGTATGCCGGTGATAGGGTCATACACAGTCGGCGCGGATGCCGTCCTGTAATCAGTTTCATCCACCGAATAAGGCTCAACACGCGCGTTGATGATGGGCGTAGGGTCTGCCGGCACAATGATGGCGCGTAATTGCTCTTGCGGAGTATCATAGCAGCGGTTGCAAACCAGAAAACGCAGGTTTTGCAGCGTGGAACCGCGCCAATCAAACTGCCACTTGAGGTTTACGTGGTTGTAGAGGAAGCCACACCGGTCACAGATGGCAAAGGCGCGGGGGTTGCGGGCGCTTACCCTCGCCCTGCCATGTGGCCTCATCTGTAATAACTTTCTACTAAAGAATTTCTTTTAGAGCAATTTTCAAATGCCGTAATCACTTGCAGGTTCCAAGGGACGTGCAATCCAGCAACGCCTTCCCCTCGAAGTGGGATAATATGGTCAACGTGATGTTTAATGCCAGTTTGAATATTCAAAGCCACAGCAATCTCATAATGTTCTTCTATTTGTGCCTTTTGAATTGCAGTTAACCAATTTGGCATAGCGCGCATTTTTTGCGTTTGTCTTGCGCACACTTTAGCCACACCCCTAGCTGGGTTTTTTTGATACCAAATCCTTTTGCGTGTGGTTTCCCAAAGGCGATGTATAGGACATTGACGCCTATTCTTTGAGCGCACTTTAGATTCTTGGATTATTTTATCTTTGTTAGCATAATAGTATTCTTTTGATTTTTGTTTTTTGCCCGTAGAATGGTTTGCATAGCGCGCGTTTTCTCTGTTTCTATGTTTTTTAGCGCCTTCGACAGTGGAGCGATTTTTACGAACGCTCTCGCAGTTGCATTTTTTACACCAATAACTAATGCCGTCTTTACGTTGTCTCGCAACGCCAAAAGCGGATAAATCTAAATTTTTATCGCATTTTGAGCAGTGCCTTAACATTATCTATAATATCCCTGTATCTGCGGACTGATGTATGTCGCTGCGTTTTCCACGTTCTGTTCGGCAGCGATATTATACGCTTCGTCAGCAATCGGCTTCAGCATCGGGACTTTGTCGGGCGACCAGATCAAGGCAAGGCGGAATGCCAAGGCATAGGCAAACGCTTCCATCCACAAGTAAGGCACATCCACCGTTTGACCAGACGTGAAGTTGGCGTCTTGGATTTGGCGCAACCGGTAGTAGCTGAACGACACCTCATTGCCATCTGGGACAGGCCACAGCGTCACGGTGGGTGCCAGTAGGCGGTCGAACCAAAAAGTTGTAGGCCAACCTTGCTGGGTCTTATTTGGGTAGCTGGCGTATTCAGTGCGGCTTACCGGCATGATGATGCGGTCAATAGCCGTAGTTCCTGATCCGGTCGTTACATAACCATCCAGGATCATCACCGTGCTTGGGTCAACGGCATACGTTGAAACCCCCTGCACCAGCGGCGTTGTGACAAGATCAACCTGCCACAAGTTCACGCCGCGATTAGAGAACGACGCAGCCACCATGTTGGCCGCCATGCGAGCCGATTCCATGTGTTCCTGCAACAGCGACGTGTTGCGAAGTCCACACAGATTGAAGGCGTAGAGCGTGATTTCGCCCAGCGACGGATTGAAATTATATGTGCCGCTGGTGGTCATAGTTGATCCTTATAGGGTGCCGTCATTCAGGACCAGCACGCCACCGATGTTCACGCCAACGACAGCAGCCGTGGCCGCGCTGGAGGCGATTTGCCACCTGATGTCGGTGCCAGGGGCATACGCGAACGGGAAGTGGCGCTGAACTTCGTAGAAGGTGTTGAACGGCGACTGTAGGATGATGCGCTGCACACCGGATGGTAAGTTGATGATGGCCCGGTAGGTCGTATAGTTCACGCTGTTGCCGTTGAAGGACGAATATGCGCTAAACTGATAGCCATACATCGAGTAGCCGGCAGGGACGGTGTAGACAGCCATCTGCGACGTGCCGACGCTGCTCGTCACACCATTGATGGTCGCCGTGTTGATCTGAGCGTAGATCACCGTGCCGCCCGTATTGGATAGCGTAATCACGCCAGAAGGATTGGTCGCACTGCCCGAGGAAACAGAGATATTGTTAATGCGGAAGTATTGGTTAACCGTCGGCACATTGGTCGTGCCATTCAGAACAAGAACTTCGGAAATGGCGTTGTAGTTTGCATCCAGGCCGGAGATCGTAATCGAAGCGGTATCGCCGGCCACGGTGCTGACAAGGTTCATGGTGATGGCAGAGGTCGGAAACACGTAGTCCGTAGTGGACATGTTTTCCCAAGCCGTGCGGAACAGGCCTGCGGTTGCCGGAGTCGTGCCATATCCGAAAACATTCAGCGATGAATGGCCCGTAATCTGACCACGCGACACCTGAAGTTCGAAAGGCTCATAACGACCAGCGCGGGTGATGGATTGGTTGACGACGCCGACCATGATTTATTCCTTTAACACTTCACATCCCAGCGTTTCAGCGCGAGATTGATCCTGCTATTCGGATCGTGCGCCGTCTTCGCTGAAGTGAGTTTTTCTTTCATGCCGCACATGCGTGTGCGAAAATTATCACGGCGTTGCGCCGATTCTGGGCTGTGCTTGGCTTCAGAAGCCGTAACCGGGCGCTTGATGTTGTGGCCTTCAGCCTTCAGTGAGGCCCGCCCGCGTTCATTAAGACCGCCAGCCGGGTTCTTGCCCTCTTTGCGTGTCCAAGCGCCTGACATGGCTTTCTCCAAATGGTTTACGGGGGCACTAGGCCCCCGCATACCTTTTGTTAGTCCATCGTTTCCGGCTCAAGGTGACGGCCCTTAGCGGCCTCACCATGGCGAGCAGAAGTGAACGGGCTAGTATCGGACGAGGCGCGGCCACCGGACTTGCGCGGCTTGCGACCGGCATGGTGCTTCGCGTGTTCGCCCTCAACGTGGCCGACATGCTTCATGTGATGAAGCTTGCCACCGTGCTTGCGCTTGGCGCGACCACCGTGCTTCTTTTCGTGCATGGCTTCCGCCTCGCCGAAAATATTGTGGGCGTTGTGGCGGTGCTCCGGCTTGTCCTTGAGGTCTTTCTCGGCTTCGTTGTAGCCGTAGGTAGCAGCCTCGTGGCCCTTGCCGGTGCCGACGATGTTGTCCTCAACCTTCCCGCCAGCCTTGCGCGCCTTGCGAGCATGATGGACACCATGGTGCGCCAGTTCATGCACGCCGTGGTGAGCGGTGTGATGGGCGACGTGGTGAGCGGAATGCTTCACGCCGTGATGCTCTTTATGACCCTTCATGGGTGCCTCCTATTACGACGCGAGGTTGATGCCCTGAACGTAAAATACGCTCAGGGTGACGACGGCAGACCCAGTCGCGCCGAATGTGACAACGATCTGCACGTCGGTGTTGCCGACGTTGTCCCAGTTGCCAATCTGCGTGGAACCGGTCCCAGGCACGATGGTGATCTGACCAGCAGTGGCAACGCTTACGGCACCAGCGGTGGTGAAAGCGGTTGCGCTTGCGCTGGAACCGATACCCATGGTGCCGGCAGATTGGGTTGTGGTCACCATGGCATAGATGTCAGTGATCTGACTCTGCGCCGGGATAACGATGTTGGTCGTCACAGCCGTGCCGCCAGAACCGGGCTGCTTCACGACAACCGACTGCACCATGCTGGCATAGCCGAGGTTCGCCGCACCGGTCGTTTCGCCGACACCGGCAAGGGTGCCGGAACCATCGCTCGCCACGACGTTGCCAGCCACAAGGGGGCCAGTAAAGGTCGAAGCCGGCCAGATCGGGCTTCCGTTGGCGTTCGGATAAACGCCGCCATTAATATCCATGGTCAGGCTCCTTTCGGCATACTTGTTCGTTCATCATTAGGCAGCTTCCTTTTGACTGTGCCGGTCCAGGTAATCGGCGGCGGCACGGAGGACTTTGGAGTTATCTTTGGCTTCACCAAGGATATGATTGCAGGAGTTGCAGAGAAGATTACGAATGGCTCCAGTAGCATGATCGTGATCTACAGAAAGATCACGGGTTCGACTGTCGCTATCTTTAGTCTTACGCCCCGGCAACTTGGAAGTTTCTTTCAGGCCGCAAATAGCACAAACGCCACCCTGTCGGGCATGCATTTCTGCATATTCTGTGTAAGAAATCCCATAAGAACGGGCCAAACCATAATGACGCGCTTGTTCGGTGTTCATTTTGTAGCTGGTTTTACCATCCTTACCTGTAATCCGTATCGCTTTGTGTTCCGCAATCTTCAGGTTTGGAGCCCGAAGATTGTCTGGATTTTCATCAATGAAGAAAACCGAACGATCCGGCCATTCTTTTGTCAGGAACAGCCATGCAACTTGAGCGCCAGACATTTTTCGACCACGATAGGTGATCGAAAGATAATCCTTGCCATTTTGCATGCGTTGCCGAACGCCAGCCAGACCGCCAGCCAACGCCCTGGAGCTAACTGACACTTTCCAGGTGAACTCACCTGTCAGCGGGTCGTAATCCAGAACTTTTGCTAAGTCTTCGTAAGTGAAGTCTACAGCCTTCGCCATGTCATATCCTTCCATCGCCAAGATTGGCGACGGAGAATGTAGACTGACTGACGAAGGCTGTAAATACCCCATTATACTTTAGACTTTCGGCTAACTCATTGAAACCAAAGGCTACGAGGTCGGGAAGCTACCCCAGATGGAACGCCAATTGTAGTAACCAAAACTATAACGTTCATAGCCTTTCACCAAGAGGTTGTCTGTGACAAAATCGACCTGCATGTCCGTTTCGAACTTGACACGTTCCATGTAGGACAAACCGTCGATGTTCGTCAGCAGGAACCAAGCATACGGCGACGTCAAGTAGTCGTTGATCATGTAACCTTCCGGCAAGCCGCCGGCAGTGGTCAAGATCGCGTTGACGTCGTTGTCGGCGGTGCCGGGGCGAAGTTCCGTCTTGGTCAGACGGACCGCAACCGGCTCCAACTGCGGCGGCACAACCAGCTTGCGGCCACGGGCGAAGACCTTCAGGCCAGCCATGTCCTTGAAGTTGGTGCGGATGCTGATCATGCCGTTCAGCAGGGTCGCCTCGTTCAAGTCAACGTCAGTCGTCGGGCGGTTCGCAATGGTGCTGCCGTCAATCGGATGCGCCGTGGAACACAGAGCCACACCGTCACCGCCGACGTTGGCGTTGTAGGTGGTGGCGGTGTTCAGGATGTTCGCGCCGTAGATTTCCTTGGTCTGCTGAAAGGATTCAATCAGGCCGAGGTTCGACGGATGGAACTGGGTCTTGTAGAGGTTGTCGTCCACCGCCTTGCGGGTGATGGCGTAACCAAGGGCAATTTCAGAATGCTCTTGGTTGTAGATAAACCGTTCACCAGCGCCGTTGTCGAAGGAGGTCTGGCCACCTTCAGTCTTCAACTGCGCGAGGCCGAGGAACCGCATTTCGGCGGTGCGTTCGAGAGCCAGTTTCGAGTCGTGCTTCGTGAAAATCCGGTCGTATTGCGACGGGATCATCTCGTATTTGCCTTCAATGCCACGCAAGCCCGGCAGGAGAAGGTCTTTAATCGCTGAAAGATTGACAGCCATTGGTGCCTACTCCCTGTTAGATGCCGGCCACGCCAGACTTCGTCGCCATCGTATTGAAGGCAACAACAATCCGGTTGTAGGCAGAGGTGAAGTCATTGCCGTTGATGCTCTGGAGCGGGTTGGACCCGTCGGGAGTGTAGTTGGCAAGGGCGATGACGCGGAACGGCAGAGTGGCGCTGGTGCCGCCCGGCGTGGTCAGCGTGTATTGGTCGGCGTAGGCGGTGGACAGGCCGGTGGACACGTTGCCCGGCGTGGTGCCGAGGGTGTTCGTGTTCGATCCGGTGCCGGTGCCGTAGGCGAAGCCGATGTTCTGGCCGATGGCAGAAACGCCAACCGCAGTGGCAGTCGTGTTGCTGTTGGCAGTCTGAACAAGGAACTGAGCGTTCGGGTCCGTGATGACGTAGGCAGTCACCGCAGCGGCAGTGTTCACGTCACCAACGCCAGGGAAGTAGTTCGACCAAACGGTGCGCTTGTTCGACACCGACAGGTATTTGCAGCCGGCAAAGATGCCGATCATGCTACCAGCGGCGGCGGCATTGGCCGAGGTGGTGCTGTTGGTGCCGACCTGACAGATGTAGCCCGTCGAAAGCTGCGCCACTGGATCACCCGAGAAAATCTGCGGGTTGGTAGAGTTGGTGGACGAAATCGCAAGCTGCACTTGCTCATAGGTCGGGGACGAACCGGTCCCAGAATACTGCGAAAAACCGAAAGGCGCGTTTGTATTCGCCATGACGGGTTCTCCTTCATAAAAGGAGGCTCCATCATCGCACACCGGGGCGATGGGAAACCGGGTGATAACTAATACCAAACACCCCGAGGTATTTGGGAGGGATAAACCCTGCTGCTCGTCAACATACACAAGTCAAAAAGCAAATAAAAGGGCTTTTTACGGCCCTTTTACTTCGTGTGCTCTTACTCGTCGGCAGGAATGGCAATAGGCGAGTAGCTTTTGTTGATTTTCGATCGAACCTGGGCATGATCGCGCCCGAATTGACCGTCAGGTGCGGAGTTGAGTTGCTCCTCCTTCTTCCGAACCTGATTGCGCGCCTCCTTGTTTTCGATCTGGCGCACTTCGTCAGTGATTTCCTTCGGTCGTTCCATCAGGACCATGCCCTTGCGAGACACAACGCCCTTGGAACCGATGGGCATCATTTCAGGGTGTCTGCTTGCATCGACGGCTTCCCACCCCTTGCGAGCCAAGGCGACTTGATACGCGGGGTCTTCCTGGCCGAGGATGGTGTTGCGCTTCCATTCATACGTCCAGCCGTCAGGGACGAGGTGCGGCGGGATAAAGAACTCGTCAGTTCCTTCATCCATGTCGCCAATGTTGCCGCGCAGTTCGGCGGCGCGACGTGCGGCGCGTGCGCGGGGGTCTTCGTCACGCATAGCCTGTCGCATGGCAGCACGTTGCGGCGCGTCGGGAACCTTGATGTCGGTCACAACCGGTGCGTCGGCAGTCTCAGGTGTTTCAAGCGCCTGTTGTAGGACGCTTTTGGGCGCGGATTTCATCGCACGCCGTGTAATTGAACCACTCATGTTCTATCCTTTCAGTGGATTTTGCCTTCACGCTTCAGCTTCAGCTTTTCTTTCCCGTATTCTTCGGGCGTCATCTTCATCATGCTCGCCATTTCGCGTTCTTCGGCGCTCAGGCGGACGACCGTTTGCCGGTCGCTGGATGATTGACGACTGACGGGTGCCGCTGCCGGCGCTGCGTTGGGCGAAACACGCTGTTGCGTGACTTTTGCGGTCTGTTCCATGGGTGTTTCAGCCTGGGTGGCTGCCGCGCCACGGTTGATCTTCAGGGCGCTTTCGACCTCGGCAAAGTATGCGTCAGTGTCCGGCTGGATGCCGTCTGCAACAGCAAGGTTGTGTGCGTTGATCATCTTGTTGAACAGGCGCTGATCACGCGCGAACTCAGGATGACGCCGGATCCACTCGGCAGAGCGAGGGGTAAGCTGCGATGCTAGCGCCTCGACCGGGTCTGCGGGTTGCTGTCGCGGCGGTTCCTGCCTGGGCGCAGCTTCCATCGCCGCCTTGCCGTTCTCCAGTTGCAGGCGCTTGGCTTCGTTGGAGGCCATTTCCTGCTGGATTTCGGCTGCACGCCCATAGTCACCTGCCTGCATCGCTTCAGCGTAGTGCGACTTCAGAATGCCGGTGTTCGTGTTGACCGTATAGATGGCGTTGTTGATCAACTGAAGGTCAGTGTCGGCCTTTTCGTTGCGCGCTGCATATTCACGGCTCTGGGCCTCGTGAATGCGGCGCTCGGCGTTGATACGAGCCTGCTTTTCAGCTTCAAGTTGCTGTTTTAGCTGCTCAATACTGGCATTGAAGTCGGTTTCAGGCTCGTTTGTGTCTGCAACCTGAATTTCAACGCCTTCTTTCGGCGTTTCTTCAACAACGACGCCATCAATATTATTTTCGTCTGCCATGTTGATGCCCCCTTATTACCAAACTTGGTCAGGCGCTTGAATGCGACCACGGATATTCGTGTCATCAAGCATGCGACAGACGACGTTGTTGATTGTCACGCTCCACCCGTCGGAGGGGCGGAAGAACACCCAGTCGTCAAGGCTGATGTCGATGCCTTCAAACCAGTTGTTTGACGGGTCAACGAAGGCTTGCGGGCCTTTCTTCAGCACCAGACCGACCTTGCCCTGGATTTTGTCTTCGTCGCGGGTGCCGCTGGTCAGATAGATGCCGCTCTTGGTCTTTTCAGGCCGCATATAGACAGCAACAAGCACCTGATTGTTGAAAACTTCGACGTTATTGACGTTACCGACCTCCTTTTTCAAGGCTTGCTTAGGGTCGGTTGAATGCTCCATCACCATGAAGGGCATATTGTTCTCCATTACTTGCGTTGGTTAAGTATTGGACAGCAGCTTGTTTGCTTCATCGCATAAATCAAGGGCTGTTCTTAGGCCGGTAATAATTCCGACCTCTTTTTGGTAATCTAATGCGTGGCCGAAGGACAAATCGTCTTTGCGTCTTTCGATAGTTTCAATCAGTAATTTACGCAATTCCTTCTCAAAAAGCATGTTGTATGTGAGCATTTACTTGGTCCTGGAATACAAAACGGGCAGTAACACATCTATGTTACCGCCCGCCAAGTATTAATGCAAATCAGGCCGAAGAATTACTTCCGGTGACCGTATTCCTTGATCTTTTCAAGGCGTCCTTTGCCGCCACCTGCGCCGAACTCCATCTTGGCTTCAGCAACGCGACCACCGGTCTTGCGCCCCATCATCGGAGGCATGCCGCCAGGAGGCGGTGCGCCGGCACCCGGAGGAGGCATCATCGGCGGCATACCGCCAGGAGGCATACCCATAGGAGCGCCAGCGCCTGGAGGAGGCGGAACAGCAACCGGCATAGCGGGAGGACGCGGAGGCATGGTCGGCGGCTGACCGCCACCCATCTGGTTATCCATGCCCTTGCCGGTGCCGATAATGATGTTGATGTTGGTCTTGCCCTTGGTGCGACCACCATCCTTGCGAGCCATGCGCCCACCGGTCGGACGAGTGCCCTCCAGAGCGCCGTCAGACACGCTCAGGCTGCCACCACGCTTCTTGGCGACACCACCATGGCATTCATGGCAACGGCACCCAGGACCATGCTCGGCCTTGCCACCGCGTTTGCGAGGCTGACCGGTCCACAGGGCATTCGGGTCATTCGGATCGGGGCGCGTGTCCAGATCAGGATAGGTTTCACGCCGACGCTGTTTGCCGCCACCGGCCTTAATGATGGCAGCAAGGGCGGCTAGATCCGGTTTCTGCGATGCAGGTGCCAGATACGGTTTATCGCCCGCACCCGTCCCCATAGCTTCGCCGCCATCATACTTGTGCGCCCGACCACCGGTAGCCTTGCCGGTCAGGGCATTCCCCTTCACCATCTTCTTCACCAGGGCGCGGTCTTCGCGTTCGTCGGGGTGTTCGGCTTTCCCGCCACGCTTCATCGGGCCAACGCCCGGACGCATCGGCATACCCTGACCGCCGGCCATTTTTGCTTTCATCAACGCGAGGACGCGCGGGTCCATGCTGCCGGCGTTGGGCGCACCCATCATCGGCCCGCCGACCATTTTATGCGCCCGTCCGCCCTTGTTGAACCCGCCGACATGCTTGCTGCCATCACGCTCGGCGTTGGCTTCTTTGGCGTTGCGGTTGATCAGGCTGTCAGCAGACAGGGCCTTACCACCTGACTTGCGCGGCTTGCGACCAGCGTGGCGTTTGGCGTGTTCGCCATGAACAGCGCCGACAACCTTACCGCCCTTCTTGAACTGCCGGCGCGAGATCGGTCGCATGCCGGTCTTTACGTCAGCGTCAAGGGCGTCTGGCGGCGTGTAGCCGGATGCATCAACTTTCGCCCCCTGCGGGTCGGTTCGGGTGATCCGGTGTGCTTTAGCGCGTGCGCGATCAGTTGCTTGCGACATGTCTTCGTTCTCCTACCGGCGTCCCGGCGTTTGTTTAACACAAATACCATATAGCTTTGGCGATATCATCTTTTTATTGCTTTGCGTGCAATGGATAGTGCGTGGGTTATGGCATTCCCGCCACTAGAAAAGCTTTCAACGTTTTTGCCGCGCACCTCAGGTATCGTAAATGGTTTTTTCTCCACAAGAGGCATACCGAATTTAACCCGCGATTTGTTGGTTTCGGCAATTCTATCGTCGTAATTTACTATAGGTTGCGGGTCATACCCCCATTCATGATGACTGTCGCCGGAAGTATATAAATCTTTTGCTTTTACTGTTTTTTTTAATATTTTATAATTTCCATTTAAAGCCGAATCGCCGTGATCTTTTGCATACTGAGGATGAAGGGTAACCCAATCGCCTGGATTAATGTCTGTTATAGTTTTATCTTTGGGAACTGCTCTATATACAGTATGCCTTGAATGAGGCTTTCCTTTTGCTTCAGACAATATATTAAATGCTTGCCTGTCATAACTATTTCCTTGTTCTCCGTAATAACGGAATCCATTGGGGCCATAAACATCGGGTGGATAAACGCCGGTTACATCATGCAATGGCGAACCGTCATCTTTGCTGGGAGCTTTGTGTTCGCCTTGATATTCACCAACATCCCCGCCGCCATTAGCGTGCGTCACGCTATCGCCGAACCACTGGCTAAAATTGGGATTGCTGGTGACGTCGCCACCGTCGGCCTTGTGGATGGCTTTCTGCTTAGGATCGAACGCACCGCTATTGCCAATGGCAGATTTGATCTGCGTTGGATGCCGCAGCATGACGGCAAGATTGCCCTTCAGCGACGAAGGCATCCAAGAGTCATGCCCGGCTGCGCGCAACTGGTCAAACCAGTCTGACTGCGCCTTTTTGTAGTTTTGCGCCCGGCTTAGAGCCTCTGGCCGCTCTCCAGTGTATGGATTTTCTGCCTTCAAATACGCCGGAATAACCCGGCTTGCGGTGTTTGTCGGCTGGAATCTGCCGTTCTCCCACACATGCCCTTGGCTGTCATTGCTCTCGGCGTATTGACTGGCTTCATGAGGATCGGTCGTAAACCATGCACCATGCCGACCTACGTTAAATGACGTGAAGTCCTTATCTTTCGACGTGCCTGTATAGTATGTGCGCGGGACGCCATTATCGTGCGTCACGCTATTGCCGAACCACTGGCTAAAATTGGGATTGCTGGTGACGTCGCCACCGTCGGCAAACCCAGGCCGGCGCGGCAAGTCAGCAACGCCATGTGCGTCATTGATCGCCTTCACCTCGTCATCGCCTAGGACGCGATTGACTTTCATGCCACCGCTGATGAGCCAATTACCGGACATATTCGGATTGGTTTTGTAGCGGTAGAAGCCACCATGCGGGACTTGGTCCGTAATGTGGGCGGTGTTGGGGATAGGTTCGCCTTTGGCGTTCATGCGTGCGCGGCTATTAGCCAATGACTGCCAATCGACGTCTGCCGGATGCTCAACTTCAGCCCACACATGGTTTGACGGTCGCGTGTCTGGCGCTTTCAGGTCCGCATGCGACTTGGCACCAATGTGCGTGGCTACAGGAAGGTCGCCAGAGTGCCAGCCAGGACGGTATGCCAGATCGCCAAGGGTAGACTTTACACGCCCTTGTGACTTGCCTTGCGGCCCTTCTTCGGCAGTCAGCCACTGACCAACAGGAACCGGCTTATTAGCGTTCACAAACAGCGGATACAGCTTGCCGTTTTTCGTCTTGAACAGCTTGTATGCCTTCACCGTCTTCTGCGGTTCCGGCATGTCGCCAACGTCGCCACCGTCGGCATATCCATCGGGGATCGCGGTATGCTCATCACCCATACCGGTGACATGCACACCAGGGATCATGGAAGCCGGATGTGGCGGCTTTGGGTGGTCGCCGGTAGGTAGTGGCCCAATCTCCTTAGCAAGCCCCTTGGCGACCATTGTAGCGCGTCGGATGGCTTTGTCTGGGGATTGCATCATTGCTGTTCAGCTTGCTTTGCGATGGGGGCGGCAATCGGTGCCGCCTGGGGATGCAAGGCGATGTCGCGCGCCAGTTCGAGTAGCTGGATTTTTTCGTGGCTGGCACGGTCGGCGGCGCGGTTGCGGTCTTCCTGCATGACGTCATCTTGTTGAATGCCGAGGGCGTGACGCTTCGTCTGCGCGTCCATCAACTTCGCCCTTGCCGTCATCAGATCGACAGGCGTGTCCACCTGCTGTTGCTGAACATCATGCGGCGCGCTCGCTTGGTGTTGCGCCTTCAGCATGTCCGCCTGGGCCTTCAGCGTCTGTGCGTCGGCCTGCTGCTTCTTGACCTGCATTTCCGCCATCTGCTTCTGCATTTCCGGCGGTGGCGCAGCCTGGGCAGACGGAGGAGCCATGAACTGGTCTGGGTTGGAGAAGCCGAGGGCCTGGATGCACGCACGATCAATAGCAATCGGGTCATACATCGTCGGGTTAGAAGCCTGTAGCTGCTTCAGCGCGGCAAGCTTCATCATACGCTGCGCTGCACTGGCTGTGTTCGGGTCTGCCTGGGGCGACAGTTCGTTGTCCTCTAGCGCCTTCAGGAACACCTTCTCGTCCCACGTATATGCGGGTGTCTTGTTACGCTGCCAGAAGCTGTTCGGGTTTTCCTTGAAGCAACGTGCAAGCAACCGAAATTCCTCGGCCTGCGATGCGTGCATGCGCTTGTGGACACTGTTCAGCACCTTCGCGGCCTGTTCGATCATCGCCAGGGTGGTGCCGACAGGCGCGTCTGCGCGTCCTTCACCGACCTGCTGCTCAGACGTGCCGCCGATCCGCATACCCGTCGTGGCGATGTCATTAACCAGCGCCATCAAGGCTTGCGATGGTTCTTTATACGGGAGAGGCATGATGGCCTGATTAATGGGCATGCCACCGGTTTTGACCGGAGCGCCACCACCCGGCGGAACGCGGAAAATGTTAGTGTTTTGACGCGCGCCAGTATCCGCGAACAGAAAGCCAGGGAAATTAGAATACATCCCAGCATCAAGCAACTCACGCCAAGCAGCAGTAATAGCGTTGGTAGTATTACCAAGTATATGCAGTAATCCAATGTCGTAGAAGCCGAAGCCAGGAACGAATGTATACTTGACGAAATTAGCACGCGGGTCAGGAAGTTCTTCGTCGTTCTTGTCGTAGTTTCGAACAATAGACAGGATTTGCTTCGAAGATACGTCAATAGTGACGCGATACGGGACTTCCAAGCCACTGATTTTGCCCTTGTATTTGTGTTCGTAGCCGACGATATCGAGTTCGCAATAAATCTCGTAAATTTCGCGGTCGCGGTCGTCAGGGTTCTTGGTTTCGGAACTGATGCCCTGCTGTGCGTCCTTCTCCTCCTTGACGGCATCAAGCTTAGGCGCGGCAGCCTGCGACAATTCGGTGTCGCGGTAGACGCCCATGATTTGCAGTCGCTTGACCGTCGATGGCTTCATCGAAACGCGGTGCGTGATGCGCCGGGCGTTCTGGAGGTCGGATGCGTTGTTGCTGACGATCAGATCGTCGGCGTCAACAGTCTCGCTCACAGGCCGGTTGCGCAATGGACAAAAATAGACCTTCTTGAACGCTGTGCCGCCGAAGCCAAGCAACAGCAGCATGCGGTCGGTGTCGGGATAGTATTCCGTCGCCGTGCTGGTGAGGTAGTGGTTAAAGTCCTTTTCCAGCGCGTCGGCCAACTGGTCCTGTTCGGCGGTGCTGCCGTTGCTGTCGTCCCTGATCTTGACCGGTCCATCGGTGGGCAGCATTTCCGAACGCGCGTTCGCCTGGAAGCGGAGGACAGCCTCCAGAAGCAGCGGGTGACGGACACGGGACATACCCTCGACAGGAGCGCCGTCAGACGCGCCGGCAAGGTTGGGTATCTCCACCTTCAGACCGAGAAGCTTAATGCCCTGTGCGCGGTCCTCAATCCATTCCTGTCGGGTTTCAAGGTCGTCCTCTACGCCGCGTAGCAGTTCGCTGCTGATGCGGCTTAGTTCGAGGTCGCTGATGTCCTCGGCCAGATTGTCGAACCAGCCCTTCGGACCACGGCTTTCGGCCTCGTCAATGGGCTTTCCGTCTAAGCTGACGGTGATCGAACCATCAGGGTGTTCAATGCGTAGGATCGCACCCTTGTCGTCATATTCCGGCGTATCCTGCTGCTCGTCGTCGTCTGCCACCACCACGTCCATCGGTGCAGGCTGCAAACCCGGTTCGGGTTCAGACAGCCGGATGTTCGGTGATAGGCCAGGAACGAGCGACATATGCTACCTCATGAGTGCGCCGTGTTCGGCAATAAAGCGTTCGATGGCTTCTTGCGCGGCATAATTATCAGCGATTGCTTTTACTGTATACGTCGCAGTAATTCCAGCCAAATCAGGCGACCATACTTCCACGGTGAAAGAACCGTCGCCATTGTCTTCAAGTGCCGCTTGGCATTTTAGCATGATTACACCGGATATAGAGGTTGTGGCGGTTTGCCTTGATGCCGGTTTGCTGCGTTCAACTCCGCAATACGCTCGGGGCTGCGGACAAGCAAGCCGAGGTCGCGCAGGTGACGGAGCGCCATGCTGACGGTATCGACAATGTCGTCATGTCGCCCTTTGGGGAACTGACCGACCTGGGTGATGACCATATCTGCCCAGGCAAGATCAGGCGCGTATACCATGCCTTCGGAGAACAAAGCCTGCACGCTGTAGAGGCGCGCTAGCTTGTCCTGCGCCTTCGGATCGACCAACTGAACGGCGAAGTCTTCGTGGCCATACATGCGGCGCATCTCCTGCGACACACTGATGCCAGACGCCTTGTTTTCGATCAGCAGCTTGTCAACCTTCAGCGTCCGGCAGGTCTTTGCTACCTTTTCCACGAGGTCATGTAATTCCAGACGTTCCTGCCAAGCCGTCATCAGCATGACCTTAGGCAGACCGTCGATGGTGCCGGTGCCTGACAATGCCTCGGCGTTTGCGCCATACCGATTGACCGTGCGGGTGGCGCGGGTGTCGGTTGATCCATACCATACGCCCCAGACCGTCAGGGCGCTGAAGTCATTCTCTTGCTTCGTGGTGTATGCGGTGTCCAGGCTGGCGATGATGAAATCGAACGGCGGGAAAGCTTCGTCAGGCCAGAGGTTCCACCACTCTCGCTTGATCACGCCGCCACCAGCCGGTTCAGGGCGCTGCTGTAGCTGGCCGGCTGTAGCCCATGGCCCTAGGGTCTTCTCAAGCAGCCTGACCTGCTCCTCGTCGAACCGCTCTGGCCACAACAGTTCCCCTGGCGTCTCGCGCGGGTCTTTCCATTGGATCGGAATGCCATCATCGGTCGCCCAGGCGGGCACCAGGGTGGTGTGGAATGACCGGTCTGGTTCGTATCGCATCGGTAGGCAGAGGTGCTGCCAGTCGCCAACACCGCGCTCTAGGACGTGTCCGCTGATGTCCTGCTCCGACAGGCGCTGCGCGATGACGATGCGGCAACCGAAACCGGGCTTCGAATTGTTCAGACGATTATACCACGCCATGTCCCACCACTCGATGGTAGACTTGATAATGGCTTCGCTGTTCGCCTCGGCGCTGTTGTTGAGGTCGTCGCCAATCAGGTAGGAGCCGCCAAGTCCGGTCGTGGCACCACCGACAGACACTGTGTTGCGTATGCCGTTCTTGTCGTTCTGAAATCTCTGCTTGGTGTTGGTATCGCCGGTCAGCTTAAACCGGCCTCCCCAACGCCGCTGATACCAGTCGGATTGGATGAGCGTGCGGCACTTAACGCTATCTTGCAGCGATAGCGCCATGGCGTAACCGGCGTGGAGGAATTGCACACCGGGACCAGACAGCGACGTGTTTGCTTGCTGCGCCCAAACCCAGGCAGGGAACATAACGCCGCAAACCGTCGATTTGCTAAATCGCGGCGGAATATTAATAAGCAGGTTGTTAATATATCCGTCCGCGCAAGCTTCTAAGTGTTCGCAAACAGCTTGTAGCGCGTAACCGCCAGTAGCAAACTCTGCGCTGTCAATATGAGGCCAAGCGGCAACAGTAAAGTCATACAGCGATGCTTCCAGTTCGCACCGCTCTATTTCAAGTAACGCCTCATCTATATCAACGTTACTGTCGCCATACTTGATTATCATTATGTTTTTCTGGCTTTTCGCGCAGCACGAGATTGCCGAACGATATCATTCCACATTTCTTCTTTTTTATCGAAGGAGATACCTTCTTGGCGCAAATAGTTTCGAAGGGCCTTTGTGCATATTTGCCCAATCCGCGAGTCTGTCAATTTATGCATTTTCGCTAATTCGGTCTGGGTGTATCCCTGTTTATATTGCTCCAAAATAGCATGATAGCGCGCTATGCTTTTCTTCCGGTTCTCCGCCTCTAATGAAGCGCGCGAGGGCTTAACTGTCACGCCTTGACGAAGCTGAACACCGTGCTTGCCAAGCACTTCTATTAATTCAGCCCGTGTTATTCTACCCAATCCATACACATTAAGTAATTCAGCAGCAGAATACTTTTCCAGTTCTTCTGTTGTCTTGATTCCCATCCAAGTAATTAAGCAATTACGCGCCCTAGTAGACAGTTCTAGTTCGTCGATGTCCATCTTCTTTGTCCTATACTGTTTGTTTACTTGTTCTGTTCTTTAGCAGCCAATAAAGCCTGCTTTAACGCATCCCGCGCATGAGCATCCAGTGAACTCGCGTCAATACTCGCAACCTGCTGTGTCTGTATTGGCGCACCATTTGGTCCGCTCACCTCAGTCTTGTTCACATCGCCGTAAGTATTTCGGTTCAGTTTACTTGCCAGCCACTTGCGCGTGTCTACCATTACACGCTTTTGGTCTGACGGAATACTGTTGTCGTCTGAAATTGCAATCAGTTGGTCTACGTAAAACGACTGTTGGTCTTCACGAGCGCGTGTATACATCAAACTAAATTCAGGGTGAACACGCAACCAATTATACACCGTTTGTAGCGTTGGAACGCATTCGTGTTCCATTGCTATTTTATACAACGACTTGCCCACCGCAATTTCAGAGCAAATCAGTTCAGCAACTTTCACGTCATAGGTTGACGGATTGCCATTATTCGCCCGGCCATCCTTCTTCTTCGGTTGTTCGGCAGCCAGATCGGTCGTGCGCAGGACGACAGCCGGCGGTGCTTTACCTGAACCCTTACCCTTGACAGCCATCACATGCTCCAAAAAAACGGTGGTTGATATATACATCAATCACCGCCCTTTTTCTACTGCTTCGGTTTTTTGGCCTTCCAAGCCGCCTTGATCTGCTCCCATGTGGCCGGGTTCTTCGGCGGGGGTAACTTGCGCGCTGCGGCCAGGAAACTGTCACCAGGGCGCCTGATGGCAGTTTCGTGGTAATCCTTGGTCGCCATGCTTTCCTACATCCCCAGGTTGCGGCGGTAGAGGTCCAGAAGGGCCTGCTCCTCCTCAACGTCAGCCTGCTCGCGCTTGCGGTCGGCGATCAGCCGGCGAAGCACCCTCTTGTCGAATCCGGCGCTGGAAGCTTCGGTGTAGATATCTTTGATATCGGATGCGAGGGATTTCCGATCACTTTCTAAATTTTCGATGCGTTCGATGATGCTGCGCAGGCGTTCGGTGGAAATGTTGTGGCCGATTTCAGACATTTTTCTTCTCCTGTTCGAGCAAGTCATGCAACGTGTGCCGCATGATGATTTGTGCTGCATTCAGCGTTTTAGTCGGGGTATCGCTTTCGCTGGCAAGCACGGCTGTCAGCGTAGACAGCCCGAAAATAACCTCACCTAGCTGATTACGCTCATAAAATTTCTCCCTTTCGAAGATTTCATGGATTTCTTGGGCTAATTTAAGCGAACTCTCGCACCACTGTTCGAAGCTACTCATCTTCTTCGCTTTCCGATTTTTTATCATGCCTTGCAAAGAACATCGACATTCGGACTAATTCAAGGCCAACTACAGTGATAGCATCTGTTACATTATTGGCCCGGGAAACTTGTTCCGCCAGGATGACTGTCAGAACATAAATTTGCATACCAAGCGGCACATCGTGCATGATATTATTTTGAATAAACAGATCTAAAATCTGTTCATAATGTTTCAAGCATTCTTCATACGAGGATTTGTTCATCACCGACGGATCAATGCTGTTTTTTAGCTGCGCGACAACATCTTCAATAGCCATATTGCTGTTTCTCCGTTTGATGGCCACAGAATGGCCTGTGAAGCCGCTACAGCGGCATAGGGTATCATTCGGTAGTTGGATACCAGTGGCCACAGCAGGGTGACCCAGAAGGCCACCCAGAGGGCTGTGTCTAGGCTAATAATCATCCGGCGCACTTCGCCTTCACGCGGAGTGTTTCGACGCATGCGACTTTGTATGGCGTTGCGTGGCCGAGGATCGCCTTGACGGCATCAGCGTCAATCGCTTTGCGCTCGCTGATAGTGACGCAGATGTCGGCGGTTTCGCCCGTGATGACATCCATGCCGGTTTCGAGGAGGGCCTTGCGCGCTGCGGCGACAGCCTGTTTAGCGGATTCTTCGGCGGCTTTAGCTTGCATGTAAGCGAGGACGAGGGGAGCGGTGTTGGACATTGTGTGTTTCCTATCATGTAAACTGCACCGTTCTTGGTGCTGAAACCTATATAAAACTAACCACTTTCTTTGTCAACTTCACCCTTGGGATTTTTGATGCTTTTTTGACGAGAAGTTCGAAATTTTTCGTTTCTTCGTTCCGCCGCGTTGTGACGATGATCGCCCCGTCATCATGCATCGACCATATCACCATTTGATCTGCGTCCGGCTCCCACCTCCATGTGCCATCACCAAAGTGCCGAGTTGCAGCGATGTTCCATTGGTCAGTGATGTGCATGTCAGTGGCTTTCGAGGTTGATGTCGCAGTCTTCGCAAATGCCGGCGAAGATATCGGCTGGAAGGCGACCTGACAGCACAAGCAGCGCCATATCGACGGTCAGGCTGAGATCGTTGTCAGAAATGTTCTTACGCAACTCTGCCGCAGCATCGGTAGCAATCGCCACCAATTCATCAGACGGCAAGTTGATGTATGTATTATACAAATGGTTCGGGTTCATATGTATTATCCTATTCTTCGTCGTCGGTATCGTCGTCGTCATATTCGCCATCTTCTTTAGCTTCAGCAATTTCTTTGTTGAATAAATCCTCCATAGCAATTCGAACTCTCGGAATTGAAGATTTCAACCCCTCGAATGGATGGCTCCCTGAAATCATAATTTTATCATACTCCCAGGGAATAAAATACGTTTTTTGTTCAAAAACTGTAATTCTTATCCCTGCCGGTGTGAGGTTGATGATGGCTCCATCGGCTTCCTCAAATTGAGAGTCGAAAGCCTCGACGATATTTTCTTGGATGATCGTCGTTAATGTTTTGGTCGGATCAATGTCGTCACAGTCCCAGTCTCGTGCGAAGTTTTTATCGGCCATTTGTCTACTCTCCTATTTCCAAGCCAGTGCGCAGATTTTGTCGGACAGGTCGGCCACAGGCCCGACTGCTGAACCGTCGATGATGGTCTCATCAGGCTCCAGGCCGTATGCACAGACGCGAACCCACCCGATGTTGCGGCCATCAGCGTCGTGGAAGTGAACGAATACATCATCGCTGACGTCGGTAACGGCGCGCCAAGCCTCGGCTGCGTTCTTGCCGTCATACCCAGGCTCCTCGTCATACATGACCGTGATGATCCACTTGTGGCGTTCGGCCTGGGTGAACAATTCGCGTGCTACGTTGATCATTATTGGTTTCCCTTCTGCTCGCGGGCTGCGACGCGCGCCTTCAGCGCATCGGCCATTTTGTGATTTTCGTTGATCAGGTCGTCCATCGCATCCTGTTCGGTGTAACCACCGCCGACAGAACCGGTCCACTTGCCATCGTCGTCAGGCTCGTCATTTGCGTAGACTGCCGACCAGAACTCCTTTCCTGCTTTCATGACGCAGCAGGTGACGATTTCGAAGCGGCGACCGAAGCTATCACGGCGGAAGTGGCTGTAGGTGTTGTCTTGAAAGTTCATGTGAAGCAACTCCTCATCTGATGACCAACTTGTAGAATTATCTCAGACGGAATGCAACACATAAAACGCATAAAATCGAAAATATTTTAGAAGGGAAGATCGTCTTCATAATTTTCGTTCCAGGACAGACTGACTGGGTCTGCCTTGCGCCTCGCAGCGGTCACCGTAGCGCCAGGGAAGGTGTGTTTGATTTTTGCAATTTCCGGGTAGGCGGCGAGGATGCGACCCACTTCAGCGAGGCTGTAGACGGTGCATGCGCGGTTGTTGCGTGCCACATTGATAGCGTCTAATTCGTCGCGGACGATAATAATCACCTCAAGCCCGTCTTCGTTCATAATTTCCCATTGCTCTGGGGCGAGAGGTGACTTGCCGGCTGCCGACGCTTCAGCGTCGAGTTTACGCCATGCAGCAGCCATACGCTTTGCTTCATGTCGCACATCGTCAAGACTGCCACGGTCGATAGCCTCGTTATACATCCGACGCTGCCGGTCGAACTTTTCGCGCCATTCGTCAGACACCAAAAGACGTAGGCGACCAACACCCCATTTAGCTTCCATCTGGACAGCCAGTTCATCTGTGCCATCGGTAGCTGCTCGTCCGGCTAGATAAAGGTCGGGCGTTTGCAGCCAGGGTGCCATGGATGCCGGTATCGGTGCCTGCTTCTTTTCGTATTTCGGTTTCATCTGTTTTTTCCTTTCTGATATGTGTGCGTGCTCTCACTCCGTGACGTGCTCCGGCTCGCGTATCTATAGATACGCGGGAGCACTGGAGCACCACGTGATTTTTGGCTGGAGCACGCTGGAGCACGCTGGTGCACTTGGTGCACGTATTGATATCATTGACTTTTTCTGGTGCACCTCTGGAGCACAACCTCTGGAGCACGTTCATTTGAGTATGTTAATGATATCATGATTGACTCCGATGTATTTCATGGTCGCAAGTTCAGACATACGCCCTCTAAATCCAGCCGTTTTACGCTTCCTTTCTGCGCCGTCGTCGTCGATTTCGAATGCTTCGACCAACCCTTTGCGCTGGCATTCAGCCAACCATACGGCACGTGTCGTCTGCCCAGGCGTGCCGGAAACCACTACGGCATCCAGTAGCGCGTCATACTGCGCTTGCGCTGACGGCTTCAATCCGCCTCCCTTCCCCTGCTTTTTGGCGTCGCTTAGCGGCTCCCAAATCCACTCATCATCTAGCAAGCGCACGGTCATCGGCTGGAACTGCTTCCAATTCTCAGGCGTCCGACGCCGCGCTTTGCCGGGGTGATCGAAGGACAGCGTGAAGCCGGTAGCGCCTCCAGGACCGTCGTCCTCAGTCTGGTCGTCCTCCTTGATGGGTGCCATCACACCCACGGCATCGAACCGCCATGCCTTCGTGCTTGACCCATATTGGCGGTCGTTGTTGTGGCCGGTGTGGTCGAGCCATAGCTGCCCGATCCGCATCACGGTCAATTGTGATACGAGGTCTAGGACGGCCGACCAAGCCAGTTCGTCTTTCTGGTCGCCTTCCAGGAGCGACATGACGTTATCGAAAATGATGAGGTCAACGCCACCGACGGCCTTGATTAGGGCCATCAGGAACGCATTGCCGGCGTCGGTGTTGAGGGGGGCGAAGGGCGGCAACGCCGGGCACACCTGCCGCGCCTCTGCTTCAATGTCGCGACCGAAGATCATAAGGTTGCCGGCTGGGATGCTGACAGCCCCCAGGCGACGTATGACATCGATAGCACGCGCCTTGATAAGTTCAGCCGGCATCTCGCCGTCAATGTATAGGACACGCATGGGGCGGGAGGCTTTCCAGGCCAGAAAATCAGTGCCGGAAGCCGCCGCTGCTGCAATAGCAAATCCCAGCAGGGTTTTACCCAGACCCGTGCGACCGACGAGAAAAACGCGGGCAGTAGTGGTCAGAAAATCACCTAGGATGCGATCGGGTTCGGGTATGTCGCGCATAGACCAGTCTCCTATAGATAGAATATTTTTTAAGTCGGGTTCTTCTTCAACTTCGCCACCTAAAGTCTCGCCGTGAATTTCCCCCGTAACCGTGTCGTAATTTTCTTGGGTAATTTTTTTGTGCGGGTTGGGTTGCTGCGCCGCCTCGGCGACTTTGTCGTGCCACTTCCCGATTGCGTAATGCCATTTTTCTTCGAACATCGTATGTCCGCGCCCCTCACGCTCCAGCAGGATCGATCTAGGCGTGACGGCGTCGTAGAGGCGCGGCTTGGATTTGCGTTCGTAGCGTTGGTAGACCTCGCGGCATTTCTCCGCCGATTCATTTGGCGGCGGCTTAATTGGGCACTCGCGCCACCAATCCAGCACCGCCGCCCAGATTATTTTTGTTGCTAGCTGTTCGCGACCGTCTACAACCTGACCGAAGAAGTTTTCGACAATGCCGCCGGCGTTATTGTTGGGGCCTGGGATGCGTTCAACCTGGGTGCCGCGTTCCGAGCTGATGCCGCCGATCAATTTGTCTATGGCGTCGCAAAGCCACTGCGGTGCTTCGAGGATGTCTACCTCCCAAGGCGCACAGCCGGCGTCCCAGGCATATTCACGCCCGCTCTCGTGCATGGATGGCGGTGCCATCACAAAACCGCCCTGGCCGCGTATATCGACGCCTATGGCGGTCTTGTTGGTGGGTGGCGTCCAGAAGTCAGGCGTCTTGAAATAGTATTGCTTGCCGCCGCCGCCCGTTGTGACGATAGCGGTTTCAAGGTCAAGGTCGCTGTTCTCCACCGCCAACAATCCACGCCACCATGCCAGCGCCTCGGGGCCTTTGTGGGTGTCAAGGTCGAGGACGAAGATGCCAGAGCATTTGCCGGTGACGATCCCCATCTGCCCGTTTGATGTGCGAGGGAACCAGCTTACGACGGTATCGCCATCGACAAGGTCGTTTTCATGCTCACGCCACTTGATTGCCGGTCGCTTCCACTGACCACCCGAAGAGGGGTGCATTGCCGGGACGACTTGCAGGCCATAGCCGTGATACATCGCAGCCCAATCTAATGGGCCGGCAAAGTCAGGTTCAAACATTCTTTCCTCTTTTTAAGTATATATTATGTAGGAGCCAAGTTATCTGACAGTCAAAGCGCCATACTTTGCAATCAATGCTGCCTCAGCACGCCCGTCATCTTTCTTTCGACCGAACATTGTGTTCGCAGGCCATAGATTGATTGCCGTCCACCGAGAAGCTTCTTTGTCAGACGACAATTTATAGTGTCGCTTCCACGTCGTCGGCGTTACGAGGTGAACGGGGATATAGCTGCCGGCGACAACGCCACGCACCAACCCATATGCGAACCCGAAGTTGAACATCGAAACAGCGCCATTCTTCGGCATGGCATGCACACGTTCGATGATCGCGAACTTCGGCTTAAATTCCCGGATGATGCGTGCCACCTCGGCTGCGTTGACTTCGCCGTCAACCACCGGCATGTCGAACACATCGACGGTATCCGCGTCGGGGTCATAAAAAGCCAAAGCACCGGATTTGCCGGGATCGACACCCAGGATGATCATTTTCTGTCTTTCAAAAAGTTGAAGCCGACGCCAAAACAAGCACGGTCATGACGTCGGCGTCAATTTAATCCCAGCGGGTGAAGATTGGTGGAGCGTGGTAGACTTCGGTAGGCGTGGATGTCGAACGCGGTTCGGTAGGTTTGCCTAATCCCAATTCAAACGCGGCCACCATTTGATTTTTCATGGCTTCGTGAAGGGCGATGTCCCGCTGGCGTTCGACTTCAGCCATAGACTCCAGATGCCCAGCCCACGCCGAGTAACCGGCTTGGTCTGTGTAGTTGTCGAGGTTGTGCCCGCCGCATACAGAACGGGCGACCTTCAGTAGGACCATCAACTGCGCAACATCGACCTCAGTGATGGATACCGACATTGATGCCGCTTCTTGCAAGTATGCCGTCCAGAACTTCGCAATCAGGTCGAAACTGTTTTCGGCCCCGTGCGTGCTGCGCTTCCCATCGGCAATGTCGGAGGCTTTTTTCAGGATTTCTTCAGGTTTCATTGTCGTCCTCCGGTTCCAGTTAGGTTCAGAACATAAAGCCGGTATTTTACCCCTTCTTCCATTCTGTGATTTCCTTTGCATTTTCTTCTCTGATCCATTGGTTGAAGAACGCTTTCTTCGTCAGCCAGGAAGCCTGGGCGTTCGGGCGTTTCCAGTAGACGAATTTGTCATCAACATCGCAAATGATGCGGACCCGCCCGCTTGCCTGCCATTCCTGCCCCTTCGCCGGCAATGGGTCTGGCAAGGGGTAATTGAACCGCATCTTCAGTTCAGGTGGCAGCCGCTTTGTCACGCCAGCCTCCAGACGCGCACGCCCTCGACACCATCTTCTGTCACCGTCCTCGTCACCCACTTTGATCCTGGGATGGCCCTTGTGCCAACAGTATACGGATTGACATAGCGCAGCTTCCCACCATGGGTGCTGGCGCATCCGGGCATAAAAACCGAATCACCAACCTGCATCATATACATTGGATACCTAACGCGATCCGCAGGGATCGGAATTTTCTTGTCGATCTTGAACATAGCTGAATCTTTCATGTGTTATATGCCGATGTTGGCGCTATAATAAATTCACGAAAAATCTTATGCGTCAACCCGTAAAATGCGAAAAGATGAGTTGATGAAAAATATCTTAAAGATGATGTTCACGACCGCCGACAACTCCACGATTGATCTGGGTCGGATTTTGTGGGCCAAGATGTCGATTGCCTTTGTCGGCCTGAGCATATGGGGCTATGCCTACGGCCACGCGACCTTCGACCCGGTTTCATGGTCGGCGGGCGCTGCCGGCGTCCTGGCTGGTGGTGCCGGAGGATTGAGGATCAAACAGTCAACTGAACCAAATGGAGGACAAAATGCTGGCACTTCTGACCAGCCCGGTCGGTAAATACATCGCCATACTGGCCGGCGCTTCGGCGCTGTTCATTGCCATCGGCGTCGGCGGTCACCTCTACTTACAGTCTGTCCGCAATGCAGCCGTCGAGCATGATCGTGCGATGCAGGATGCTGCCGACATCACGCGACAAGAGAGCGTGTTGACGGTCGGCAGTATCGTTGACGCCGCCGTGAATGCTGACAAGAACCCCCAGGCAACTCTACAGAAGGAATGGGAACGCCCATGAAATCGCTTTTGCTGGTCATCACGGCCCTATTCCTGGCCGGCTGCGCCGCGCCTGCGGTGAAGGTGACGGATACGTCCTGCCTATGGGTGCGCCCGATTTACATCGAAAAAAAAGACGTATTGACAACCGAAACTGCATCTGAAATCTTAGCGCATAACGACAAGTGGAAGGAGAACTGCAAATGACCTGGGTTTATCACCAAAACAATGGCGGCATTTATCGTGATGGCGCATTGGTCGGCCTTGGCTATTCCGGCATCAATGACGGATTGGACAATCCCGCCGAGCAGAATGTGGCTGACGTTGGGCCTATCCCTGTCGGCACGTATGACATCGGCGAGGCGTTCACGCACCCGCAATGCGGTCCCATGTCGATGCGCCTGACGCCGCAGGATGGCACGAACACGTTCGGTCGTGACGGCTTCCTGATCCATGGTGACAATCAGGACATGAACCATACCGCCAGCCACGGATGCATCATTCTGCCGAAGATCATCCGCGCAGCGATCTCCGCTTCAGGTGACACCGTTCTGACGGTGGTGGAGGGCTGATGGCCTGGGTGTTCGACATCGACACTGGCGAGTTTAGCCGCAACGGGAAGGTATTTTGCCATTCAGAGCGGTTTAACTTGCCGGTGGGAACTTACTTAATTGGGTATGTCCGCACCCACCCTGACCTGGGTGAGGTCGTGATGATGGTCTACCGGGAGATGATGGAGGTAGTGCAGGATGAGGGCATTATCTGCGGCGAGCCGTGCATCGTCGGCCATTACCTCAATTTGCCGCGCATCGTTCGTCTTCGGATTGCTACCAGCGAAGATAGGGTCTTGGAGGTTGTCCAAGACTAATTGACTCAAAACCAAGGCAATACATGACATGACAGAATGTAAAAAAACAGAATACCGCAAGATGACCGGACAGGAAGAAATCCTCCCGCCAGACCCGACCGTAGAAGGTTGGTGGTGGCTGGCTATTGACGATGCCAAGCGACCGTTCCGCTGGGTTCCGTGGCCAGCAACAAAAAGTAAAACCAGCATCCGGGCGGGCTTTTGGCGCGGTCTTTTACAAGACATGTCGCCTGAAGTAGCGCACAAAAACCGCTGGAAGCTTATCGCGCCGGTTGCGACGCCGGAGGAAGTGGATGCGTTGCGGGCGGCACTGGAAGATGCGCGCTCCAACAATGACAATCTTAATGTGGAAGTCACTGATCTTCGGGCAGAGAACGCGAAACTGC
>QVQD01000234.1 GCA_003584875.1 Methylococcales bacterium
AACGATTCCAACTGTCCTTCATAGATAACCACGTTGTTACGAAGTACACGAATAGGCAAATTACGTTTAACGGTTCCATCAACGACCATACAACCAGCAACCGCACCAAATTTTGGTGATTTAAATACATCACGCACTTCAGCAAGACCAACAATCTGTTCTTTGATTTCAGGCGCCAACATACCACTGATCGCTTTTTTGACTTCATCAATCGCTTCATAAATGATGCTGTAGTAATGCAGATCAATACCTTTTTCTTCGATTAACTTTCTAGCGGTGGCATCGGCACGAACATTAAAGCCCATTAAAATAGCACCTGAAGCTAAGGCCAAATTGGCATCACCCTCATTAATACCACCCACACCACCAAAGACGACTTTAACTTCGACTTCATCATTAGACAAGGCCATTAATGATCCACGTAACGCTTCCAAACTACCTTGTACATCGGTTTTAAGAACCAAATTAACAGAGGCGATTTCACCCGTGGTCATTCTGGAAAAGACTTCGTCCAACTTAGAGGCTTGTTGTGCTGCATGTTTACTGAATTTTTTACGATCTTCACGATGCTTAGCCAAATCTTTAGCGATACGTTCGTTTTGTACGACTAAGAACTCATCACCGGCAAGTGGCGTGCCTGATAAACCTAGAATTTCAACAGGAACACATGGACCCGCTTCTTTAATAGTTTTGCCATTTTCGTTAAACATAGCCCTAACACGACCATATTGTTGGCCACATAAAACCATCTGACCGTTTTCTAAAGTACCTTTTTGTATCAATACCGTTGCAACTGCACCACGACCTTTATCTAGTCTTGATTCGATCACTAATCCAGACGCAGCACCTTCTATAGGTGCTTTTAATTCTAAAATTTCGGTCTGAACGATCAAAGCCTCAATGAGATCATCAATACCTTCACCGGTTTTAGCTGAAATTTTAAGGAACTGGACATCTCCACCCCATTCTTCTGCTAAAACGTTAATGACCGACAACTCTTGCATTACTTTTTCAGGATTAGCATCGGGCTTATCAATTTTATTGATAGCAACAATGATAGGCACATTAGCAGCTTTAGCATGTTCAACCGCTTCTTTAGTTTGCGGCATCACACCATCGTCTGCAGCAACCACCACGATAACTACGTCAGTTATATCGGCACCACGCGCTCTCATCGCTGTAAACGCAGCATGTCCGGGTGTATCTAAAAAGGTAACTGATCCGTGATCGGTTTTTACTTGATAAGCACCAATATGTTGAGTAATACCGCCCGCTTCGCCTGCAGCAACACGAGTTTTACGAATATAATCCAGCAACGACGTTTTACCATGGTCAACATGACCCATGATAGTAACAATCGGTGCACGCGGCATTGGGATACGAGTATCTTCTATTTGCGCTTCGGCCAACATTTCTTGTTCAAGATCATCATCACTTTGCATAATCGCTTTGTGACCCATCTCTTCAACCAAAATAACCGCTGTGTCTTGATCTATGCTTTGATTGATGGTCGCCATAATACCCAGCTTCATCAATTGCTTGATAACCATAGCGGCTTTGACATTCATTTTTTGAGCTAAATCAGAAACAATAATCATTTCTGGCACAGTAACTTCATGAACCATTGCTGCAACAGGCATTTCAAACTGATGCTTGCCTTCGGCCTGTACATGAACTTTTTGAGGCTGTTTGCCCTTCTTTTTGCCTCTTTTGGCATCTTTTCCAGTTGGACGAATCGAACCTTCTTCTTGTTTCTTTCTATGCAATGTTTCCTGCTTGACAGCGGCTTGCTGCCTTACTTTATCCGCGTTCTTTTTAATAGATTCTTCAAGCCTGTGTTCTTTTTCTTCCAACTTCTTTTTGGCTTCTTCAGTTTCTTTTATTTTGTTCGACTTTTCTTGCTTTATTTTCTTTTCTTCCTTGACTTTTAAAGCATCAAATCTAGCTTGTGAATCTACGTCTACATCAATATCAATGTCGGCATCGAGTATATCAATCAATGGAGCTTCTGAATCATTATCGATATCTTCTAAGACTGCCTCATCAGCTTTAATCTCTTGAACTTCTTGAGCTTCTTGAACATCTTGAGCTTCTTGAATCTCTTCGATCTCAGGCGATATTTGCTCTACAACAGGCGAAACGTCTTCAAGTGTTATTGACGGCTCATCTATTATAACTTCGGGCACTGGCAACTCTATTTGAGCCGACTCTTCTTGAGTAACGACCTCACTATCAACTACTTCACGCTTAATATAAGTTTTCTTTTTACGTACTTCTACACTAATTGTTTTAGTTGAACTACCTGGCGCACTCGCTTGCTTAATTTCAGTAACTTTTCGACGCTCCAAAGTCACCCGTCGAGGAGAACTAGCGCTCTCACCATCTTCTTTACCATGACGCTTACGTAAATGTGCAAGCAGCTTCATCTTTTCGTCTTCGTTAATCACATCATCAGGCGCAGTTACAGATAAACCTGCTTCTTTTAACTGCTCTAATAATCTTTCCAGAGAAATTTTTACTATCTCTGCTAATTGCCTTACTGTTTGATCACTCATTGATTACCCCTTACCTACTCGCTATCTGCCTCGACAAACCAAGGCTCACGGGCCTTCATGATTAACTTTGCCGCCCGCTCTTCATTCATACTGGAAAAACCTAACAAATCATCAATAGATTGCTCTGCCAAATCTTCCATTGTAATAATACCCTGACTTGCCAATTCATGAGCCAGATCAGTATCCATGCCATCCATGTCCAGCAAATCCTGAGCAGGCTTCGCTGAATCTATTTTTTCTTCAAAAGCAATCGCATTAATCAATAAAGCGTCTTTAGCTCTACCTCTAAGCTCATTAACCAAATCTTCATCAAAACCTTCAATTTCAAGCATTTCACTTGCAGGGATGTAAGCGATTTCTTCAACACTATTAAAACCTTCCTCTGCTAATATCAAAGCGATTTCTTCATCAACATCGAGTTGATCAATAAATAACTGCTTGATTTTGCCAACTTCGGCTTCCGCATTTAAATCCGCTTTTGAAGCATCAAGAACATTTAGCTCCCATCCCGTTAATTGGCTAGCCAGACGTACATTTTGACCGCCACGACCAATGGCTTGAGATAAATTTTCTGAACTTACCGCAAGATCCATACTATGTTTGTCTTCATCAACAACAATAGACTGAATTTCAGCGGGCGACATAGCATTAATCACATATTGAGCTTCACTGGGATTCCAAAGAATAATATCAACACGTTCTCCGGCCAGTTCATTAGTCACTGATTGAACTCTGGATCCTCTCATGCCTACGCAAGCACCGACTGGATCTAAGCGGGGATCATTGCTCTTAACCGCTAATTTAGCTCTAGAGCCTGCATCACGAGCTGCACCAATCACGGAAATTAAACCTTCACCGACCTCTGGCACCTCTAAACGAAATAAAGCAATTAGCAGTTCAGGAGCAGTTCGACTCACAAACAATTGTGGGCCACGCGGTTCTAAACGCACATCTTTTAAATAACCTCTAATACGATCGCCTATGCGAACAGGTTCACGCGGAATCATGTCTTCTTTAGCAATATAAGCTTCAGCATGTCCACCTAAATCCATATAGACACTGCCTTTTTCAATGCGCTTAACGATACCCGTAATCAGCTCACCAATACGACTTTTATAAGCGTCAACTATTTTTTTACGTTCCGCTTCTCTAACTTTATGGATGATAACTTGCTTGGCTGTTTGAGCCGCAATACGACCAAAATCAACTGATTCAATTTCTTCTTCTACCACTTCACCGACTTGAGCATCGCTGTTATCTAGTCTCGCTACTTCTAACAAAACCTGTGTAGTAGGAAATTCCACATCACCCGCACAATCAGGATTTTCATCAACGATATCCCATTGTCGATACGTTAAGTAATCACCTGTTTTTCTGTCTATGGCAACGCGCGCTTTAATTTGATTAGCATGACGCTTAACTGTAGCTGCTTCTAATGCCGATTCTATAGCCTGAAAAATAACTTCCTTTTCAATTTCTCTTTCATTAGAAAATACATCCACTACCAACAAAATTTCTTTATTTGCCACTGCGGCCTCCTTTTTCAATTAAGTACTCAGGTACCAATCGTGCCTTACTCATAGCATCGAAAGGTACTGTATAAATCTGTTCACTTTCTTGTAGCGTAATAATATCGTCTTCAACTTTTACGATCACCCCAGTAATTTTCTTACGGCCATCAATTGCCTTAAAAAGATTAACCATGACGGTACTATCAATAAATTGTTCAAACTGGCTAATTTTATAAAAGGGTCGCTCTGCTCCTGGAGAAGAAACCTCTAAATGATAATTGCCTTGTATAGGATCTTCCACATCCAAAACGCCGCTCACTTGATGACTTACTTTTGAGCAGTCTTCAACCAAAATTCCATTTTCGCTATCAATATAAATCCTTAACAGACCGTGTTTTGGATGAGGATTATAATCAATACCGACGCATTCATAACCTAAACCTTCAATAATTGGCTCGATTAAATTAATCAAATGTTCGGGAGCCTGCTTCATTATTTCCTCGCTTATTTTCGAACAAAAAAAAAGAGCCAAAGGCTCTTCCATAAACAATCTTAAATATTAAGCTTCTAAATTCCCAAAGCCTAGAAAATAAAAAACCCCAAAATGGGGTTCAAAATCTGGTAGCGGGGGCAGGATTTGAACCTACGACCTTCGGGTTATGAGCCCGACGAGCTACCAAGCTGCTCCACCCCGCGATTGATTTCAACAAGTATAAAGACTTATAAATATTTAGCAAGTTATTTAAACATTAATACAATAACTTCATCGGCTACTTAGCTTTTTCTTTATAGATAAACGCTTACTGCCTCTAGCATTATTAACTAAGAACATACTAGAGGCCTGATATTTTAAACAAGCTTTTACTTTTCTTTATCTACTTTTTCTGCAGCCTTAGCCGACTCTTCTTTTGCAGTCTCTTCAGACTTAGAAATTACCACAGAATAACATTCAACTAAACTTTCAGTATAATTACTGTGCGCTTCAGCTAACTCTCTAGCCGAACCAAATTCAGTACGCAACTCTTCTAAAGTCTTTTTAGGATCAGGAGACTTTTCGAGTGTTAGCATCTTTGCATAATTTCTATAAGCCATTAAGCGCTTAGGATCTAAAGCAAAAATACCTGGCATATTTTGAGTGCTACTTTCCAACACGCATTTAGTCATGTATTCAGGTGTTATTTTATAATCCTTGAGATCTTGCTCTTTTTGCATTTGCTCTAATATTGCCTGTTCGTATTGATTTCTATCGGCACAAGCCGGCAACAACAATGCAACTAGAGAAACAAGTAGTAGTTTTTTCATTAAGATACCATTCTGGATGATTTTAGTAAGAGCATTAGGCTATCAGCTTAATAAGGGACAAAACGCTAGTTTAGGTCGGGTTTGGCGCTAGCCGTAACCCGAGACACCACGATTATGTCGGGTTACGCTATCGCTAACCCGACCTACATCTAATAGCATTATACGCATATCTATTAGCACTCAAATCGAAAGCTTTAAAGCTTTACATATTCTTCAGGGCTTCTGCTATCCATTTTTCTGCATCTGCATTAATTTCAGACGCTTTACGACCTTGAGTTTCAATAACAGGACCAATTTTTAATTTGATAACACCCGGATACTTAAAAAAACTATATCGAGGCCAAAAATCTCCAGCATTATGCGCAACAGGCACCACTGGAAATCCAGTCTTATGCGCCAACATCGCACCACCAATATTAAATTTTAAAACCTCACGTGCAGGTGCTCTCGTTCCTTCAGGAAAGATCAATACCCACAACCCTTCATTTAAATACCGTGAACCTTGCTCAAGCAAGTCACGTAATGAAGCTCGCTGATTTTTTCTATTTATCACGATAGATTTCAAAGTCAATAAAGACCAGCCCCAAATTGGCAAATATAACAATTCACGCTTAATAACCACCGAATGAGGAGGCAAAATATACCTTAAAGCCAAGGTTTCCCAAGCTGACTGATGATTACTCAAAATAATCGCAGGTTGCTCTGGATCAAAGTTCTCCATTCCTTCAACTTCATAAGTGAGGCCGCAGAAAACTCGAGTCATCCAACTAATAATGGCGCACCAAGCATGACCGATTTTCCAACGTATTTTAAATGTGGTCAGCAACCCTAAAATCAGCAATATTCCAACCATAGTCGCCGTTGTAAAAATCCCGACAAATAACAATGTCGAGCCTATATAGTTTTTAGGCCTCAAATCTGGCTGTGATGTATTTTGCTGCGTCATATAAATTCTCAAAAATAAGACTATTAAATTGTGGATTATTAATTAAAGTTTGTTGACCTTTACCCGTCTTAACCAAGATCGGCTGGGCACCTACCGCCTGAGCAGCCTGCAAATCACGCAAAGAGTCGCCTACAACAAAAATTTTCGCCAACTCTGCATCAAAATCTGCAGCAAAGGCTTTAAGCAAACCCGCTTTAGGCTTGCGGCACTCGCAAGTACTTTCAGGGCCATGCGGACAATAATAGACCGCTGTTATAGCACCGCCTTTTTCATTAACTAATCGATGCATTTTATCGTGAATTTTTTCTAGCATCGCCGCATCGAATAAACCTCGCGCAATGCCCGACTGATTAGTCACAACAATAACTTTATAACCATGCTCATTCAGCATTGCAATCGCCTCAAGACTACCCTCTATAGGTAACCATTCTTCAGGAGACTTTATAAAGTCATCAGAGTCGCGATTAATCACACCATCGCGATCTAGTAAGATATAGCGTTGTTTAGACATAGAGACTTACTTAGGCTTGTTAATACACGCTACGTTGAATGTAGTAGTAAAAATAGATTGATTACCATCCTACGGACTTTCATTCAATACTTAAAGCAACCTTCAACGCATCATTTAACTCCGCAAGTTTAACAAAAGATAATTCACTAATGTAATCAGTCAACATTGATTTAGGCAAACTCACTAACTCATCACAATGAATGCTACTTGAATGTTTTATACCATCCTCAATATCAAGCTGAACTTGTGTAGAAAAACCATGATATTTGCTATAAATGGGCGCGCAAATAACCGTCGAAAACTGCGAAGCAATGAGTATTTGGCGACTAACAACCACAAAAACCCTTGATCGCTTGGGGTCGCGGGCCGATGGGTGCGCTACCCGATATAAATCTCCTCTATTCAATCGAATACCTGATAGCTAAGCACATCTTCCGCTTCTCGATTTAATTCTTCAGCGTATTGATTTATTCGATCTAATTCAGAATTCGTGTTTTTGTGGGTAGCAAAAAAACAGCGCAATGCCTCAGCAATAAGACTGGAACGACTTTCTGGCTGAGGCGCACGGCGTTGCAGTTCGTTGAAGAGTTCATCGGGTAAAAAAATCTGAGCTTGAATGGTCATTTTAATCTCCGAGCAATAAGATTTAAGATTGCAACTTAGAAATATCCGCGCAAGTTAAAAACTGCTCAGATAATAGATTTAGTAAGGCCAAGCGATGAGCTCGCAATTCTAAATCATCACACATCACCATAACATCATCAAAGAAAGCATCCACCTCCTGACGTAAAGACGCCAAATAGGTTAAAGTGGCGGCATAATCGTGCTGTGCAAGCAAGGGTGCGATCGCAACTACGGCTAAGTTTGCACTTTCTAATAACTGCAATTCAGCTGGCTCGACTAATGCACCCACAGTCGCCCCAATGGGTGACTCAGATTTTCTTAATATATTGCGTATGCGCTTATTGGCCGCCGCTAAACTTTCTGCTTCTGGTAATTGCCTGAATGCCTTAACAGCCGCTAAACGGCGCATAAAGTCTAAGGGATCATTAGGCTTAATCGTTATTACTGCATCAAACTCATCAGCACTATAACCTTTGTCTAGACAGTAACCTTTTAATCGATCAAATATGAAATCAATCACCGCAATCTGAGTCGCAGATTGATCAAAACTATGGGTATAAGTATCTAATGAAAATTCGATTAATTCACAGATATCTAAGCTAAGATTATTTTCGATTAGTGTACGCAAAACACCAAGAGCTGCACGACGCAAAGCATAAGGATCTTTATCGCCAGTTGGGATTAAGCCTGCACTAAAAATACCCGTGAGAGTGTCGACTTTTTCAGCAATCGCCAAAATTTGACCCATTGAACTACTAGCAGTTTCACTACCCGATTGTTTAGGAAAATATTGCTCTTCTAATGCCCAGGCAACTTCAGGCGCTTCTCCCTCAACCAGCGCATAATATCGTCCCATTAAGCCTTGAAGATTACCAAATTCACCGACCATTTCTGTCATTAAATCAGTTTTTGCTAATAACGCAGCTCGCTTTGCTAAATCAACATTCGCATTTAATCTGTGAGCGATAAAAGCAGCCAGCTTAATAACACGATGCGTCTTATCGGCGACCGTACCTAATTTCTCTTGAAATACAATACTACCTAGACTCTCTACACGATCTTCCAAACTTTTCTTTCTATCTTGATTCCAGAAAAATTCTGCATCAGCCAAACGTGGAGTAACTACGCGCTCATTACCATGCTGTATAGATTCAGGATGACTACTTTCGATATTACTAAAAGTAATAAAATGGGCAAGCAAACCTCCATCTACATTTTTAACCGGAAAATATTTCTGATTAGTTTGCATGGTGGTAATTAATACTTCAGCAGGCAACTTCAAAAAACGCGTATCAAAACAGCCTGTAATGGGTACCGGCCATTCGTTTAAAGCGGCAATCTCTTCTAACAAATCATCTTCAATGTGAGCAATGCCATTTACTGCAGATGCAGCGACTTGGGCAGCATCTCGTATTAAGGCTTTTCTTTGTTCGAAATCAACAATGACTTTACCCTGAGCAAATAAAAGCGCTTGATAGTCTTCAGGACGATTAATCGTTAATTTTTGTGGCGCATGAAAACGATGACCCAAGCTTATAGCGCCTGTTTTAAGACCCAATATTTCAGCATCAATAACAGCATCACCATAAAGCAAAACCGCCCAATGCACAGGTCTGACGAATTCAGTATTAAAACTTCCCCAGCGCATACGCTTAGCTATGGGTAGATTAGCAATACTTTGACGAATAATATCAGGGATAAGTTGCTCGGTAGATTGACCTGCAACTGATTGGGTAAACGCCAACCACTCACCTTTGTCGGTTTTTAAGCGCTCCAATTGTTCAAAGCTAGTGCCACAACTATCGGCAAAACCCAATGCGGCTTTACTTGGAGTGCCGTCTGCCGAAAACGCCGCTTGTATTGCAGGACCTCTTTTTTCAACGGTTTTATCAGGTTGTTTTGTCGCTAGATTTTCAATGAAAACAGCTAAACGCCTAGGTGTTGCATAAGCCTTACTACTGGAAAAAGTCAATTCAGCAGACTGTAAACCTTGAACAATACCAGCTAATAAAGCATCACTAAGCTTAAGCAAAGTCTTAGGAGGCAGCTCTTCAGATCCTAATTCAAAAAGTAGATGTTTACTTGTCGCCATCTTATGCTCCTTGCTCTGTTAACATCGGGAAGCCCAGCGATTCACGACGCTCATAATAGGCTTCAGCGACCGCTCTTGAGAGAGTTCTCACCCTTAATATATAGCGCTGGCGTTCAGTAACAGAAATCGCGTGCCTAGCATCTAGTAAATTAAAGGTATGTGAGGCCTTCAAGACCATTTCGTAAGCCGGCAAGGGCAAATTAATGGCGATAAGCTTTTGACATTCTTGCTCGTAAGTCTCAAAACATTTAAACAGAAACTCAACATTAGCATGTTCAAAATTGTAAGCCGACATTTCCACTTCATTTTGATGGAATACATCACCATAAGTAACAACCCCAAACGGGCCGTTGGTCCACACTAGATCATAAACGCTATTAACGCCCTGTAAATACATGGCAATGCGCTCTAAACCGTAAGTTATTTCACCCGTAATAGGTCTGCACTCCAATCCACCTACTTGTTGAAAATAAGTAAACTGGGTAACTTCCATGCCATTTAACCAAACTTCCCAGCCTAAGCCCCAAGCGCCCAAGGTTGGCGACTCCCAATTATCCTCAACAAAGCGAATATCATGCTCGAGCAAATCTAAGCCTAAATGCCGCAATGAACCTAAATAGAGTTCTTGAATAGCATCTGGAGAAGGCTTTAAAACCACTTGAAACTGATAATAATGCTGCAAGCGGTTAGGGTTCTCACCAAAACGACCATCGGTAGGTCGACGTGAAGGCTGAACATAGGCAGCATTCCAAGGCTCAGGGCCGATCGCTCGTAAAAAAGTAGCGGGATGAAAAGTCCCGGCTCCGACTTCTTGATCTAAAGGTTGTAATAAAATACAGCCCTGATTCGACCAATATTCTTGTAAGGCTAGAATCAGTCCCTGAAAAGTTGATAACTTGTTATTGATCACGGCGTCTATAGATTGGGCAATAAAAAAAGTTTGATTATAGCTTAAAAATAGTTTTTTAACAGAGTTTGGAATGCTCAACTAGGGCATTTAAAATAAGCAGGTATAATGCTCAAATTTTTTAAGACTACGAGCGTCATGAGTAAACAACGAAAAGCAATCGCCCTGATTTCTGGTGGATTAGATTCAATGCTGGCCGCAAAAACCATCATGGAACAAGGTATTCATGTAGAAGGTATCAATTTTTTTACAGGCTTTTGTGTGGAAGGCCACACCCACGCTATTCGTGAAAAAGACAAAGCCAAACCCAAACGCAACAATTCCTTATGGGTTGCCGAACAATTAGGCATGAAATTGCATATTGTAGATGTTATCGAAGAATACAAAAATGTACTGATCAATCCAAAACACGGCTATGGCGCACACATGAATCCCTGCTTAGATTGCAAGATTTTCATGGTTAATAAAGCGAAACAATGGATAGTCGAAAATGACTTTGATTTTATTATTACCGGTGAAGTCATTGGTCAACGCCCCATGTCGCAACGTAAAGCAACCATGCCCATTGTCGCCAAACAGTCTGGCGCCGATGATTTATTGTTAAGACCTTTATGCGCCAAGAATCTCCCTGCAACATTGCCAGAACGCGAAGGCTGGGTCGATAGAGAAAAATTACATGACATTACTGGACGCTCACGCAAACCACAAATAGCGATGGCAGAACAGTTTGGCTTTGACGAATACTCTCAACCAGCGGGTGGTTGCTGCTTTTTAACAGATAAGAGCTATTCTGCCAAACTGGTCGATTTATGGAAATCTCAAGGCCATAAAGAATATCAACTTGACGACGTTATGTTGTTAAAAGTCGGTCGACATATACGGCCACAGCCCAATTTCAAATTGATCGTTGCGCGCGAAGAAGGTGAAGGCCGCTTTTTGCAAGGCTATAAAAATGAATTCATCAGCATGATCTGCGTCAGTCATCGTGGCCCTCAGGTCTTGATAGATGGCACACCCTCAGCAGAAGATTTATATTTAGCAGCGCAAATCACCGCTAGATTTGGTCAGGGTCGAGATGCTGAGCAAGTGGACATTGATGTCACCATGCTAGATGGTTCTGAACGCACCTTACAAGTTAAACCCATTAGAGACGAGGACATGCCCAAAGAATGGCATGTTTAATAAGGCCAGCAATAGCCTCTGTAGGGAGCGCTTAACTAGGCTTTTTCGAGTTTCAAAAGCTATACAGGAATTACCTTGTAGGGGCGAATTCATTCGCCACGTTTCAACAGAGGAATGTACTGGGCGAATCTATCGCTCCCTCCAAGGAAAGAACTTAGTCGGGGGTTAATAAAAACAGCTATATGAATAATGCCTTAGCTTTAATCGTCCAAAAGCTTACTGCATTGACAAACTCAATATCAACTCTAAAAGCTAACTACAAAAACCTTTGCAACCATTATTACAACCTTAATATTTATACTTTAAACTTAGACTTTTAAATCTAAAAGCCACTGCCATCATGACTATAGAAACCCTCAACGCACGCCGTTTACTTTGCCCACTACCAGTCATCCGCACTCAAGATAAAGTCAAACAACTTAAGGTCGGTGACCGTCTTGAAGTCATCTGTACTGATCCTGGTGTCATGCAAGATATTCCTACTTGGTGCCGTATTAATGGCCATAAAGTGATAGAGGCAACAGCCGGAAATCATGAGTACATTATTGTTTTGGAGGTAGGCTAATCATGACTGAAATATCTGAAGCAACACGCATCAAAAAATTAAAAGCGAAAGCTAGCTATGTGGGTGCTTTCGTCAATATTTTTCAAACAGCTATTAAAATTAGTTTCGGCATACTCTTTCAATCCGCGGCCTTAATTGCCGATGGCATACATTCATTATCTGACTTACTAAGCGACTTATTAGTCATCATCGCGGTAAGATTAGGCAGCCGTGAAGCCGATCATGAACACCCTTATGGACATCGACGCTTTGAAACCATAGCAACCGTTCTTTTAGGCGTGAGCTTAATCGCCATAGGCGGAGGCATTACTTGGTCAGTCATAGAGCGCTTAAGCAACCCAGAAAACCTACCTACGCCTAACCCATTAGGCTTAGCGATTGCTGCAACCTCCATTATTATCAATGAATGGCTTTATCATTTCACCAAAGCTATTGCTAAAAAAACCCGCTCTAAGTTATTAATGGCTAATGCTTGGCACCAGCGTAGTGATGCCATCTCATCATTGGTGGTTTTGTTTGGCATAGGCGCAGTCATGTTAGGCTATCCTTTAGCGGATGCAATCGCCGCTGCCTTAGTAGCCTTAATGGTTGCAAAAATTGGCTTGAATTTGGTGCTTAATAGTATTAAAGAACTCGTAGACACCTCTCTACCTCCCAAACTGCTTAATGAAATTCGTAAAACTATTATGAGTATCAATGGCGTCGAAGGCATTCATTTATTACGTAGCCGGCAAATGGGTGAAGACGCTCTGATTGATGCACACATTATTGTAGATCCCCGCATTACAGTTTCTGAAGGTCATTCCATCGGCGATATAGTTCGAGATGAATTGATTAGTCGTTTTGATGATGTTATTGATGTCTTAGTCCATGTCGATCCTGAAGACGATGAGGCTTTATTTGATGACTACAAACCACTGACTCGCATTGAAGTACAAATAATATTAAATGAATACTTGGCCATTGTTAAACCCGCTATAGATGATTTCAGAATCCATTATTTAAATGGGCAAATTGAGGTTGAAGTCATTTTACCCTTTGCTCTTAGTGCAGATCCTGGGTTATTAGCAACATTAAGCAAACAATGTCAGTTAATTAAACGTGACATCAACAAAATCAATAACGTCATTCTATTTTTCAAACATAACGAGGGTTAACTCATGGCGGTCGGACAATGCGATTTCCCAAACATGCTGAATGTTGAGGGAATAACGCTAGGCACAACCTGTGCAGGCATTAAACAAACTATCAAAGATGATATTTTAGTCATACAAATGGCTGAAGGTTCTAGCTGTGCAGCGGTATTTACTCAAAATGCCTTTTGCGCTGCACCGGTACATGTTGCTAAAGCGCATTTGGCTCATCAGCCTCGCTGGTTACTGATTAATTCAGGCAATGCAAATGCCGGAACGGGTGAACAAGGTATGCAAGATGCGCTATATTCTTGTGCTGAATTAGCGAAAGTAGCGGGTGGCAATGCTCAGCAAATACTGCCTTTTTCTACGGGTGTTATTGGACAACCTTTACCTGTCGTTAAACTGGCTGCAGCCTTACCCCAAGCTATCGCAAATCTACAGATCGATCATTGGGAACAAGCCGCTAGAGCCATCATGACTACCGACACCTTCCCCAAAGGCGTTAGTAAAACCATCAGCATTGACGGCCATACCATAACTATTAATGGTATCTCCAAAGGTGCTGGCATGATACAACCCAATATGGCCACCATGCTGGGCTTTATCGCTACCGATGCCAAAATCAATCAAGATTTATTACAACAGTGTTTAAGTGTAGCGGTTGAACAATCATTTAATCGTATTACTGTTGATGGCGATACTTCAACTAATGACGCGTGTGTGGTGATGGCCAGTGGCTGTTCCAGTGCACCCGAAATAAGCGCAGAAAGTGAGCATTATGCTATTTTTGCAGCCGCCCTGATGAGCGTCTGTAAACAACTCGCCGAAGCCATTGTTAGAGATGGTGAAGGCGCTACTAAATTGATTCGTATCGTCGTTGAGGAAGCTCTCAACGACGAAGAGGCTGTTCGTGTTGGTAAAACCATCGCCCACTCGCCTTTAGTCAAAACCGCATTCTTTGCCAGCGACCCCAACTGGGGCCGCATATTGGCTGCAGTAGGCCGCTCAGGCATAGAAAATATGGTATTGGAAAACGTACTGCTATTTCTAAATGATGTGTGCATTGTAAGAAACGGTGGACGCGCCACGGATTACACTGAAGAAGCCGGCCAACAGGTCATGAACGAAGAAGAAATTACCATAACCGTCAAACTAGGTCGAGGCAATGCCACACAAGAAGTCATAACCTGTGATTTATCCTATGATTATGTGAAGATTAATGCTGAATATCGTACTTAAATCTGGATAAAGCCATCTACCGGACAGGTCGCGACCTGTCCCTAAGATGTTTATCGTCCGCACGCTCCGCGTCACTGCCAAAATCAAGATTTTATGTAGGTTGGGTTAGCGATAGCGTAACCCGATAAATGACCTACGAAATGTCGGGTTACGCTATCGCTAACCCGACCTACGCTAATACGATATTTATTACCCGCATGGATGGCCTTTAAGCCTTTAGTCCCTTACCTTTTTTACTCTTTACCATGAAAACTCTCCACGTTGCTGTCGGTGTTATAAAAAACACTCATGGACAAATCCTAATCTCTTTACGAAAACCTTCCTTACATCAAGGTGGTTTATGGGAATTTCCTGGCGGCAAAATTGAATCCGGTGAAACCTCGCAACAGGCTTTAATCCGAGAACTTAAGGAAGAATTAGCTATTACTGTGCTGGCTACAACACCACTTATATCCATTACGCATAGTTATCCTGATTTAACTGTGCAATTGCATGTATTCTTAGTTGAACAGTTTTCAGGCGAAGCGAAAGGCAATGAAGGTCAAGCTATTAAATGGGTCACAGCTAATGAACTTAAAAATTATAAGTTCCCTGCAGCTAATCAAGCCATCATGATCGCCGCTCAACTACCCACTTATTATGCTATTTTGGATGATACTGAAGAAACTCAACACTTAAAAAATCTACAGCACTTATTAAATCAGGGCATCAAGCTTATTCAATTACGCTTAAAAAACGCCAGCACTGAGGAACTTAGTTTTTTTTTCAAAGAAGCTTACTCTTTATGCCAAAAAGCAGGCGCACGCTTATTAATTAATTCCTCTGTCAATAATGCCCCTACTTATGCACTGGACGGCTTACACTTAACCAGCAAAGACTTAATGTCACTTAGCCAACGACCCAGCTATTTAAGCTCAACGGCATGGCTTGCCGCCTCTTGCCACAATTTTTCGGAATTAAAGCATGCCCAACAAATAGGTGTTGATTTTGTCGTGCTTGCTCCAGTGCTAAAAACAAAATCTCATCCTGATACACCGCCTTTAGGCTGGGATCAATTTGCTCATCTAGTCGCTCAAACAAATTTACCGACTTACGCCTTAGGAGGCCTAGTAAAAGCTAATTTGCTAGATGCACAGAAGGTGGGTGGACAAGGCATTTCTGCTATTAGAGCCTTTTTAGAGCCTTAGTTATCGCAATAATATCGACTCTGCTAAACCACCTACACTTAACTGCTCAGACCATAGCGACAATGACATAGAGTCATCAGCCTTAGTCAGCAAGGATTGTTTAAACAAAGGTGCTGCATTAGTTACAGCAATTGATCTAGGCTTATTAAAAAATTGAGCAATGCTACCCAAACGGTGACGAAACTGTTGAGCATTTTCCATAGGCATGAAAAAGGTAAAGGGGCCTTGACCAGCCAATTTAGCTTTTAGATATCCAGAATTTAGACGTTTAAAATGTTCGACACTCAAATCAGATAAGTTCGCAACTTCATTCACTTCTTTGTCAGCCAAATAGGCAACATCACAGTGATTATTAATATGTACTTTAACAAAATAAGCTTCATTCTTAATCGGCGTTAAATTTAAACCATAGGCTTTAGGATTTGAAAATATAGTAGATAAAGCTAAAAACTTAGGCACATAGATCTTTGTTTCTTCGGGTAATTGTAATGACCAATAATCAGCACTCTGTCCTGCCGCAACATTACGCTCTATAGCATTATCGACCATACCTAATCCACCGTTATAAGCTGCTAAAGCCAGCAACCAATCACCATTGTAATGTTGCTTTAAAAAAGATAAATAACGAATTGCTGCTTGTGTAGAGGCCTCAATATCTAATCGGGCATCATAGTGAGCTGTTTGATATAAATCTAAATCATGTCCAGTACTCGGCATAAATTGCCAAAGCCCTGCTGCACTTTTGGGTGATAAGGCCTTAGCTTGATAAGCACTTTCTACAATAGGTAACAATGCCAACTCGGCTGGTAACTGCTGTTGACTCAAGCTCTCTACGATATGAAATAAATAGGGTTGAGCTCGTTCCGAAACTTGCTGAAGATAATCGATATGCTGACTATACCAAGTTATATGCTTGTTAACTCGATCATACTGATTATTGATAAGAGACTGGACTGGCGCGACTAAAGAGTTAGGTTTATTAAGATCTGTACTTAAAGCCGAACTCGAATCATTACTCGTCTGTTGACCTATTTTATTAACTGCCATGTTTGTACTTTTTAAAGCAACAGCACCACTAAATCTCAAACGTCCATAAGAAGTATAGTTATACATAGGCGCAACTGCCGGAGCAGGCCTCAGACTCTGCCAAACCTTCGAATCTTTAGCTGTCTCGTGACTTACTTCTTGGTTCATGCGCCTAAAGCTTGATTGAATAGTCAGATGATTATTTAAGATAAGCTCCTGAGTAGGTCGCTGTGACCTAGGAATTTTCATTCCCAAACGAATACGCTCCCAAACATCACCAGAAGTCAGCGATTTATGGGTTCTTAACACCAAGCTAGTCTCTTGCTGTCTCGAAAGCTGGGTATTCAGCTGTTGATTAGCCGCTAAATGTTGCTCTAAAGCTGCCCAGGTCATTGATGATTGACTCGTTAATAACAAGCCTAAAACACTGACTAAAACCCATGCCAAACATCGCTTGCATATTCCTATTGCAGCGACAACAACGCCTTGATTGTGTTCTGACGTCAGCTTGATTTTTTTTGAGACAAAAGATAGGTTCATAGAGTAAGAGCATAACCGCGAAGACTTAACTTAGCAATAGCCGCTGCTAATTAACATAAAATTTGCTAGAGTCGTTTAAGTAATATCCTCTTTAGAGCGCCATTTTACTGGGCATAACTAATTAGCAAATTAATTCACAGATCTGCCCTAAGCTGCTCTTGCGTGCCTGCTGGAAACACTTTAATCGCTTACGCTCGCAAAGTCTTATTCTGGCCTACTTAGCTGTGTTGCAGGCTTCATAAATAATGCAGGGAGCGACTTAATTATGCAGAGGAAGCTCTTAATCGATTTAGTGAGTCAATTAATAGTTTTGAGGACTGAGTTATATGTTGTGAGGTGCATTTATGATGTGCTCACAGTTACCTTATACAAGAAGGTAAGCAACTTAATTGTCCTAAGAATATCCCTATGAGATTTAATGAGCACTTGGCTGGTTTGGATATTATCCTCACAAGCAATTAGGAGCGCCTTAAAAGTGCTGAGAAGCTCCTTATGTTGCCTCATGCAATCCCTAAAAGTTTAGAGGATGACTTTACTAAGACTAATAATACTGTTCTGGCGTTGTCGAAACTCCTAAATCTGTTACTTAACTGCCATATAAATCTTTTAGTTATAGTATTTTAGAGTGTAGGGTGTAATAGGCAATAACCGTATTACACCCCAGGTTATCCCAATTACCTATTGAGTAGCGAGCTGAACTGCATTGCATTGCTCTTGGCGGCCTTGTATGGCAATTTAGGTTATAATAATCACCATTCTAAAAGCATGTTGCTTATTTTAGCGACAGCACCTTTAACTGACTCAGGAGATAAGTGTGGCCAAGGCAAGTGATTTAAAACGAGGCATGGTTGTTGAAATTAATGGCATTCCTCATGCAGTAAAACAGGTCGATGCCAAAAGTCCTTCTTCAAGAGGCGCTTCAACCTTGTATAAAATTCGTTTTACTAATCTAAAAACCGGACAAAAACTTGATGAGTCGCTTAAAGGTGATGACTTTTTTAAAGATACTGACTTAGTCAGAGCCAAAGTACAGTTTTCTTATGTCGACGGTGAACACTATATTTTCATGAATATGGAAGATTACTCACAATACAGCCTGGGGCGTGAAGACTTAGAAGATCAAGTTGACTACTTAACTGAAGGTCTTGAAGGCATTATCGCATTACTCATTGACGACGAAGTATTCGGCATTGAATTACCTAGCTCAGTTATTCTGCCTATCGTGGAAACAGCTCCTTGTATTAAAGGTGCAACCGCATCAAGTCGTACTAAAACGGCTAAATTAAGCACCGGCTTAGAAGTGCAAGTCCCTGAATACTTAGAAACCGACGAACTCATTAAGGTTAATACTGAAACCGGAAAATTTATGTCACGCGCTTAAGATTTTAAGCTATGACTAATCCATCTGAACAACTCCTAAAAACTAAACTAGGAGAGTTTACCTTGCAGCGCTTACCCAAGCGGCCATTAGAACTTCTTCGCGCTTGGGATGCGGCTGATGAATACTTGCTTGATACGGTTGCAGAAACTTTACCAGCCCTGACAAAGCCTCGTATTTTGATTATTAATGATAGCTTTGGAGCCTTAGCCCTAGCCTTAAACGCATTCCAACCGACAGCCTTTTCAGACTCCTATCTTTCACAACAAGCCACTCGCATTAATTTAACCGAAAATGGACTTTCGCTACAGCAAGTCCAACTCATCAATAGCCTAGAACCCTTGCAAGGCTTATTTGATACCGTACTCATTAAAGCGCCAAAGACCTTAGCATTACTAGAAGATCAGTTAATTCGTATTCGCCCACATTTGACCCCTAATAGCCAAGTTATTTTAGCCGGCATGATAAAGGCGCTGCCGAGCGCACTTTGGACGTTACTTGAACGTTTAATCGGCCCAACTACGACCTCGTTAGCTAGAAAAAAAGCAAGGCTGATTAGTGCTACTCCTGATGAGCGCATCCCGCTTACCCTTAATCCTTATCCCATTTGCTACACACTAGAAAATACGGATTATTTAATTAGTAATCATGCCAATGTGTTTTCGCGAGAAAGATTGGATATAGGTACGCGATTTTTTCTTGAGCATATCCCTATCAAACCAGCCATCAGGGATATTATTGATTTAGGCTGCGGAAATGGTCTATTGGGTTTAATAGCTGCCGAACGCAATGCTTTAGCGAACATCCATTTTGTTGACGAGTCCTTTATGGCCGTAGCATCGGCTCAAGATAATTTTTCCCGTGCCTTTGATCAAAAGCGTTTTGCTATGTTTACTGTGGGAGATGGTCTTTGTGATTTTGAAAGCAGTACAGCCGATCTGATTCTTTGTAACCCCCCGTTTCATCAACAGCACACCGTTGGCGATCAAATTGCCGTCAGTTTATTTTTACAATCCAGAAGAGTATTAAGAAAAGGCGGAGAATTATGGGTGATTGGCAATCGACATTTGAATTATCAAAGCCAACTTGAGCGCTTATTCGGCAATCATCAAATTATTGCAGCCAATGCAAAATTCATTATTATTAAAGCCATAGTAAAAATTTAACTCTGGGACTCAAGGACATCATTATTTCGGCATTACCAACAGGTGATAGACCCAAATAACAAGAGAATTTAGAGCTTAGCTCTTAAGCTTAAGGAACTACGAGAATTACTTCTAAACTGATTTAATCAAAAATAAATCCGAATTCCAAAACTTATTAGCAATGGAATTCGGTTTAAATTTTATTACGCTGGGGTTACATTCTCAGCTTGCGGTCCTTTTTGACCTTGAGTCACTTCCATAGTAACTTTTTGGCCTTCGCGCAAGGTTTTGCGGCCGGCGCCGTTAATTGCACTGTGGTGTACAAAAACATCTTTTCCACCTTCCTGCTCAATAAATCCAAAACCTTTTTCATCATTGAACCACTTAACGGTACCTACAACTTGATCTGACATATTACACTCTTTTTAACTAAAAAAATTACCAGCAATGCTGGCTTTACAAATTCCAGCTTCATTTAATGAAGCCGACTCAAACTTTAACCGCGGGGCATGTTAGCACTAAAAATATAGGTAGCGCAAAAAAACATTTCAATTTAATTATAGAATGTTTTTATCTAACAGTATTTCTATGCTTTTTTTAAATGAACGATACTATTGTTATTAGTCAAAATAGATCTTATAAAACTTTATATCTAACGTTAGTAAGCCGCAAAATGAACTACGATTTTTAGGTTACGCTATCGCTAACATAACTTGAAGTTAATATTAGCGATTACCTCCCCTTTTCCCCTCAAAGTGTCAGATTTTTTTACAAATTTGTTTATTTAATATCTCTACGACCTAACAGCCAACACAAGAAGCAATAAATACTGCATATAACTAGATGAACTTTAATAAAAAAAACATATTATGCTTTTTAAAATAAATAATTGGCTTGGTAATTGCATTAATGTACATCAGCGCTAGCTCAAAAAACCAATCAATCTAATTCCTTCGTTTTAGATTCTTAAGCTAGTCATAACAACCGTTTAAATTTATCTCTTATAGCGAGTGTGGCATCATGAAACTTAAATCAATAGCAACCTTATTTATCCCCATAGCTTTATTTGCGCCCATAGGCGCACAAGCTTTTGGCCCTGTTTCCTCAACAAACATAAGTGACATAAGCATTAGTGGCGGCAGCTACACCGTTTATGAACAAACAACACCCCCAACCCCTACAGCACTTGGCCTCTTAACACTTGCGCCGTCTGATATCGCAAATGTAAAAAGCGTATTAATGAATAGTCCCTCAATTCCTGGCAATGTACAACTGGGAACGCCCTTACCAACTCCAACAATCACTACTATGACGGTTAACTTTAACAACGGAACCGTTGCAAGCCTTAGCAATCTTTTACTATCAGATTGGACTGATAACAGCGATGCTTTGGTACATAGCTATATTACTGCAGCAGGCAACTCTGTAGGTAAAACCTTAACTACTTCGCAATTAGATGCAGCTACTACTTACTTTCTTACTCATGAGGGAGTGCCTGGTTCTGGAATTAACGTTTGGCAACTAGCCAGCAATCCCAGCATTGCTACTATCAAACTCGTTAATGGTCAAATTATTGTCGGCCAGGACGGCCTATTAAACCCAGGCAACTACCTTACTCACTTACTTGGGGTAACGGCTCCAACGAATGCTCAAGCCAGCGAAGTTGTTAAAGTAACTTATAATGGCAATAGCCAATACCAATATAGCTTCTCAGCTACACCTACCGGTTATGCAACTGCAGACGGCAGCTACAATGGTCGATACCAAGTTCCAGAACCCACCACTTTGTTAATGCTTGGACTTGGGTTTATAGGCTTAGCTTATTGGCATCGTCATAACAAACGTGAGCTAGCGCTCATGGCATAGGGCTATTAAACCTTTTACTAATCAATTTTTAGTGGCCATACAACTATTTATTGATTAACTAACTGATGTTACGCAGTAACGTGGCTTTACTCTGGTTTGCCACGCCGAGCACGGCAAACGAGGACAAAAAACATACTGCGTGACATCAATTAATAAAAGCTTTATCCATCCGTCTATGTGTCATATTTCTTTACAATTGTCAGACAACCAACTTAAGGCGGTAAAGCATAAGGTTAAGGCGTTAGTAGTGAACCCAGTCGAGCCATGAACGGCTTAACTGCTCATTCTTAGACAGGCTCAGGACGAACGGTTAAGCCTTGCAGCACGCCATGTTTTTTATCGCTAACACTACACAAAGTGTCAATAATCTTTACATATTAACAAAGGTTACTCCATAACATTTAAACCAAACTTTGTTCTTGCAATAAGCGTATTTCATCACGAACACTTGCCGCCTTTTCAAACTCTAGATTTTTTGCATAGCGATACATCTCATCTTCCAATTGCTTGAGCTTTTTACCCAACTGTTTGGGATTCATGCTTTTATAGTCTGCAGTCGGCTCTGCTGCTTTATTCTGAGATTTAACATTACCCGGCAATCCTGAGCCAGGAATAGCCACCTCAAGAATATCAGTGATGGATTTGAAAATAGTCGTCGGATTAATCTTATGTTCTACATTAAATAAATGCTGTTTTTCACGTCGACGCTCAGTTTCATCTATCGCCTGTTGCATAGACTTAGTGATTTTATCGCCATATAAAATTGCTTTACCCTGTGCATTTCTAGCCGCACGACCTATGGTCTGCACCAAAGACACCACCGAACGGAGAAACCCCTCTTTATCAGCATCGAGTATCGCTACTAAAGAAACCTCAGGTATATCTAAACCTTCTCGTAACAAATTGATACCCACCAATACATCAAATTGACCTAATCTTAAATCCCGAATAATCTCAACACGCTCTACGGTATCAATATCCGAATGTAAATAACGCACCTTCACCCCATGCTCTGACAGATATTCAGTTAAATCTTCGGACATCCGTTTAGTTAAAGTAGTTACCAAAACCCGCTCTTTAACACTGACACGTAAATTAATCTCTGATAACAAATCATCTACTTGCGTAGTCGCAGGACGGACTTCGACTATGGGATCTAACAAACCGGTTGGCCTAACCACTTGCTCAGCAAAAACATCAGAATGCTCTCGCTCATAAGGTCCTGGTGTAGCAGACACATAAATACGCTGCGGTGATTTAGCTTCAAATTCAGCAAAGGTTAAAGGTCGATTATCGAGCGCAGAAGGTAGCCTAAAGCCATATTCGACCAACGTTTCTTTACGGGAGCGATCACCTTTATACATCGCGCCTATTTGAGGAACGGTGACATGGCTTTCATCAACAATCACCAAGGCATCATCGGGCAAATAATCAAACATAGTCGGGGGCGACTCCCCTGCAGCTCGCCCTGACAAATATCGGGAATAGTTTTCTATACCTGAACAGTATCCAACCTCTAAGATCATTTCAATATCAAACAAAGTACGCTGCTCCAAGCGTTGCGCCTCTACTAATTTATCTAATGAACGCAATTGTTTGAGACGGTCTTTAAGTTCTATTTTGATCGATTCGACAGCGGATAATAATTGCTCTCTAGGCGTAACATAATGACTCTTAGGATAAACCGTATAACGCGCCAAACGCTGAAGAATTTCACCCGTTAAGGGATCAAATAAAGATAAGCGCTCGAGCTCATCATCAAATAACTCTACTCTTAAAGCCGCACTTTCAGACTCAGCAGGAAAAATATCAATCACTTCGCCACGCACTCGATAAGTCGCTCTACGCAATTCTATATCGTTACGGGTATATTGCATTTCCGCCAAACGGCGCAATAAAGTACGTTGATTAATCAAATCACCTTTAACCAAATGCAAGACCATTTGGAAATAGGATTCTGGCTCGCCCAAACCATAAATGGCTGAAACAGTTGCTACCACAATAGAGTCTGGTCGCTCAATTAAGGCTTTAGTCGCTGACAAACGCATTTGTTCGATATGCTCGTTAATCGCAGCATCTTTATCTATAAAGGTATCAGAGGCGGGCACGTAAGCTTCTGGCTGGTAATAGTCATAATAGGAAACAAAATACTCCACGCTGTTTTCCGGAAAAAATTCTTTCATTTCTCCGTATAGCTGAGCTGCGAGTGTTTTATTCGGTGCCATAATCATCGCGGGACGCTGTGTTTCATTAATCACATTTGCGATGGTAAAGGTCTTACCCGAACCGGTAACGCCTAGCAAAGTCTGGTGCACCTCACCATCACCTAAGCCTTCAACTAAGGCTTTAATAGCAGTAGGTTGATCACCTGCAGGCTTAAATTTACTATGGAGTTTAAATTGTTTCTTCATTTAATTTCTCAATCAGATCAGACTCGCAGTAACCTAGGTCGTGTTAGCGATAGCGTAACCCGACCTACAAAATCAACACCCTTATAAAAAAATTGCGCGTATCGATGCGCACAGAATGCAGCAACGTCAAAATCAATCATTTTTTTAATATCGGGTTTTTAGCAAGTCCACACATAGCGTATAATCCCAAGAATTTAATTAATAATCTTATCCAGTAGAACATGAGCATAACACTTTCTAATAGAGTCCTCGCGGTAAAACCATCCCCTACCCTAGCCATTACTGCCAGAGCCGCTCAAATGCGTGCCGCAGGTAAAGATATTATCGGCTTAGGTGCGGGTGAACCTGATTTTGATACCCCCGATCATATTAAAGCCGCTGCGGTTAAGGCTATGGATAGCGGTTTTACTAAATATACGGCTGTTGATGGCACCGCTAGTTTAAAGAAAGCTATTATCGCAAAATTTAAGCAGGATAATGACCTTGATTATCAGCCTAAACAAATTTTAGTATCCTGCGGCGGTAAACAAAGCTCTTTCAACTTAACTCAAGCCTTATTAAATGCGGGTGACGAAGTTATTATACCGGCACCTTTCTGGGTTTCTTATCCTGACATGGTGTTGTTAGCAGACGGTGTACCCGTTATTATCGAAACCACTCAAGCGCAGCATTTTAAAATTTCACCTGAGCAACTACGCGCAGCCATCACCGATAATACTCGTTTAATTTTTATCAACAGCCCTTCTAACCCTTCTGGTGTCGCTTATAGCTTAGACGAACTTAAAGCATTGGGTGATGTATTAGCAGATTTTCCTAATATTATTATCGCCACCGATGATATGTACGAACATATCTTATGGAATCAAGGCTCATTTGTTAATATCTTAAACGCACATCCCGAGTTTTATGACCGTACTGTGGTAATGAATGGCGTATCTAAAGCCTATTCTATGACCGGCTGGCGTATCGGTTATGCCGCAGGCCCTGCTGACTTGATTGAAGCGATGTGCACTATTCAATCACAAAGCACCTCTAATCCTACGTCTATCTCACAATATGCTGCCGAAGCAGCTTTAACAGGCGATCAAAGTTTTATCAGCAACATGTGCGTGGAATTTAAAAAACGCCATGATTATGTGGTCGCAGAACTGAACAGTATCGAAGGCGTTGAATGCTTAGAAACGGATGGCACTTTCTATGTATTCCCTAACATAGAAAAGCTCATCGCACGCTTGGACGGCATTAACAACGATTTGGAGTTTTCTGATTACTTAATCGAAAAAGCTGGCGTGGCCTTAGTGCCTGGCTCAGCCTTTGGAACTGACGGTCACATTAGAATTTCTATAGCGACTAGCATGGCTAATTTGGAAAATGCTTTAGCTCGAATTAAGCAGGCTATTTAAAACAGCCTTAGCATTATCATTAGCTAGAGCGCAATAGCTTCAGCTATTGCGCTTTAAAACAGCTAAAGCTGCTTTACTCCAACTACGCTAACGATCTGTTAGCGTAACTCAAACTCTGATAAAGAAAGAATTGCACACCGAATATCAAGCTAGCCAATAGCAAATGCAAGGGCTGCACTAGCGCTGGCACGCCTAATCGATCTAAACTGATACCCGCCACTATCGCTAAAACGACCAAGGCGATCATAGCAAAGCCGGTACGAAACAATAAGCTATTTTTATCAACCGCAAGATAAAGCTTTCGGGCTAACCATAGATTTGTAAACAGAATAATAGATGAAAAAGACCGGTGTATATAAAAAATAATCGGGAAGTCATCACGCCAAAACTGGCGCTCTATATTAGCATGTGCAATAACATCAACAGCCTCTCTCACCTGCGTACCCATAGAAATCTGTACTAAAGTCATGAGCATCGCAGCCCATAAAACTTTCTTAAATTTGGCAGGCAAATCACCAGTATCAAGCTGGCGTAAGGATTCATGTTGCGATCTAGTAATGGTATAAATTAATAAGGCCACAATAACCAAGGCCAACAACATGTGAGCGGTAATCATATAAGGCTTTAAATTACTCGCGACCACATGCGCGCCTAGCCAGCCTTGCAATCCAACCAGAAAAAAACTACTTAAAGAAAGATAAAAGATAGTTTTATCGGTTTTACGATAAATACGTGAGGACCAAGCCGTTAAAAAAATCAAAAAACCAATACTGACCCCCAGTAAACGATTGGTATATTCAGTCCATGTCTTTACTGGATTAAATTGAGTATTCTCGTAACCTCGCTGCGCATAAATCTCATGGTAATTAGGTGGCAACTGCGTTTCCTCGGTCGGAGGTATCCATTGCCCAAAACAAGTCGGCCAATCTGGACAGCCCATACCCGCACCCGAAGCTCTAACGATACCACCTGCTAGTATTACGCAGTAAACGGCAAAAATAGTAAGCATACCTAAACGACGAAAAGCTAAACCTGCTGAAGTATTCATAGCTAACTCCTAATTGATGGTAATAGAAAACTGAGGCGCTTCTTTTAATTTTAGATCAACTAGGCTTTCATCAGCCACAGGCAATACCAGTAATAACTTACACAAATCACTATCAGCTTGATAACGCGCACCACTATATTGGGCATGCAACACTCGCCCCAGTGACTGCCCATCAGCAGTTGTGCCATCGATAATAATTTCATTAGCTAAAGGCGCTTTAGGTATTGCACAATCTGCCAAAAAAAGCGCTCTTTTAGCTTTACCCAAATAATGAGTACGCGCAACAATTTCCTGACCCGTATAACAGCCTTTTGTAAAGCTAACCCCACCTAACTGATCTAAATTAAGCATCTGCGGAATAAATTCTTCAGAGGTTTCATTAGTCATCCAAGGAATACCGTCCAACATATCAAGATAGCGCCAATGCTCAGAGTTTTCAGCTTGATAGCCCATCGCAAGCTGCTCAGTCCAGTAAGCAATGGCTGGCTCAGTTTCTGCAATAATTAACTGTCGATTTTTTGTAGATGAAAATTGAATACTGATGATATTTTCTTGCTGAGTATGCATGAAAGCTTCAGTGGCTGATTCAGAGGCACTCGAGCCCATCAGACAATAATATTCAGTACTGTCTGCAATAATAACCGCCGACCTTAAAATGTACATTTGCAGTCTTTTTTTAACAGTCTCTAATAAAGCTATCGGCAAAATCATTAAGAAGACATCAGCCTTTTTAATTAATAAAAAAGTTGTCATGACCCTACCCTTAGGATTACATAAAGCGCCTAAACTACTCTTCATTTCTGTTAATTCATTAACATCACAGGTTATTTGCCCCTGCAATAAACGACCCGCATCTGCACCACTTACGGTCAAGACACCAAAATGCAACAAAGGACACAGCACTTGGTCGTTATGCGCTAAACTAGCTGCAAATGTAATCGTCACATCGCCTTCGAAGTGCGCATGTTGACTGAGTAGAAAGTTTTTCCAATTGGGATTCATAATAGCAACGTCCGTTTTAAAATAGGGTTTGATTATATAGCAAGTCAAGATCAGAGGCGAAAAGCAGCTGATTAAAATAACCTTACCAAAACTTAAATCACCAAGACAACTTTAATCGACAGCTTAGGATTTACTTGATTGCTAACATTAGGCAGCAATGTCGTTTGGGTCTCGTTTGGCGCACCGAGCACCGCAGGTTTTTGTTGGAATAAGCCCGTAGGGGCGCTGAATGTCTGCATAACATCTGCTAACTACATAAACTTTAAAATCTATACAATGCCACAACACCCTGAGCCGGCACTATTGTTGAAAATTAAACCTTCTCAACAATTAAGAGCCTTAGTACTTTTAATTCATGCCTTAGCTTTAGGTGCTAGCCTAGCTAATGATCTAAGCTTAGTTTTTAAATCAATACTCATTATAGGAACGTGTTTACAAGGCTGGATAACACTAAAGCATTTAAAAAATAATCAGCTTACTATTAAGTATACTGATACTATTGGATGGCAAATATCAAAAGATCATGACTTAGTCGCCATCGAAATTTTAAACTCTACCGTCGTCACTCCCTTTGCCATTTTTTTACATTACAAAAAAAGTTGTTTACTATCAATAAAGACTACACAAGAAAAACATTCTCATTTAATATTAAATGACGCACTATCTGATGAAGATTTCCGTAGCTTAATCGTTAAATTAAAAATAACTCACATAAAATAGCAGCGACTCAGTACATCTATTGATAGAATAAGAGCAACAGAAACTGACTAAACCCGTTTAATTTGTATTAACTGGAAATTGCAGTTATCTTTAAGAAGAATTTAATTAGAACAACAAGGAGCAGTCAAATGTCCAAAGGTCAAAATTTACAGGATAACTTCCTAAATACCCTCAGAAAAGAACATACCCCAGTGTCAATTTTTCTTGTTAATGGTATTAAACTACAAGGTAAAGTCGACTCATTTGATCAGTATGTGATCATGCTAAAAAACACTATCAGTCAAATGGTTTATAAACACGCCATATCAACGATAGTTCCTAGCAAGAGCGTCAAAATGACACGCGATGAAACTAGCACCCCCGAAGAAGAACAATAAGCCATAAAGCCCACAGCATCTTTACACCCTAATTTAATGGAGTATTTTATTGTTTGATCGTCCCGATTCGGGTGAACGCGCCATACTTGTTCATCTCACTTTTCGTTCTGGGCAGGAAGATCTTTTAGAATTAAAAGAACTGGCTAAATCAGCTGGAACTGACCCTGTATTTGTCATCACTGGCAGTCGCAAACGTCCTGATTCAAAATATTTTGTAGGCAAAGGTAAGCTAGAGGAGTTAAAAGCTACCATTGAATCCTATGAGGCAGACGTCGTTTTATTTAATCATCCGCTCGCACCTAGCCAAGAAAGAAATCTTGAAGAATACTTAGGCGTTCGAGTAGTTGACAGGAACGGCTTAATCCTAGATATATTTGCACAACGCGCACAATCTTTTGAAGGTAAGCTTCAAGTTGAACTTGCGCAACTTAAACACTTATCAACTCGCTTAGTCAGAGGCTGGACACATTTAGAGCGCCAAAAAGGCGGTATCGGCTTGCGAGGCCCTGGCGAAACCCAATTAGAAACCGACAGACGCTTATTAGGCTTGCGTATTAAACAAATTCAGCAACGCTTAGACAAAGTTGAAAAACAAAGACATCAAGGTCGCAGTAAACGTAAAAAAGCTGAAATTCCCTCCATTTCATTGGTCGGGTATACCAATGCTGGAAAATCAACGTTGTTTAACACCTTAACAGGTGCTGATATTTATGCGGCGGATCAGCTCTTTGCCACTCTCGACCCAACCTTACGTAGTTGTCAGTTACCTAATAGTACTGAAATTGTCTTGGCAGATACGGTAGGTTTTATTCGCCACTTACCACATGAATTGGTAGCGGCATTCAAATCAACACTGCAAGAAGCGAGTGAAGCTGATTTACTACTGCATGTGATTGATGCAAACAGTGAAGACCGAGAGGAGATTATTAACCAAGTCAATCAAGTATTAGAAGACATAGATGCCGATAAAATCAGGCAAATTGAAATCTATAATAAGATTGATTTATTAGAAAATATTCAACCACATGTTGATAGAGACGAATCTGGCAATGCTATTCGTGTTTGGCTATCTGCTGAAACCGGTCTAGGAATAGAACTGCTTTTTGAGGTTTTAGCGGAGCTTTTTTCGTCAACCAAAGTAAAAATACGCTGTTATTTACGTCCTGATCAAGGTAGCGTCAAAGCTAAATTATTTACTTGCGCAAAAATAATTAACGAGCATATTGATGACTTCGGTGCTTATGAACTAGTTATTGAAATTGATGCTAGGCACTTAGGCCTGTTAAAAGAGGTAAAAACTGAAACTATAGCTGACGGCAGAAGCATTGCACCAGACTATAAAAGAAGAAACAAGCTTTCCTAACTTCAAGTCTATCAGTTGTGGTTTTCGCCTTTTAAGAGATTTGATATAGAATACCCACCAAACCCTCTCGTGATAATTAACTTAATAATCCAAACGGAGCATAAGCATGTCTTGGAATGAGCCTGGCAATGATAAAAAAGACCCATGGAGTGGTCAAGGTGACCAAAAAGGACCTCCTGATTTAGAGGAGGCTATACGTTCCATACAAGAAAAATTAACAAAATTTCTGGGTGGTAACAACAACTCAGATAATGACGATTCACCGAGTCCATTTTCATCAGGAACCTCTATGAAAAGCCTAGGCTTTTTGGCTGGAGGTGCACTGATCATTTGGGGTTTAAGTGGCTTTTATATCGTTGACGAAGGAAACCATGGTGTAGAAACTCGCTTTGGTGAATACATCAACACCACGCAATCTGGTTTAAATTGGCATTTACCGAGCCCTATTGAGCGGGTAGATATCGTCAATGTAAAACAACAACGCTTTATAGAAGTAGGTTACCGTAGCGGTGGCAGCGATCAGGTTAATGGTTCTGTTCCTAAAGAAGCATTAATGCTAACTAAAGACGAAAACTATGTTGATGTAAGGCTAGCCGTTCAATACCAAGTTAAAGATGCTAAACAATTCATATTTAATGTCGTTAATCCTGCCTTCACCTTAAAACAAGTCACTGAAAGTGCCCTGCGTGGCGTAGTGGGTAGCAGCGCAATGGACTTTGTATTAACCGAAGGCCGTAGTGAAATTGTGACCTTAATTAAAAAAGAAATCCAAGATGTGATGGATAGCTATCAATCAGGTATACAAATCACCAGTGTCAACCTACAAGATGCCCAACCACCTGAACAAGTGCAAAGCTCCTTCGAAGATGCGATTAAAGCTCGTGAAGATCAGCAACGTTTAATCAACGAAGCAGAGGCCTATTCAAATGATGTAGTACCTAAAGCTCGAGGCGCTGCAGCTAGAAAAATGCAAGAAGCCGAAGGTTACAAAGAGCAAGTGATTGCGCAAGCAGAAGGTGAATCAAGTCGATTTACAAAACTGTTAGCTGAATACAGCAAAGCTCCGGATGTGACTCGCAAGCGTCTTTACATAGAATCTATGGAAACCGTTTTATCAGGCACTAATACCGTCATGGTTGACGCTAAAAGCGGGAATAATATGGTTTATCTACCCTTAGATAAAATGATAACACAACGCCAACCAACGGTACCTTCATCCACACCCTCAAGCACGGGTAGCAGTGATCAACCACAGTCTCAACCAGTCGTCACTCAGGAACAACCCATTGTTGAACATCCTGTGACGCGCGTACGTGAAGCGAGGGGACGTCAATGACAGTCAATAAAGTTTTAATCGGCCTAGCGGCATTATTGCTATTGGTGTCGACATCGGTATTTACCGTTAATCAAACAGAAAAAGCCATTAAATTTAGGCTTGGTGAAATCGTCAAAAATGATTATGAACCGGGCATTCACTTTAAATTACCTTTCATTAACAATGTTAAGAAGTTTGATGCTCGCATACAAACGATGGATGCAAAACCTGAACGCTTTTTAACAGCTGAAAAGAAAAACGTCATCGTTGATTCTTTTGTTAAATGGCGCATTGGTAATGTCAGCACCTTTTACACCACAGTGGCTGGTGATATAGACCAAGCAAATTTACGCTTAGATCAAATTATTAAAGATGCTTTCCGTAGTGAGTTCAGTAAACGTAACATTAAACAACTTATTTCAACTGATCGTAGTGCTATTCGTGAAATCTTAACCAACAATTCTAAAGAAGTGGCTGCGGCTTTAGGTATGGAAATTGTTGATGTTCAAGTCATGCGTATCGACTTACCTCCAGAAGTCAGTAGTTCAGTTTTTCGTAGAATGGAAGCTGAACGTGAACGAGTTGCCAGAGAATTCCGCTCACAAGGTTCAGAAGCTGCAGAAAGAATTCGTGCGGATGCAGACAGACAGCGTGTTGTAACATTAGCGAACTCATTTCGTGATGCTGAAATATTACGCGGTGAAGGTGATGCTATTTCAGCTGAAATCTACGCCAAAGCTTATGGCGCAGACACCGGATTCTTTACTTTTTATCGCAGTTTAAATGCTTACAAGAAGACTTTTTCAAGTTCTAGCGTTATGCTACTCGATCCTGATTCAGATTTCTTTCAGTATTTTAAGAAACAAAAATAACCGTAAATAGGGTAGTTTCTTTACCCTGCTACGTTAAGACTATTAAAACGCTCCGCTTGCGGGGCGTTTTGTTTGAGTGGACATACAAAACATGCAACAAAAAGATTCCTGGCTTTTACCTGATGGTATAGATGAAATACTACCAGCAGAAGCTAAACATCTAGAGCAATTACGTAGTAGATTATTAAAGTTATTTAGCTGTTGGGGCTATGACCTAGTCATCCCACCCTTCATTGATTTTTTAGATTCCTTACTGACCGGTTCTGGTCATGATCTAGATTTACAAACCTTTAAGCTCACCGATCAAATTAGCGGAAAAATGTTAGGCATTAGAGCCGACATGACCCCTCAAGTTGCTCGAATGGACGCTCACAATATCAAGCACGAGTGGCCAACACGCCTATGCTATGCAGGGACGATCTTACATACTCGCGGTGACCCGCTAGAGAAAACACGAAGCCCCATGCAATTGGGCGCAGAACTTTATGGCCATGCTGGAATAGAAAGCGATATCGAAGTCATTCGGCTGATGCTTGAAATGCTGGCCATTACTGGCTTACAAAATGTGCATTTAGACTTAGGGCATGTCGGCATTTATCGCGCCTTATCAAAACAAGCAGAATTAACAGCGCAGCAAGAAAGTGAATTATTTGATATATTGCAACGCAAAGCTCGCCCTGAACTTGCGGAATTAATGACTAGCTACAACATCAATAGCGATCTTAAAAGCATGTTCTTAAAACTACCGGAACTGAATGGCGACAAAGACATAATTACTAGAGCCCAATCGGTATTTTCAAAAGCTAACGATGAAGTTAAAACGGCATTAGCTGATTTAGTGGGTATTGCCGACAAGCTAGCGCATTATTTTCCATCACTGGCTATTAGTTTCGATTTAGCAGAGTTGCGTGGCTATCATTATCATACCGGGGTGGTTTTTGCCGCCTTTATACCTTCGGTCGGCAGAGAAATTGCCCGCGGTGGTCGATACGATAATATTGGCGCTATCTTCGGTCGTGCCAGACCTGCGACAGGCTTTAGTGCAGATTTAAAATTATTATCAGCACTCAGTAAACCTGCCAATCCTTCAGCACAAGCTGAACTTATCTTTGCACCTTATAATGAAGATAATGCGCTTACTGAAAAAATACGCGATTTACGCGCTCAACAACGCGCTGTTGTTCAACAATTGCCTGGACAAACTGGAAGCGCAGCAGACTTAGCGTGCAACTCCATTTTAGAATACGATAATCAAAACTGGGTCGTAAGACCTTTAGCTTAAGCTTGGAATAATTATGGGAAAAAATGTCATTATCATCGGCACTCAATGGGGTGACGAAGGAAAAGGAAAGTTGGTTGATTTGCTAACCGAGGAAGTGCAGGCAGTTGTTCGCTTTCAAGGCGGACATAATGCAGGACATACTTTGGTTATTCGTGGTGAAAAAACCGTTTTACACCTGATTCCATCAGGCATCCTTAGGGATAATGTGCAATGTATGATTGGTAATGGTGTGGTTTTATCACCCAATGCCTTAATGGAAGAAATTGAGTTTCTTGAAAAAGCCGGCATTTCCGTTAGAAATCGTTTATTTATTAGTAAAGCCTGCACCTTAATTTTGCCGGTACACGTCGCCATAGACCAAGCCCGCGAAAAAGCGCGTGGCGGCAAAGCCATTGGCACTACAGGCAGAGGCATTGGCCCTGCGTATGAAGATAAAGCCGGACGTCGCGGTTTACGCGCAGGTGATCTGCTGAACGCTGAGAGTTTTGCTGAAAAACTTAAAGAACTATTGGATTATCATAACTTCATGCTCACAAATTATTACGATACCGATGCCGTCGATTATGAGCAGACTTTAGCTGAGATGTTACGCCTAGGTGAACACATTAAGCCTATGTTGACTGATGTAAGCGAAACACTATACAGCTATCAAGCAGAAGGAAAAAACCTATTATTTGAAGGTGCACAAGGTGCCTTATTAGATATCGATCATGGTACTTTCCCTTATGTGACCTCATCAAGTACGACTGCAGGCGGTGCTGCTACAGGTAGTGGCTTAGGGCCTCTTGATTTCGACTATGTGTTAGGCATTACTAAAGCCTATTCTACTCGCGTAGGCAATGGACCTTTTCCGTCCGAACTGCATGATGCTAATGGCGATCACTTAGGCGTTAAAGGTCATGAGTTTGGTGCAACTACTGGACGTAAACGTCGTACCGGTTGGTTTGATGCAGTTGCTATGCGGAAATCAGCCAAGCTCAACAGCTTAAGTGGTATTTGTTTAACTAAACTCGATGTACTAGACGGACTTGAAAAAATTGGCATTTGTACTGCTTACCGTTTACATGACGAAATCACTGAAACAGCTCCTTTAGGTGCTGATCAGTATGAACAATGCCAAGCCATTATTGAAGAAATGCCCGGCTGGGAAGGTACTACCGCTGGCATCACCGACTTTAATGACCTACCTGATAATGCTAAAACTTATATCAAGCGTTTAGAAGAACTAGTGGGTGTTAAAATCACCATCATTTCAACTGGCCCAGAACGAGATGAAACCATCATTTTGGAACATCCGTTTGCATAATTAAGTAGGCTACCAACCTCCGGCTGAACAACATAGCTATCTACAACATTAAAAAACAGCATGATACAGGTAGTTCATACGAATGTACTGGGCGAATTAATTCGCCCCTACAAGGAACATGCTTTTAAAGCTCTAAACTGCTATCGCTATTCTTACCGAACAGCGATTATGTGTAGATATCTATGGCGAGTCAGGAGTAGTTATTACGATCTGGTATTGATTTAATACCGAGATTTCGTAGGGGCGAATTAATTCGCCCTGTACATTCGTCTATTAGAAGGTAGAACTGGGCGGAGAATCAATAACAGCAACCCTATAAAGAGTCCTATTATTTGTATAGATATCTATGGCGAGTCAGGAGTAGTTATTACGATCTGGTATTGATTTAATAGCGAGAATTTTGTAGGGGCGAATTAATTCGCCCTGTACATTCGTCTATTAGAAGGTAGAACTGGGCGGAGATTCAATAATAGCAACCCTGTAAAAAGTACTTTATCTATCTATAAGATGGTGGGCAAATATTAAAGCTATTTTGCCCCAAATTTTTTCATGTTGACCGACATATCAACATCATTTCAAGCGATAGCAGATGCAACGATTAATAGCAATATTCAAAATAGCGCTCAACAAGAACAACGCTTAAACCCTATTGAACTTCAGTGATCATCGACTAATGCCTACACCGTCCTCAACACGCTCATGCCAGAATCTCGTAAAGCCCCAAGTGCGCTATCTTTAATCAGCGGTTTTTTTTCCAAAAAAATACGTACTGTCTATTACAGCGCCAAAGAATCCATAGGCGAACATAAGCGCGAGCAGATAATTTATCAAGTTGAGCAAACCTGTACTAGCCTACAAGAAACTAGAGATGAATTTCAGGATGCACTAGAGCGCTTTAAAAACTTAGTCAGCGTTAACGAATCGAGTCTTGAACATAGATATAATCTACTGAACAGACAATATCAGTTTTGTTGTTCAAAATCAGAACAGGTCAGCCATCGAATAAGAGCCATAGAACAAGTTAGTGAGGCTTTATTCAATGAGTGGGAAAATGAACTCAATGAATACACCAATCGAAACTTACGAAATAATAGTAAACGCCAGTTAAAAGCCGCCAAACAAAATTATGCTCGACTCATTAAAGCGATGCGCCGTGCTGAAAACAGTATTAATCCGGTGTTGACTGCCTTTAAAGATCAGGTACTCTACCTTAAACATAATCTCAATGCTCGAGCTATCGCAGCTTTGCAACATGAATTCATAGAAATCAGCATCGATATTTCACAGCTCATACTTGCCATGGAACATACTATTTCAGAAGCGAGCCAGTTTGTTTCGGTACTCGTTGATCAAAAAACCTTAAACCATCATCCCTAACCCAAACCACAGCCCTTTATAATATGAAAAAAATTCCTGTCGGCATTAGTAGTTGTTTAATTGGGCAGAATGTCCGTTTTGATGGTGGGCACAAACGAGATGCTTATATCACTGGCTCGCTAGCTGAGTTCTTTGAATTCCATCCCTTTTGTCCTGAAGTAGAAATTGGTCTAGGTACTCCACGTCCAACCATACATTTAATAAAAGCTGGTATGACCGTGCGCTGCGTAGGTGTTAAAGATCCTGAAATGGATGTAACAGATCGACTACGTGATCACGCAGAAAAACTAAAACACTTACATGCCAATTTGTGCGGTTATATTTTAAAAAAAGGCTCTCCCAGTTGCGGCATGGAAAGAGTGAAAGTTTATGAAACACACCAATCTCACAAAGATGGTGTAGGCATTTATGCTCAAGAAATGATGCGCTTGAATCCATTATTACCCGTAGAAGAAGAAGGCAGAATGGGTGACGCAGGATTACGTGAAAATTTTATCCAGCGTGTTTATGTCTATTACCGCTGGAAAGAAATGCTAGAAACAGGACTAACACCTAGCGCCTTAACCCAATTTCATGCTCGCCATAAACTGATCATTATGAGTCATAATGATTATCGAGATATGGGGCAACTGCTAGCGGGAGTTACTAAAACTAATATTGAACAAATAGCAGAACAGTATATTTCTCAACTGATGATAACGCTTAAAAAAGTCGCCAGTCGAAAGAATCACGTTAATGTCTTACAACATATTCAAGGATATTTAAAAAAGGACTTAGCCCCTGATGATAAAGCCGAACTATGCGAAATCATAGAACGCTACCGTAACGGCTATATTCCCTTAATCGTGCCGATAACCTTACTCAAGCATCATTTCCGTAAAAGCCCCGACCCCTATATAGAAGACTCTTATTATATGTCGCCGTATCCGCAGGAATTACGGTTGATCAATCAATTGTAAATAATTCCTGCGTCTAGCGTGCCTTAACCCGATAAATATGTAGGGTGTGCAAACAGCTTTTTTCCCCAGCTTTTGTCGATATAAACGGTGGGTATTCCTATGATGGTTGTTATGTTAAGGGCTTTACTTGTCTATACATGATAATTTGCTATGTTAGAATGATCAACATCCAATACGGGAAAACGAACATGACTGATGATGAATTAAAAGCGTTGGTGGCAAGTCTTGCTGTTGCTCAAGATCGTACTGATGAGCAAATGAAGCTTAATGCTATTGCTCAAAGAGCGACTGATGAGCAAATGAAGCTTACTGATGAACAAATGAAGCGTACTGACGAAAAGTTGGGGCGTATTGGTGCTATGCTTGGCAATATCGGACAAAACCAAGGCGATGTTGCGGAGGAATTTTTTTACAACTCCTTAAAAGTTACACAAACTCTAGCTGGTGTGCATTATGACTTTATCGATAAGAGTATCTCTCGTACCAGTAATGGCGTTAGCGATGAATTTGATATGATCTTAGTCAACGGTCAGGATGTCGCTATCGTTGAGGTTAAATACAAAGCACATGAAAAGGATTTAGATAAATTATTGACTAAGAAAATTGATAATTTTAAAAAGCTGTTTCCTGCCTACAAAGATTATCGTCATCATTTGGTATTGGCTACGTTTCATTTATACAAAGAAGTAAAAGAGCGTGCCTTGCAAAACAACGTCATCGTGTTACAGCGTAAGGGTGATATTGTTGAGAGTTATCTGCCGGTCAGCAATAACCCATAAGGAATAAAGGTGGCGTATCCAATGTCATTAAGTTAAGGATTTGTAGGGGCGACACATTCGCCCAGCATCCTTGATGACTGAGTTACCGGGCGAATGTGTCGCACCTACAGATTATTTGCTTTCCCCCAGTCCTTAACTTAATGACATTGGTAAGTATTCAATTTTGCCCGCATTTAGAGCCACTGGAACAAGTTGGCAGACTCGCATGAATGATTGATTAAAAGAGTGGTTGAACTCACACTCAACTATTTAATTTTAAGAACAATATTAACAGATGAAAATTGGCATACAAACGTGGGGCTCTAATGGCGATATAAGACCTTTATTAGCTTTAGCTGATGGTTTGAAAAAGCAGGGTCATCAAGTGTCTTTAGTCGTCAGTAGTATTGATAACCAGAGCTATCAAACTATCAGCGATCAAATAGGCATAAGTTATCGGCAAGTACCCGAATATATTGACTTTGATATGCAAGGTTTTGCCCAGCGTTCCTTTAAAATGCATGCTTTGCAATGGTTAAGAGCATTATTAGATGAAGCGTTTTTTATTTATGAAGCTGATATTTATGCAGCCGCTCAGCAGTTAGTCTCTGAAAATGATTACGTAATTGGTCATCACTTTTTATATCCTTTAAAATTAGCAGCACTACAGCAAAGTAAGCCTTTTATTAGCGTGATGTTTTGTCATGCAGCAGTACCTAATCCTGCTATTGCCCCCATTAGTTTTCCTGATTTAGGCGTTTATCTTAATAAATTTAGCTGGGCGTTATTAGATACCGTCTTTAATTGGGCGCTTAAAAAACCATTAACTCGCTTATGGCTAGAGGCGGGTGCTAAGCCACCGAAGCACGTATTGTCTGAATTACTGACTTCGCAACAGCTCAATCTAGTTGCGGTAGATCCTTTATTCTGTCGTCATTCTGAATTTTGGCCACGCAATCATCAGGCTTGTGGTTTTTTAAATCTGACAGAAGACACCCTGCAATGGGACTTCCCTCAAGCGTTAACTGATTACTTAGCCAGTGGCTCTAAACCGGTGTACATGACCTTTGCTAGTTTGCAAGCTGCCGTGCCAGAATGGGCGATGGATTTGTTTATAAACGCTGTTAACTTGGCCGGTTGTAGAGCGATTATTCAGAGTAGCTCTGAGCGATATTTAGCCAATACTCAAATAGAAAACATTTATTTTATTGGCAAGCATCCACATCAAAAAGTCTTTGAACATTGTGCCGCGGTTGTGCATCATGGTGGAGCCGGCACGAGTCATGCAGCTACTCGCGCGGGTTGCCCCTCAATAGTCTTACCGTTTATGGATGAACAACTATTTTGGGCGAAGCAATTGCAGAGCTTAGGTTTAGCAGGCAAGCCATTGCCCGCAAAAAAAGTAACCGCGATGTCTTTAGCCGCTGCTATTAAAACAGTAATAGGTTCATCCGCTATGGCTGAAAAAGCTAAGCAAGCTAGAATGCAGATGCAACAAAATCAGGGTATAGCAAAAGCACTGCAATTAATTACAGAAACTTTATAGAATACAAGCGGATATCAGCCTAGCTTAGGATACCTACATACAGTGCATACAACTACTACCCATTGCACTATTGCAGCCTATTGATCCAGAGTAGAAAACATTTATTTTAAAAAAGCGCATTAATTGACAATCGCAGGCATTTGAAATACATTATTTTTTCGCTAAATACTCCTGTAAACAAGCTATGCTTTTATTTACTAATAATGAAGCCCAGAACTCATCTTCTGAAAAAATAAATCTAAATGAGCACACTAGCAAAAGACTATCTGATTGCGCTTATCGACAGCAATGGATTTCCGAAGCGGCTTACTATAAAGCCAAGAACAGAAACTTTGAACCAGGTTTTGAGGTAGATGATTGGCATATTGCCGAGCAGGATTTTATGCAAACAATGATTGCTCGTTATCTCAATGTTTGTTCTGAAGATGGAGGTATAACGCTTATAGGTCTACAGCGTCTTGCAAAATCGCTAGGGCTTGAAAATGCAGACACCATAATCCATAAAGATGACTTGATTCATGAGATTCAAATCATCACGAATAATGACGCCTGCTTCGATAATTATTTATACAAAAATTGTAACCGTAGTGATCCTTGTCTATGGCGAGCGGAGTGCAAAAAGTTAACGGCTCAGTATATTTAAACTTCATTATTGTATTTAAAATCAATCAAATAGCATATAACTCATCGCCTTATCGTATACCCTACATTCAAAAAAATAAAAGTTGGGCATCAAACGTTTTCCACCCTATTTTGTTAATTCATTCGAGCTTACTCCTAAACTCTAGTTAAACAAACAATCAGTTTAAAACACTAATACCTACAACCATCGTGGTGGATTCGCACTTAAATTCACCTTACTGAGTCTCAGTGTAGCGACTTGTTATCGCCAAATCGCCTTACAGCATTAGACATTTAAACCACTATTTTATAAATAGGAGCACTATAATCGGAGAGGCCTTCTGGGGTCAGAGCAGCAACGCAAAATACATATTCCTGCATGACATCCAGTCCGCTAAGCATAAAGTCAGCGCGGGTACTAACGCCACATAAGATCCAACCCTCATCCGTTGCTGGCACACCGCCTTTTGCCATTCGAAAATGATAGGCACGAGCTCTAGGGATCGCTTTAGCGACTAAATGTACTGAACCAGAATGGTCTCCATCATATGCGGCCAAGATGGCTTTGGGATTAATTAT
>QVQD01000094.1 GCA_003584875.1 Methylococcales bacterium
TGTTATAGAGCTTATTTTATAAGGGCGTATGCAATACGCCCCTACGATCTTCACCACAATGTTATCGTTCGCGATTGGTAATCCTTACAATTATTTGTGTAGATACCTAAGCTCTTTAGCCATAGGTATCTACAAAATTAATGATCCTTGATAGCATAACTTGACGATATTAAATTATGCAGCTTGCTTATGTTCGTGAGTAAAGCAATCTTTAGGACAGACTTTGGAACAGGCTTCACAACCAATGCAGTCAAGACTGTTTTTTAAACTCATGACCATGCTGCTATCATCGTCGTCTTCGAAATCACCATAATCATCATCAAAGTCATCTGGATCCATAGCCTCAGACTTTTCTACCAAATCAAATACATCACGAGGGCATACTTTAAAACAACGACCACAACCAATGCAGGTCTTTTGATTAATGTCCGTTACATAAGCCGGTGTCCAAGTACTGCCTCCAAAAGTAACACCCGTTACAAATTCAGCCATAGAATTCTCCTTTAGATTGTTTCAGCAAGCTTAGCAAGCAGCTTTTGATTTGCATCATCCCAAGCTTTGCAGGCCTTATACGTCGCCTCTGCAATACCCATAATTTCCGCATAGGCCTCAGGTAAGCGATCTTCAATCAAATCATGTAATTCCATTGCTTGTTCGCTCGCCAGACGTTTATTCTTTTTAACGTCCTTTTCCAACTGTTTTAAGTCTTCAGACATTTTGCCCCCTCAGTCTGTTGCAGCTGCATTATATTTTTCAATCAAACCTAGTGCGTTTGCGATGATTTTATCGCTTTTTTCACGCAGATCTTCGAGGCTAGAAAAACCAAAGCGATGGGTGTCGCGGAGTATTTTGTCTACCACGATAAGCTTGCCAACCATAATTAAAGCACGACCAAAGCCTTCATGACTCAGATGAACCATAGGGGCTGCCATCAGCCCAGACTTTTTCTCTATCAATGTTGATAGTGAATTGTAATAAGCTTTAACTCTTGCAATTGTGATTTCATCAGGATCACCAATAACCGGAATATCTTTTTTGCGCTCCTTGGTCAGTACAATAGGATCTATGATTTTAGCCTCCGACCAACCATCATAAGTATCATAAGAATCGATCGCGCGTAATTGTTTGATCATATCCTTAACAATTTCAGAATTTAGATTACTGTCATCTTCTTGTACAACTAATGCGGCTGCTGCCATGTCATTTCTCCGTTAAAAATTAATGATTCTTGATTCTTTAAGACGCCGTTAGGACAGGTTCTATCTAAACCCTCGTCTTCCATTTTCTTAAAGCGATCAGTTTGTAGGCAGGAATAAGACTTTGCTAGCGTAAGCGAGAAAAGCGTTTCCGGCCTAGGTGCCGATTTTGTGCCTGATACGCTACCACGCGCTGCGCTTGAGTAGTCTTATTCCAGCTTACAACAGCTTTAATGTACCGTAGGGACAGGTCGCGACCTGCCCCTATAAGCTATGCTATTCATCCCAACCCTCATCTTCCATTTTCTTAAAGCGATCAGGGTCGGGAGTCTTATACTGATTAATCGCTTTTGCTAACCAACTAGAAGGCCCTGCTTTTATTTCATTTTGCAGATCAGTTATTAAATCAATGATTTTGCTACCCTCATGTACCTTAACTGGCTGTATATTTTTTGCGAGCAACTGATTAATTGCCGAAGCTCCAATAGCTTGACAATAGACGGCTGCACAGCCATTTAATAATTCAATCTTGACCGATAACTTATCTTCATTACCATCCTGATTAAGTACACCAAACTCGGCAGCTTCTAACAATTGTGCTTGATCTTGATCAACGGCATAGATTGCAAAGGACTTAGCTGAACCAAAATGTTGGTTGACTATTTCCATATCAGTAGTTGCAAAAGCTATTTTTAAGGCAGTTTCCATAAATTTTTTCTCTTCTGGGGATTGCACGAGATGAATGCGTCTTTTTAATGACATGACTGCGTTTTACTTACATTAAATTCTGTTAATTCGCTCTCTGGTTTTTGTCCATAGATAGAGTGGTAGACAGGAATTTCTTCATGCGAATAATTAATCACTAGATTAGCTAAATCAAACAAGGTCTGCCGTGATCCTCGATAACCAATCCATGTCTTCTGATAACCACCAATAATGTCGTAGAGTGGAAATCCTGCTCTTAATATAGGCACAGCCAATCTTTCTGCGGTATCTACGGCATGAGAATTACCAATCACCAGTTGCACCTTGTTGGTCTTAGCTATATGTTCCATATCTTCAAGATCGCCAATTTTGATAGTATCTACTGGAATTTTGGCTAACAACGGCACGTTGCAAGAAGTGACAGCCGCAACAACCTCACTGCCCATTTCTTGAACCAAGGCAATAAAAGCATTCAATAAATCTGCATCAGCAGCAATCGCAATACGCAACTGACCCAGCATAAAATGCGTATCCAACATGGCATCCTGCAATTGTGCACGCTGCCGTTCAATTTGCTCAGGGACAGTTTTACCACTAATTGCCACCAAGGCTGAAATGAGTTCATCATTGGCTTTCAGGCCATAAAGATGGGCAATTGTATAAGTAGGCACACCGGTTTTTTCTTCTAATACCTCTGCCGCTTTGGCAAGCGAAGGACCTATCACAATGGTTGCTAAGGCATCACCCAAAGTTGCCATTTCGGAGACTAGCGTGCCACCAATAGTGACTGGGCTAAAATCTTCAGCTGTCAAACAACCATCTAAGGAATCTGAAATATCAGGAACAAAAACAGCTCTGAGTTGAAATTTCTCAACAATATCTCGTAAGGCTTCTAGGTCTCCCGGTGTCAGCATGTAATTAACCAAGACATTCACTTGACGATGACGTTTACCTGGATAAGTACCCGCCTGTTTGGCATCAGGTACTAAAGCTCGAATGATTTCAGTTAAAGTAGCAGCAAAGCCAGTTTCGACACTCCCAGTAAAATCAGGCGTGTTTACCGCAACAACGGCAATATTTGCAAATTCAGGATTGGCCTCTCTAAACTCCCTAACATTTCTGTGTATATCTGCGCCCTGAGTTTCAGCAAGCCCTGTAGTCAATATAGTAATCAGTGCCGGCTTTGATTTTTCGGCTATGGCTTTAATACCCTGCCGAACGTTTTCGTCGGCTCCTAAGACAGAGCTAGCTTGATCCATAGCCGTACTTTGCAAGGGTATGGGCTCTCTGAAATGACGAACAAAAAACACTTTCGCAAAGGCAGTGCAGCCTTGTGAGCCGTGTAACATCGGCATAGATCGGTTAAAGCCCAAAGTTGCCAGAGCACCACCGATAGGCTGACTGGCTTTTAATGGATTGACCGAGAGCGCTTTATTTCTTTTCAGGATATCGGCCATGTTTAGCACTCCCAACGTTGACTAGTTGGCTCTAAGGTAGTTTTTATGTTCCAAGGTGCTGGAGCTCTAACCGCTTCCCAGACTGGACTTTCAATGGTCAAGGCTAGTTGACGCACCAATTCCAACATGCCCTGATACCCTTCATAACCAAACTCTCGTTCCTGATTAATATCTAAAAAGGGCACTTTGGCTTTTAATGCGGTGTACATATTACGGCCACCAGCGATCAGAATATCAGCCTTATAATCATGGACGATTTTCAATAAGGCTCTAGGAGAGCCATCATCAACCATCACCGTGTCTTCGCCCATTAATTCACGAATACGGGCTTTATCTTCTTCAGTTGATTTATTAGTTCCTGTTGCCACCACGACCATACCTAAATCCTGCAAGGCAGAAATCACCGACCAACTTTTTACGCCGCCGGTAAACAGCAATACTTTTTTACCTTTCAAGCGTTGCTTCCAAGGCAGTAAAGCCGTTCTAATCTGCGTTTCTTCACGCTCTATTAGCGCTTCGGTACGACCAACTAAATCTTGATCATTAAGTGCCTTAGCAAAGTCTCTTAAGGCCTGACTGGTATCGGTAATACCATAAAAACTACCTTCAAACCACGGCGTTCCATATTGCTGCTGTAACTTACGTGCAACGTTGACCATGGCTTTAGAACACACCATCATATTGACTTCGGCTTTGTGCATGGTTTGTACTTCACGAAACCGTGCATCTCCTGATAAGGTACAAAGCACCCGCAAACCTAATTCATCTAACAACGGTAATACATGCCAAAATTCACCCGCAATGTTGTATTCGCCAATTAGATTAACGTCATGAATTTTTATATCGGTGCGTTTTACAGAGTTTGGAATGCTATCGGTATCACGCGTACCAATCACATGATTAACCATGGCATCACCAGCAATGCGATTTCCCAAGTTTTTAGTACCATAAAAGCCCGCACAATCGATAGGTACGACCGGCACACCCCAAAGCTCTTGAGCTGATTGACACACCGCATTAATATCATCGCCAATCAAAGCGGGAACGCAGGTGTTATAAACAAAGACTGCGGGTGGCTGATAAGTTTCTATAGCTTGTTTAATGGCATGGAACAAACGCTTTTCAGCGCGTCCCATAATTATGTCCTGCTCTGTTAAATCAGTGGTCATACCTATACGGTATAAATTTGCTCCAGAAGAACGTGTGCCTCGGTTATCCCAAGAACTACCTGCACAAGCAATAGGACCGTGGACGATATGTGCGACATCAGCAATTGGCAGTAAGGCAATCTGTGCACCATCAAAAGCACAACCACCTGCAGCAGCACCAGGCTTTGGTTTTGCACAACCCGACTTTTCTTTCTTGTTATGTTCACAAGCTGGTTCATCCAGCAGTGCCGCAATGTCATTAGTTGATTTCATCAGCTTATCCATACTGTTGTTTTTTTATATACAAAGCAACCATTATGCCAACACATATAGCATTGAAATCATTATGATTTATGGATATTGTTTTGTAGGAAAACTTACAATTGAAGTAAAAATATGACAAGCGAATTTAAGGCTGTAATAAAAGGTTAATTCTTATGCGTAATGCCGAACTCTTGGAATTGATTGCCAAAGGTGAAAACTCTGGTGTTGCGTTTAAACAGGATAATATTCGTCCCGAACAATTAGCTAAAAAAATTTGTTGCGATGGCTAAATTTCAGGGTGGTAATGATAAAACTCATCCATTGATACTGCCGTTCTACGAAGAAATTAACTTAGACGCTGATAAAATCGTTGTGGTGATTAGTCTTCCGTAAGGCATAACTAAACCCTATGTATTGCGCGGGAAAGGTAAAGAAGATATTTATATCCGTGAAGGTATTTATAGAATTGTGGAAGTGGTTTTAGCCACGACAGTAGCGGCTAAAACCACTTCCACAAAAGACTAAACACCCTTAACTGTGGATTGGTAGGGGGTTATGATAAGCAATTTTGAACCGAAACTAGACCACACTAGCATTGTGTGTGGTGGAATTTTTAGCAATTCCTCCAACGTGCATGCCGGAATCGTTTTTCTTGCTTACGCTAGAAAAATCTTATTCCGGCATACTAAACGACTAAATTACCGACTAATTCTTATTAAACTCTGAGCAAGGCTTTTGCCATTCTTTCTGATAGTTGCTCTTCAATAAATTGGGGTTCGTTGGGTGGATAAAGCTCTACTTCATCGAGTTCAAAATCATATTCTTTGCCTAATGCAATAAGCTCTCTTATTTTTTGTACTTCTAATAATTTTGCCTTTAATTCCGGATCAATCTTTGCTTTTTCAGAGAAGGCTTTTATTTGTGCAATTGACATAGTGTTAACTCCTAATGTTTTAAGGGTGCTTTGCTATACAAAGCAATAAATGTAGTAAGGGTTTTAGCTAAACGCTGTAGGGCGAACTAACCCAGTCTTTAAGAACCGCAGCATCACGCTCCGGTAAATAAGAATAATCTCCGCTAATATCTTTATAAACTGCGGCGCCGCAGTGCGAAGAAACCTGTTTACCATTAACCATATAAAAGAACCAAGCAAAGGGATAGCCAGCTTGACGATCAAAACGTGTGAGGAGGTTATGCAGAGCAACGCCTTTTTTACCATTAATATCGTCTAGTTGTGGCACTTGTTTTTGCTGTGCGTTAATGATTTCAATATTGATATGTTGCTCGCCAAACCGACCCACATGACGATAAGGACGAACAATCCAATCGTCAGAAAGCAAAGCTTTTTGTTGAGCACTACTACGATTCCAATCATTCATAAAGCGCTGTACGGGATGCTCTTCAATATAGTATTTATTAAGTTCATCCATAAAAATCGCCACATCGGTTTTACGTCGATATGAATACCTAGAGTTACCAATACAAAATGCTTCTAAGCAATCAGGCTCTAGTGGATCAATAAATTCCTCTAAATCCTCGGGAGGATGGTATTGATTGACCAGCACTCTATCAGCTATTTCATAAATTTTATCGATATCCAGTTGAATAAACTGTTCGGCTTGACTGCCTATTTGTACTACAATATTTAGGGTATTACCTGTTTGCCGAGTAGCTATTAATTTTTTCTCCTGAGCAAAATCAATCAGGATTTGCATATTTTTACCGCATTCAATATAGGTTCTTTCGGTCCATTCGATAAGATCATTCGCTATACGATTACCGTCTATATCAACAATTCCACCCAACCGGTACCATTCTTCACTTATTTTGGCTAAGCGAATCGAATATTCGGGATTTAGTGTTTGTAACTGATTTAAAAGCAGCTCATCATCTTGACTGGGCATGGTTTGCTTACAAATTTTTGCTAACTGCTGCCCTGACAATTGAAAGATTTGATCATTCATAGCTTTCATCCATTAACTGACTCCCTTTAAGCTCGGGAGCATTATTTAATCTATCTTGAACAACGGCTCTAACATCAGGCTCTACATCATCTAGTAGACAAAGCAATGCTTTAGGCTCAACGCGCAAAGCTGCGTTATAACGTACCACCCAATCTTGATCAGTTAATAGCATTACTGCATCTTCAGGACTCATACGTTCAGCCAAAATGCGCCTGACTTCGGGTGCTTCATCATGTGCCATTAATCCTAAACTAACAATCGGTAAGCGTTCAGCCACCACTTTTCTGACTTCTGAATCGGGATCACGTATCAAGCGAAATAAACGTCCTGTAGGCAGTCGCCTTGCTACTGTCAATCTGACGATATAATCAACATCATTCGCGAGCGTTTCTAAGTCTTCGATAGCAATACGATCCGCAACTGTCATCCGAACTTCTCGATCAGTATCATTAATCAAAGACGATAGTTGTGCAGGCGGTAATCGATAAGCAACCGCACGCCTAACGACCTCATCTTCATCATTAATTAATTGGCTTAATGATTTTTGAGAGGCATAACGAACAGCTATCGCCCTTCTCTCCCAAAAATCGTCGCTAAGATATTGCTCAGCATAGTTTGGATTAATCCTTAAAAATCGATCAATTTGACGTCCACTATCAACTAATATACAAGTATCACCTGGCATACATCGACCCTGTAATAATGTTTTGCTACGAAAGGGGCAAAAACCACAATCAGCTATAGGTACACTCACCGCATTATCATTATCAGACATGCACAGTTCCCTTTAATCAGGATAGACTTCTGCAACGACAATGCCCGTTGCAATCTCGTAATCTAGGGTTAAACACAAACAATGTTCACGACCATCAATTAAGTAAACATTAAAATTATCGTATTCAAGTACCGGTTTGTTGTTGGGTAAATCATCATCCATACAATAGCTAAAATGTATAGGCGCAAACTGTCGCCTAAGCACTAAAACTGTCTCATCACTTACACCTAAACTTTTAATGATGCCAACTATTTCTTCAAGCTGAATTTTGCTTATCATCCTATAGCCTCTTCGCGCTCAAATTTAAAACGTTGAGAAGCCTCTATACCCATTACTTTGGCTAACCAAGGTGGAGGCGTGCCTGCAATCACCGCTTGTAATTGCAAAATGACATCGCTAATACTTTCTATATCAGATAACTTTAAAGGGTGTATGCCCTGCTTGACGATTTTCGCAGCCGCTGGCCCTCCAACTGAGACCATATAAACTACCTGGCAATCATTAATTAGCTCTGCTCTATAGGTATTTTTATCTTCTATCTCAAGATTAGCGATTTCTTTTGGTGTGCGTACATCAATTAACTGAGCCACACATGCAGAAACTTGGTAGATCATAAATTGCTTACATGAACCAAAATGGCCATCGACATTTAACCTATCATTACTGGCAAAGGCTAAACGTATAGACCCTGGTAAATCTCCCTCTTGATAAGCTTGAATTGGTTCGCTAGTGTCAACTGGCGTTTGTAGCGTGTTAAGCAGTTGCAAAAGCAAATCTTCTTCAAGGCGGGAAACCCCGTCCGTTTGTAGCGTTTTTAAATCTTTTAAAGTGATGCCAGCTATTTTTTGTTCCGTTAAAGGTAAACCTAAATAATCGGTTAATAATATAAATAAGCCTTTGGCATCAATATCGGGCCAAGCGCGAGCCGCCAGCCCGATACGTAAAGCCAGTTCTCTTGTTATCGTGTCCTGGCCACTCATGAGCTTACGCCTCTAGTGGAAGTATGCAGTTATCAATCGGGCATACTTTGACACATTGAGGAATATCAAAATCACCTTCACATTCGGTACAGGTTTTTTTATCTATTTCAAAAACAATTTTACCTTCAGTAATCGAGTTAGTGGGACATACTGGTTCGCAGTCTCCGCATGATATGCAATCAGCCGCAACAATATATAAAGCCATGATTATTCTCCTGAATCTAAACGTTTTGCGCGTAAAGTAACGGGGAAGTCCGGTTGTCCGTCTATGGGTTCAAAGTAATATTTTGAACCGTCACTTAGTAGAACTTCACCTCCCCATTTTTCGGGGCTATCAAATTCAACGGACTCTGCTACTTCTTCTAAATCTTTTTTAGGAACGTAGAAGACTAATTTGCCTTCGGTATTCTTTTTTAACATGACACTAGGCATAGACTTCTCCGTTATCGGTTTGGATAGTAGGTCGGGTTAGCAATAGCGTAACCCGACTTTAATGCATGAGTTGTCGGGTTAAGCTATCGCTAACCCGAACTACCATTCATTTTAACGAATCAAATCGTAGTTATAGTCGGTAGTACCCATACCTTTAGTTTCTTTATCCAATTGCTCTAGGATGGCATTTACTAAGGTAGTCAGCATATAAATAGCGCCTTCATAACCTAATGTTGTCATTCTATGCAAATGATGTCTGTCAAAGATAGGGAAACCAATACGGATCAATGGCACTTCAAACTCTTCACCTTTATAGAAAGTATCACGTTGAATAAACTTGCCATAAGAATTACCGATCATAAAATCAGGTTTGTTAGTGAATACTAAAGAACGGAAATGCCATAAGTCTTTACCCGTATGTACCACTGAATTTTGGCCATAAGGTGAATCTTTAAGCATTTTTTCCATCGCTTTAGTCCAGCGCTTACTAGCATGATTACATAAGACATCAGCGGGTTCCGCACCCATTTCTAATAAGAACTTAGTCATACCCATGACAAAATCAGCATCACCATACAAGGAAAACTTTTTACCATGCATCCAGGTATGTGAGTCGGTCATCATGTCAACTAAACGACCACGCTCAAGTTCTAAAGAAGCAGGTATTGGTTTACCAGTTAATTCAGAGATTTTCATCAAGAATTCATCAGTCCATTCCAAACCCATTGGAATATTGATCGCTGTAGCAGGTTGATGCCAGATAGATTGCACAAACTTTTTAGTTTTTTCTAACTGCCAAGGTTGTAACAACAACGTATCAATAGCATTTGGTGAATCTTTTAATTCAGCTTGCGTAGTACCACCGGCATACATACGGAAAGTACCATCCGCTGGAGTATCTAACACCTCTGAAGGATCACTCATCAGTGTGTAATCCACACCCATTTCTTTCATCATGCGGTGCATGACTCGGTAATTACCCAGATACGTTTCAAAGCCAGGCACTAAGTTAATTTTACCGTTAGAACCTACTTTTTTGTCGCCCATATGGTTTAAGGTAAAGTACTTAATCATGCCTTCAAACATGTTATCCCAACCCGTAGTATGGCTACCCACAAAACTAGGCGTGTGTGCAAAAGGAGTAGGATAATCTTGCTCTACATGACCCGCTTTTTTAGCATTGTTAATGAAGGCGTTTAAGTCGTCACCAATAACTTCAGCCATACAAGTGGTTGAAACGGCAATGATGTCTGGTTGATATAAGGCTTTTGCATTCTCTAAACCAGCCATCATATTCTTTTGGCCACCAAATACCGCCGCATCTTCAGTCATTGAGTCAGAAACACAGGCAATGGGTTCTTTAAAATGACGATTAAAGTAAGTACGGAAATAAGCTACACAACCTTGCGAACCATGTACATATGGCATGGTTTTTTCAAATCCCAAAGCACACAATACAGCGCCTAAGGGTTGACAAGCTTTAGCGGGGTTAACCGTTAACGCTTCACGATTAAAATTGAGTTCTTGATATTCTTTGGTAGTAGTCCATTGAAAAACATCATCAATCTTTTCTTGCGGGTGACGCTCTTCATAAGCCTCACGTTTATTGGCTAAGCTTTCCTTATATTCGTCATTACGAAATAAAGGGTAACTAGGTTGAATATTATCTACTTCTTGACTCATGATAAACTCCTACGCGCCACCAATCTGTGGACAACGGATGAAGGATGGGGAGAGCTTTAGCAACTTAGCTAAAGCCACTCCCACACAAAATTAAGCGCTTGCAGCAATCGCTACCTTTGGACTTTCTTCGGTTTTCCAAGGTACTTTGACTTGCTTCCAACAAGGGTTATTCAAAGTCATGTCCATATCTCTAGCAAAGATAGCAAAGCCATCATAACCATGATAAGGGCCCGAATAATCCCAAGAGTGCATTTGTCTAAAAGGAATACCCATTTTTTGGAAGATATACTTTTCTTTAATACCAGAACCGATTAAGTCAGGCTGTACACGTTTAACGAATTCTTCAAATTCATAACCGGTAACATCGTCATAAATTAACGTTGCATTACCCATTTCTTTGATAGTACGATCGTAATCATCGTTATGACCGAATTCATAACCCGTACCAACGACTTCCATCCCTAAATCTTCATAAGCACCAATCACGTGGCGTGGTCGTAAACCACCAACATACAACATAACGCGTTTACCTGTTAAGCGAGGTTTGTATTTAGCGATAACGGCATCATATTCTGCTTGATATTTAGCAATCACTTTTTCTGCGCCAGCTTGTATAGTTTCATCAAATAACGCGGCTATTTTGCGTAATGATTCAGCAATTTTAGTTGGACCAAAAAAGTTATATTCAATCCAAGGGATCTTGTATTTTTCTTCCATGTGCCTTGCAATGTAGTTCATTGAACGATAGCAATGGATTAAATTCAGTTTAACTTTGGGTGTTTTTTCCATTTCTGCAATGGTACCGTCACCCGACCATTGAGCAACTACGCGTAAACCCATTTCTTCTAAGAGCGTACGTGAAGCCCATGCATCACCACCGATATTGTAATCACCGATAACAGCGACATCATAAGGTGTAGTTGGAAAGCTATCATCACCATCACGGTTTTCTAAAACCCAGTCACGTATTGCATCGTTAGCAATATGGTGACCTAATGATTGAGAAACTCCACGAAAGCCTTCGCAACGCACGGGTACGACAGGTTTACCGATTTCTTTGTTAGCTTTTTTGGCAACCGCTTCAATATCGTCACCAATCAAACCGATTGGACATTCTGATTGAATACTAATACCTTTATTTAATGGGAATAAGCCTTCAATTTCATTCATGATTTTGGCAAGCTTTTTATCGCCACCGAAAACGATATCTTTTTCTTGAAAGTCTGAGGTAAAGTTCATGGTACCAAAGGTATTAATACCGGTGGTGCCCACATAATAATTACGACGACCCGCACGAGAATATTGTCCACAACCCACTGGGCCATGAGAAATATGGATCATATCTTTAATTGGACCCCATACCACCCCTTTTGATCCCGCATAAGCACAACCACGAATAGTCATAGTGCCTGGTTGAGATTTACGGTTAGAGGTTATACATTTGTTTGATTTTTCTAACGATTGATCGTTAACAGCCAAATGTTTTGCACGATCTTTTCGTGCTTGTTCTGGATAGATTTCGAGCACTTCTTGAATCAGCGCTTCAGTCTCTTCTCTTGTTAGAGCAGCCATGTTGTTCTCCTACTTATGCCGTGGGTAATCCCCCACAGGCAGGTTTCAGGACAGGAATCTGTAGAGATAACTTTTTATTATCTCTACAGAGTATTCTTTTTAAGCAACAGCTTCTTCAGCTGCTGTTTTACCAACGATAGATTCATCAACATCATCAATGATGCCAAATTCCATCATTAACTCTTCTAATTCATCCATAGTGATCGGAGTAGGAATAACAAAGTTTTTGTTATCACGAATTTTGATCGCTAACTGACGATATTCTTCCGCTTGTTTTGCTTCAGGTTCATATTCGATAACAGTCATACGACGGATTTCAGCACGTTGTACAACGTTGTCACGTGGCACAAAGTGAATCATAGTTGTACCAATTTTTGCAGCCAAAGCAGAAATCAATTCATCTTCACGAGCAGTTTCACGTGAGTTACAAATTAAACCAGCTAAACGTACACTGCCAGAGTTAGCGTATTTCACAATACCTTTAGCAATGTTATTAGCGGCATACATCGCCATCATTTCTCCAGAGCAAACGATATAAATTTCTTGCGCCTTATTTTCACGGATTGGCATGGCAAAGCCACCACACACAACATCCCCAAGTACATCATAAAAAACGAAGTCAAGTTCATCATCATAAGCCCCTTCTTCTTCAAGAAAATTAATCGCAGTAATTACACCGCGACCCGCGCAACCAACTCCAGGCTCAGGACCACCTGATTCAACACACTTAATACCGCGATAACCGGCTTTCAATACATCTTCAAGTTCTAAATCTTCTACACTACCGGCTTCAGCAGCTAAACTCATAATGGTTGTTTGAGCTTTTGCATGAAGTATTAAACGAGTAGAGTCTGCTTTAGGATCGCAACCAACGATCATTACACTGTTACCTAATTCTGCTAACGCAGAAACCAAATTTTGTGTTGTGGTAGATTTACCAATTCCACCTTTACCGTATATTGCACATTGACGTAATGCCATAATCTATTCCCCTTTTAGGATGTTGTTGTTGATGACATTTACAATATAGCAAGCGCTATGCCAATTGATATACCTACACTTAAACCATTGAACAAATTGGATTTAATATATTTCACTTGCCTAAAGTTACGTTGCTTTTCATACATTTTGTTATGCCCTGTAAGCTTAGTAACAGTATGGTTTTTATTATTAGCACGACATCTCTCAACTATGTGGCTTATTAATATCTATATTGATGCGTCTTAGTTAATTGGGTTGTAGATTCATAGGATGGGTAGAACAATGTGGAACCCATTAAACCGTGCAATGATGAGTTTCGCAGTCCGAGACTGTGAAAGTATTCTTTTTATGCCCCCACATTAGCCATGGGTAACTACATAACTAATGATCCCTGTTGGGTAAGCATTTCAGCCTTAGTTCCCTCATTGTCCCGGCTATGCGTTGCTTTTCAGATCTACTATTTACAATTACAACCTTTTGGTCGAGGCTATCAAACCAGATAGGCATTGTGCGTACATACAGCCAGTATTATGTGTAACAAATTAGGATGATTGTTATAAACAATACAATTTGTAGCCCATCCCTTTTTAATTAGCCTCATTTAAAGCATTGTTAAATAATTAGTTTCAACACTTTAAATTCATAATAATAAACTGGATTGAATTTTGCTTTAATCAAAGACATCGCTTACTTACATTGGAATTTGTTATGTCTACTACAGTTTTTTCAGAAATATTAAATGGTTTATTCGAAAATAAAATCGTGCCATATCTAGGTCCCGGTGTTCTTTCTGATGCAACTAATAAACTTACTGGCCAGCCTATGCCAGCCGATAGCAATAGCTTAATTTTAGCGATGAATAATGGTCAGCCTATGGCTCCTAAGTTGATGTATGAGTTTCCTAGAGCTGCTATGAATCTCGAACTCAAACGAGGTAGAAACTTTCTAAGTCAATTTCTAAACAAACTTTATGGCGAAACAGAGTGGACTCGCTCTGAAATACATAAATGGATAGCAGACTGGAAACCTGCTTATGTCATAGATATCAACCGAGATACTCAATTACAAGATAGTTATGCCGATGAAGAACATACTTTAATTGTGGGTGTTGCAAGAATCAGCGCAAGCGCTTTTCGTTTTAGAATCTATCATTATGATGGCTCTCATTATTTTGAAATACCTCAGGAACAAATAGATCGTAGACTGCCTATTCTATTCAAACCGATGGGCACTCCAAAACCAGAAGCTAACTTTATCGCTTCAGATGCCGATTACGTTGATTACATCACCGAATTAATGGGTGGCTTCGCTATTCCTGATTTTCTTAAAAATTATCGTAAAGACAAACAATATCTATTAATTGGTATGCCGTTAAACAGGGATTCTGAACGTATGGTCATGAGCGATATTATTTATGGTGCGGCACCTCAAAAAGGCTGGGTCTTAAATAAAAATCCAACAGATAAAGAAGTACGCTTTTGTAAAAAAATAGGCCTACAAATCCTAGATGCTGATATTGAAGACTTACTGACAGCGACTGCTTAACTATGAACCCTTCTGAACCATTCGCTGATCATAGATTATTGCTCTATTACAAAGGTGATATCAGTGCTTTGATACTTTTCGCTCAGCACAGCAACGGAAGCATATGTTTTCCAGAGCCCTTACCTAAGCTTTCAAGCGCACTTGAAGCTGATGAAGTCATTAGCTCTAAAGTCAGCCTTCATCCTGCCATGTTGGTTAATGCTATAAACAAACTGCTGCAAATTGATAATGATATTTTATGCATCGAACCAGAGTTTTCTGAACAAATCGATGCTCCAGGCGGTATCATTACAGTACACATGGCTAGATTCATGTTACTTGATCCACCACACAAACTCATGCAAAGCAGAGATTGCCGTATGCGAACTTTACCTGAATTACGCAATAGACCTCCTGCTGAAATGGAGTTATTGCGCCGTGCTTATACTAAAGTGATGTAGGCTTGCCCCCAATGCCCAAAGTTAAGCATTTGTAGGGGCAACAAATTCGCCCTGTATTTTGGAGTATCGGATTACGGGGCAAATCTGTCGTCCCTAAAGGTGAAAGTTTGTAAGATAAAAGCCTCCCCTTTGTAAACGGGGAATCAAGGTGGACTTTTAGAATATTATTTCGTAACTGTGAGCAGTGCCTTTGCCGAAAACGCTTTACTCGCTTAAGCGAGTAAAGTCTTACTCCTGTCTACAATTAACTATTGTTTTTTTCGTTCCCACATAAAGCGAGGGAATGATAAGAATATAAAATATAAAAGACGATCAATACTATGTTTGACTTTATAGACCTCGAATACAATGAGGAATACCAGGCCTTAGAAACCAGCTTATATATACCGGATGCTGCTGAATGTATGCGCTGCGGTTTATGTGTCAGCAGTTGTCCGACCTTTAGATTATTTCAAACTAATGAAGAAACGCCTCGTCAACGCCTACGAACAATCAGTAAAATTTTAATTGATAAACAAGCTATCAGTACTAATGAACGCAAACAACTCGATAACTGCCTGCAATGTCGTGCTTGCGAGATCAGTTGCCCTAGCTATGTAGCTTATGGGCAGTTGTTTGATCAAGCAAGGTTAGCATTAGAAACCAAGCCGACAGCTCTTGCCAATTTAGCGTTTAAGTTAATTGAAAAAAAACGTCTAAGATCATGGCTAATGCCATTACTTGCTATCTATCTAAAATTTGGCCTGCAAAAACCTCTTAGATATTTCAATGTACTAAAAAAACTGCATTTGTCTGAGGCTGATACCTTATTCGCTAAACCAGCTTTGCAAGCTATGACTGATCGCTATCCTACGAGCAAAATTAAACGTGGGCAAGTTGCCATGTTTACCGGCTGTATTGCTGAGCATTTAGATCGCAACACCTTAATGTCGGCCATAAAATTGCTTAACGAAATAGGTTATGAGGTATTAGTTCCAAAACAACAAAGCTGCTGCGGTGCAATACATCAGCACAACGGTCAATCAGCTAACACCTTTGTGACGAACAACATTGAAGTATTCAATGCCTTAGAAGTCGATGCTGTACTTCATGTTGCCACCGGGTGTGGTGCGATGTTAAGCGAATATCGAAGCGACGACAATATTGCAACCGCCTATTTTTTACAACGCTTAAGGGATATCAATGAGTTTGTATTGAAACAGTGGCCGAATGAAATAAAGCTAATTCCATCTAAACTGAAAGTCTCAGTACATGAACCTTGCAGTCAACGAAATATCCTTAAAAACCAAGCTATCGTCTATGCCTTACTGCATAAAATACCCGACATAACTGTTACAGAACTAGCCAACAATAATCTTTGCTGTGGAGCTGGAGGCAGTTACATGCTAACTCACCCTAACAACGCAAAGCAATTGCGTACTTTAAAACTCCAAAGCATCAGTAAAATGCAGGTAGATATCGTTGTAAGCAGTAATTTTGGCTGCTCGGTATTTCTTAATAATGATCAGTGTAAGGTTGTACACCCTTTAGTGGTATTGGCCAGACACTTAGAAAGTGCGGGCGAATGAATTCACCCCTACAGTTGTTTAATTCATTTCATGCGCAATCTTTACTTAAATATCGCTGACTTAATTTAATATGGATGTGCCTTTAATCTGTACAAATACCAACATACCAATTTTCAAGCCTAGCAACAATAAGGACTTGCGAGTAATATGTGCTAACAATAATTGCTGACCTACCTTTAACTGAACAACTGTTTGACTATCTCGCCCCTCTATTAGCTCAGTAATCACAGCGGGCAACACATTAAGTATGCTAGTTGCACTGGGTTTTATTAAGACAATACTGACATCTCGTGCGTAAATTTGGACTCTTAACACTGCACCAATCTCTGCTTCGATAGCCGCAAGACTCAGCGAGCCGCCTTCAAATTCAACGCGAGTCAGATGATAATCACTCTCATGTTCTATTATTTTTACCTGCCAAACTGTTGCGGCCTCTCTATCTTGTGCCAACGGCAAATCAAGACGACTTTGTGTTTCTGCTAATGGCCCCATTGCTAAGATATGGCCGTCTTCTAAAATAACCAAAGTATCTGCTAGCTGTGCAACTTCCTGCTGAGAGTGAGTCACATAGATTACCGGTATATCCAGTTGCTGATGTAAGCGACTCAAATAAGGCAAGATCTCTTGTTTACGTTTGAGGTCGAGTGATGCCAATGGCTCATCCATTAACAAGATTTCTGGGTTAAGAGCCAACGCCCTGGCGATGGCTATTCTTTGTCGTTCACCACCCGATAAATTATTGGGCATACGCGCCAATAAATGACCGATACCCAAAAGTTCAATGGTTTGATTCAGCTTGATCAAGCCTAGATTATTTTTAATACGCTTTAAACCAAAGTGCAGATTATCTAATACCGTTAAGTGAGAAAACAGATTAGCCTCCTGAAACACGTAGCCTAGCGGCCGTTTATAAGTAGGTATAAATATTTGTCGCTTACTATCCTGCCAAACATGCTCATTGATTTCTAAATAACCGAGTGGTGCTTGTTCTAGTCCCGCTATGCAACGCAGCAACGTGGTTTTTCCTGAACCAGAATGACCGAACAACACAGATACGCCAGTGCTGGGCAATGTTAAATCGACATCTAATCTGAAGTCGTCATAATTGAGCTTAAAACGTGCATTGATAACTGTCATTTAAATTGTTGTGCCATTGGTGGAGATTTAAACTGGCTATAAAGCACTAACAATACAGTAAATGAAAATAATAACAGACAGCCTGCCAACCAATGTGCGTCGGTATATTCCAATGCTTCAACATGATTATAGATTTGCACCGATACAACACGAGTCTTGTTAGGTATATTACCGCCTATCATCAATACAACGCCAAACTCACCAACGGTATGCGTAAAACCCAAAATAGCAGCCGTAATAAACCCTGGCTTAGCTAATGGCATTACTACACTAAAAAAACTATCTAACGGACTAGCTCTTAAAGTAGCTGCCGCCTCAAGTGACTGTTTACCAACCATTGCAAAAGCAGATTGCAATGGTTGTACAACAAACGGCATGGAATACAACACCGATCCAACCACTAAACCATAAAAGGTGAAAGGCAATGCTTCGATACCCAGCCAGTGTGTAAACTGACCAATGATTCCAGTCGGCCCCATTAATACCAATAAGTAAAAACCCAATACCGTTGGCGGCAACACCAACGGCAGTGCCACGATGGCATTAATAACGCCTTTCAAAGAAGAATTTGTTCTACTCAGCCACCAGGCTAACGGAGTTCCGATTAGTAACATAATAGTTGTAGCAATACCAGCCACTTTAAAAGTCAGCAGCAAGGTATCGAGATCAGCAGAACTTAGCATCAGTGAATTTAATCTTATTGGGCTAAATCATAGCCATATTTTTTGATAATCTCCAAAGCTGGAGCAGATTTTAAATAAACCAACAAAGCCTTTGCCGCTGGATTTTCAGCACCGTTGTTTAATAGCACAACTGCTTGCTTAATCGGTGCATGTAACTCTGCTGGAACAATCCAAGCAGAGCCACTAGTAATTTTACCGTTGTCAATCACTTGCGATAAAGCAACAAAGCCCAGTTCTGCGTTGCCGGTACTAATAAATTGATAGGCTTGAGCTATACTTTCACTCTGTACAATTAAAGGTAGTAATTTTTCCTGCAATTTCAGTCCATTTAAAACTTCTATAGCAGCTGCACCATAAGGCGCAAGCTTTGGGTCTGCCAATGCTAAATGCGTAAAGTCACCTGAACTTAAAATTCCCCCTTTATCATCAACATAACCTGGAGTGGCTGACCATAATACTAACTTGCCCACCGCGTATATAAATTGACTACCGGAAACAGCAAAGCCGTCCTGTATCAATTTTTCAGGGCTCTTTTCATCTGCTGCCAACAATATCTCAAATGGCCCACCGTTTTCCATTTGTGAAACAAATTTGCCGGTAGAACCAAACGATAAATTAGCACTGTGACCGGTGGCTTTTTCAAAGCCTGCAGCTATTTCAGTCATCGGCTTACTAAAGTTTGCCGCTACTGCGACTAAGGTTGTTGCAGAATAAGTGCTTTGACTCATCAATAATAAAAAAAGTAGACAAAAACGTATTGAAATATATTTAAACATGTAAGCTCTCTATTATGGGTTGAATGATATAAGTACTTTTCTGAACGTACTATTTATTTAGGATCAAGCTTGTAACTAAGGTTAATTTAAAAGTATCTCTAATTACAAACCTAGCTGTACTCATAGAATAATATAAAACGTTAAATGTTATTAATTATTCAAACTGCAACTAAATTAATAGGGATTATTAATTGTGTAGTACCTATGACTAAAGAGGGGGTCATAAAAGAATACTTTCACAGTCTCAATCCTTATAAAACTTGATTACTCCTCTGAACCAAAACATTTGGAGTAATCAATACAGACCTCACAGGAAGGAGCACGGCATAAATATAAACCCTCAGTTTCACAGAGTTGTTTATATAAAAACTTCTTCCATTTCATATCTTTGTTATTTTTTTCTGCCAACATCGGAAAGTTATAGCGTAACAAATCAGTGAGTTGCGAACGCGACCATAAGCCTAAATCTTGCCATAAATGATCACTACCCAAGCAACCCGCGACAACAATAGCTATTATCCAATCTGTTTCATTTGTATCTGCTTTGCTAAACTTTTTTAGTAACTTGACTAAATCATCTTTTTCCAACATTCGATTATAATCTAGCTGACTAACCGAAGAAGCTAACTCGGGTATATAACACTCTGGGAAAAAATCTGTCTTCAAAGCCGAAAACTGCTCCAACGCCAAACCGAGATAGTCGGGCAAAACACCTTGCCCAACACACCAACTGGCAATCATACAAGACAACCATTCATGATTTGGATTAATCATGGCAGTTGATTTCAATCGGAAATACATTTGTTCCCGATCTTCTTGACGTTGGAGTACAGCAGACATAATTAATATTCGACCAAAATATCTTCGTCTCTAACGATCATCTGACATGCTAATCGCCAAGGCGTTGGTAAATCATCAACTAGCATTTGCTCCATTTCTCCTTTAGTGATTTTTCCACTAGACAGCAACACCGACTTTTCTTTTTCGGTTAATGGACCACCCATACGCTGAAGCTTTTGATCAACACTACTGACTTTTACCAGACAAGTAGCGCATTCTCCATCTTCACATTCATAATTAATTGGTATTTTATTTTCTCGTGCTAGTTTCAGTAGTGTGCCTGTATGACTGCCTGCAACTGCATAGACCGTTTTATCCTTATATTCTGGACTTGAAAAAGTAATTAATGCCACGATTGATTCCTCATAGTTGGTGACTTGCTTTTATTAGACCTGCATTAGACCCTTGTTGGGAAACTTTAAGTCAGCGTTCAAACTGGCTTAACTTTGATGACTCCCCCTAGCACCTGCGCCTGACAAGCCAATCGATTATGTTTGCCAGCCATATTTTCACGGAGGATTTTGTCTTCTAGTACCGACGGTTCTGTCAAATTATTCCAACCTTCCGTCACTTTAGTGATACAGGTACCGCATTCACCTTCACGACAGCCATAAACAATACCTGACCCCACTTTTTCTGAAATTTCAATGAGTCGGGTACCAGCAGGTGCTGTAACCGTAACATCAATATCTTCAAAGATAATTGTAGCTTTCGCCATTGTAGCTCTCCTATTATGTTAAAAATTATTAGGCAAGATCGGCCATATCAATCACTCTGGGTTGCCTTAAACCCAATAGCTCCTGAGCCAAATGCTGCCCAAATTCTCGACAGCTTTCTATTTCTTCTTCTGTCGGAATTAACTTAATGCGTATTCCCGGTATGGGCACACGCAATTTGAGACCGCGTAAGCGATCCTCAACCATTTTTACGCCTTCTCCAGTCCAACCGTACGAACCAAAAACACCGCCGACCTTAGTTTTGAGGTTAATAACAGCCAATGAAGATAATAAATCCCATACCGGTTTGACCGCATCACCATTAATGGTGGGTGTACCAAAGACTATTCCATCCGCGCCTTCTATTAAATCGACAAACGGCGCTACTTCACTACCTTCTAGATCATACAAAGAAACACGAACATGCTCTATTTCCATTGCACCTTCATAAATGGCTAATGCCATACGCCTGGTATTTCCATAAGAACTGATGTAAAAAATCAGCAAGGTCTTTTCACCTGCACCGATTTCGCTTTGTAATACTGAACTTGATAATTCACGGTATCGTTGTACATATTTTTTAGGTTGATCACGTAGCAAAGGACCATGTGCAGGTAATATATTTATTAACGCTAATGGCTCAAGCAAATCCAATGCTTTATTTACATAATCTTTAAAGGGTCGCATGATATGCGCATAGTAATATTCAAACGAAAAACGAAAATCCCCCACCTCATCATTAAACAATCGCGCATCACAAAAATGACAACCAAATACATCACCAGAAAACAGGGTTTGCTCTTCTTGCAAATACGTGCACTGGGTGTCAGGCCAATGCAAATATGGCGTGTGAAAAAACTCCAGCGTTCTGTCACCTAACGATACTTTGTCACCCGTTAAAACTGAGGTAAAATCAAACTCATCTTGTTTTAACAAGGCTTTAAGCATAGATTGAGCTTTCTGAGAAATATACACGCGAGCTTGTGGCGCACGACGCATCAACTCTGGTAAAGCGCCGGTATGATCTGGTTCCAAATGATTAAGAACGATCACCTTGATTTCGTCATAGCTTGCAACTGACTCCAATCTTTCGAAAAAATCATTAGAAAAGTTTTCTTTGACGGTATCTACAATCGCAACACCTTCACTGCCTCTAACAAGATAGGCGTTATAAGTAGTGCCATTAGCGGTTTTTAAAATTATATCGAAGTTGCGTAATGAAGGATCCATAGCCCCAATCCAATGCACTCGTTCAGATAATTCTACAGCCTGAGCTATACCAGAGATTGTTAACTGAGGCAGCTTACTCATGGCCACAGCAATTACTTTGCGTAGTGCGTTTAGGACAACCCGCCATATCCTGATAAGTTGTCGTTTCGTTCAAGCCTATCCAATTATCGACGGCATACTGATCAAATCCAGCCATAAAACTTTCACCGACTTGCATTAAGGGTCGACGAATCAATAAGGGATTTTCCATCATCAATACTAAAGCCTCTTGCTCTGTTAGACTCCCAGTATCAATCTCACCTTTTTTTATGGCTGGAGCGCTACTATTAAACCAATTTCGTACCGCCATTTTCCCGAAAAATGGACGTAAGCGCTCAGGCAACCAAACTTCCGTCATCAAATTCAGTGCAACAACCTCATGACCAGCTGCAATTAATAATTTCCTTTGTCGGACATTGTTAATGCAACCTGATTTTTCATAGAAAGTAACAATAGCCATAAGAATGATCCTTAATTAGTGGCCCTGCATTTCAGCCATGACTTCGGCCATTCTTTCTGGTGGTATACCTGTTAAAGATCCCGGTGGATTAATTTCCTCGCCCAAGGAATTCAATATCGCACCCTCAATAGGGCAAATACTGGCACATTGATATACAGGGAAATCGCCTTCACATTCAGTACATTTTTTACTATCAACTAAAAAATGTGGCTCAGCCTTGTAAATTGCATTACTTGGACAAACAGGCTCACACGCATAACAATTTACGCAAGATTCAATAATTTTTACTGTCATAACAATTCCTTAATGTTAGGTTATCAACTTCACGCCGAATTAAGGGCAGATAGAGACCTTCCTTCTAAAATCTCCTACCCCCAGTTAAGGATTTGTAGGGGCGACACATATGCTCCAACAGATTATTTGCTTTCCCCCAGTCCTTAACTTAATGACATTGCCCCTACCCCCCTTTTTAAAACATTGGTATCTACACCATTCAAAAGCAACATCATTCCGGCAGTTCATGTGGCATGAATCGTCATAAACTGCAGATATCATACTGTCGCCCCTACAACCGCTCTCTTTTGAAATCTAGACAGTTCTTGCTATGTTTACCCTGTAGGAATAATCCCTTTTGTAGATAACTATGCTTTTAAAAAGGAGGGACTAAATGACTAAGCACTCACTCTAACAGACTCATTGGCATCGACCAGCTTTCCGGCAACCGCCATTTCCTTGTAAACTGCCATGACAGCTTCCTCAATCGGTTCCATAGCATGCTCACCATTTGGAGTGATGCCTGCTGCCTCCAACATTTCCCAAGGTTCATAACCCACTTTTGAACACAATACCGCTACACATCCGGCTAAGCCTCGAATAGTCATTTGCAGAACACTTTCACCGTCGCCACACGAACTGTCACCGGCACAATATTGTTCGGCTTTGCGATGACTGATAAAACGCACGCCTTCCGGCGAAGCTTCATAAATCAGAAATTCTTTAGCATGACCAAAGTGCACATTAATAAGGCCTTGGCCACTGGTGGCTACCGCCATCAACACTGGACGTGTCGTTAATTTAGGCTGTTCTTTGTGCTGCTGAATCTGCTGTGCTTTCTCTAACCTTTTACTATCCATTTCAGCTTGTATAGCTCCATGAATCACCTTGCGTTTTTCCATCGCGGCTTGATAATCTATTTCCATATCTTCAATTTTATCCAAAGTAAACTCATCACCTCGATCTTCGCCTAACAAACCAACTGCATCGGCGCGGCATTGACGGCAATGGCGCATCATATTCATATCGCCTGAACAACTATCTTGCAGGTCTTGTAACTCTTCTGGCGTAGGACCTCGCTGCCCCATAACTCCAAAGAAAGTTCCATGTTCTGGCTCTGAAATTAAAGGCATCACATTATGTAAAAAGGCACCTTTCGATTTAACAATTCGACTAACTTCAGCCAAATGCTGGTCATTAACACCAGGAATCATCACAGAATTAACCTTAACTAAAATGCCTTTAGCTATCAGCATTTCTAGGCCTTTTTGCTGCTGCTCAATGAGAATTTTCGCGCCCTTTTTGCCTTTAATGCGTTTATTGTTCCAAAAAATCCACGGATAAATTTTCGCGCCTATTTCAGGATCAACACAATTAATGGTAATGGTGACATGATCGATATTATGCTTAGACAACTCCTCTACCGCATCCGGTAAAGCAAGACCGTTAGTAGATACACATAATTTAATATCTGGGGCTTCTTGACTTAAACGCCTAAAGGTTTCAAAAGTACGCTCAGGATTAGCTAATGGATCACCTGGACCTGCAATGCCCAACACGGTCATCTGAGGAATATTTGCAGCAACTGCCATCGTTTTTTTAACGGCTTGATCGGGCGTCAACACTTCAGAAACCACCCCAGGACGAGATTCATTAGAGCAATCATATTTACGATTACAGTAATGGCACTGGATATTACAAGCTGGCGCAACAGCCACATGCATACGTGCAAAATAATGGTGTGCATCCTCGGAATAACAGGGATGATTCTGGATTTTTTCCCTAATAGAATCAGGTAAGGTATCCATTTGATTTTCGGTGCTACCGCAAGAACTGGCTTCGCAACCGCTTTTTAATACAGGGGTATCGTTTAATACGGGTAAATGCATGATGACTGACCTCCTTTGTGGGTTTACATAAAGTAAAAGCACAGGTCATGCCATCAGCAATAATTTATTTTATCTTATTGTTTTTTATTAGAAAGATATTTGGTTGTGGGGTAGTATTGTAAGATACACAACAGTCATTGATTTAGATTTTGTAACAAAGCAAACAATGTAACGACCATTGTTTTGAAAGATCTTAAGGTGCTATAGACAATAGCCGTATTGCTCCGTATGCAAGGAGCAGTGCCTTTGCCAGAATCGCTTCACTCGCTTGCGCTCGAAATTACATCCTTGCTGGGCTTTTTCATCTTTCAACCATTGCGCTGCCATAGCAATGGCTACAGCCTCAGTTTCACCAAAGCCAAACACAGCATAATCATGTTGCACTTATAAAATAGTCATATCACTCTAAAAACCTTAAATTTGTTTCATGGTAATACCTAAGGTTAAAATGCGGTAAGCGATTTGCCTAGGTGTCATATTAAGCAAACGCGCTGCCTTTGCTTGCACCCAACCGCTCTGTTCCAAAGCAGCAATGACTTTCTCTCGATCATCCATACTTTCATTATTGAAATCAATAACGACAGACTTTTGCACCTTAAGACTATTTTCCATGTCAATTTCGTCTTCCAGACCAGTACTCACCATGACATCACGATCAATAATACCGTTTTGACTCATAATAGCCGCTCTCTCCAAACGATTCGCCAGTTCGCGAACATTACCTGGCCAATTGTGCTTCATTAAAATTCGTATGGCACTTTCCTTGATATCGAGTTGACGACCACCTTGCTGCACTGAAATCCTTGCTAACAAAAATTCAGATAACTTAGGAATATCCTCTTTTCTGTCGCGTAAAGCTGGCATATTGACTGGCATAATATTGAGACGATAATACAAATCTTCTCTGAATACACCGCTAGTCACCTCTTCCTCAAGATTACGATTAGTTGCGGCAATAATTCGCACATTTACCTTAATAGTCTGTGTGCCCCCTACTCGTTCGAACTCACCTTCTTGTAAAACCCGCAGCAATTTAGCCTGAAAAGAAGCCGAAATTTCACCAATCTCATCCAGAAACAATGTTCCATTATCAGCGAGTTCAAAGCGACCTTTGCGTTGAGTAATCGCACCACTAAACGCGCCTTTTTCATGCCCGAATAATTCAGACTCCAATAAAGTATCTGGTAAGGCGGCACAATTTAATTTTAAAAAAGGACCACTAGCACAACCTGAATTAAAATGTATTGCATTGGCCACGACTTCTTTACCCGTCCCTGATTCGCCACGAATTAAGACGGTGGTATTCCATTTTGCAACCTGTCGAATAACATCAAAGACCTTTATCATGGGCGGTGAATGTCCAATGATATTCTCAAAGTTATAATTTTTGATTAGCACTTGTCGAAGCTGATCCCTTTCATTCAATAGATTACGTTGTTTGCGCTCAGTGACTCGCAACAAATTAACACTTTGGGCAATCAGATTAGCAATCATCTCCATAAATCGCGCACGATCACCCAGAAACTCTCCGCTATCAGGTTGGGCAGCCAATACACCAATAACATCGCCCTCTTCTAAGTAAATCGGTGAACCGATAAAAGGCAACTCAGGATCATATAAGCCCATACGACCCAGGAAACGCGGCTCTTCAGACAATTTATCAATGACTATAGTGCTACCTTCCTCAAGAATGGCTCCGATTAAGCCTTCACCAGGGTTGTATTTGACTGGCTCAGAAAATTTTCCCGCATCCTTGGCATGCACTACACTCACTATCATGCTGTTACTTTCAATTTCACGTAACGTTATCATTCCTAAACGCATACCCGATCTCTTATGCAACATTTCCAGAACAGCCTGTAACTTTGCATTTAAATCGTGTGCACTGGTTAATACCTGACTAATAATATATAGGGTATCCAGTTCGGCTTCGATTAACTGTATCCGTTCAGTCATTTCTCTACCCTCGGCCATAACTGGTATGCACAGGGAAGCTAATAATAAATCGGCAACCCTGATCAAAATAAGGATCTATTTCAATAAAACCATGATGCTGATTTACAATTTCCTTAGCCATAACTAAGCCCATACCCGCTTTATTACCCCCTATAGGTCGAGTGGTATAAAAAGGTTCAAAAACTTTTGCACGTTTTTCAATTGGAATACCCGGCCCACTATCCTCAATAACAGCATAAATTAAGTCATCCTCTGTATTTGTGGTTATTTTAAGCCGATGTTCCTGAACACTAGATCCGCTGATCGCATCAATCGCATTGTCAACTAATTGTTTAAAAAGTATGCGCAAACGATTTTCTGAACCCAAAAGAGAGGGTAATTGTGACAACGGTTGCCAATGAACCTCTATGCCATTATTTGCAATCTTTTGGTCACTTAACAACAAGACATCATGCAAAATTTTATTAAGATTAATCGGTATTACCGCAGACTGCAGAATTTCAGGTATGCAATATTGCATAGTAGCAACAGCTTTTTCCCCTGATCGTTGAATCTCTTGCAATACATGTAATAAACCCTCGTTTTGACTCATTCCCTTATGCCGTAAAATCTGCTCAGCCGCACCTATTTGATTCATTGGCATTTGAATTTGGTGCATTGCACCCAGCAAAGTCTCTCTTATACTGCGTACCCGCTCATCTTCAGCCATCAATGTTTTTAAGGTCTGAATATATAACTCGTCCATCTGTCTGCGTTGCCGAGTTATATCAGTTAAGGTTAAAACCAAATAACGCTTTGAGGCTTTTTCAAAAAAAGCATCAGCATTGACTTCATATTCAGTAAACCAATTACCCGCACAAGAAAACCACCGCGAACGCCTATTCTTTTTACTATCGACTCTAAATTCGCGATTAGAAAAACCTTTTTCATTAGTTTGTAAAGTGAGCCATAAATCGCCCATTTCTTCCCTGAGTAAATCAAGAAAATACCTTGCAGGTTCAATCAGATCAAGATCACTTACCAATGCCTTATAGTTATGATTATCCAAGATAACCCTATTCTGATCATCAAGGACTACCATCGCAATCGGTGAAGAATTAATAACTGATTCAATCAACAGCTTCTGATTGACCGTAATTTTTTCAGACTCATAAGATTCTGTTATATCTCGGTGCATACCAATGTAGTGAGAAATCTCACCCGATTCATTCAACATGGGCGCTATGGTCAAGTCAGATAGATAACGTGTACCCGCTTTATGCCGATTACATAGAGTTCCTCGCCATGTTTTCTTGGAACTAATCGTACGCCACAAATCTTGATAAACGGCTCTAGGTGTGCGTTTATCTGATAATAAAGATTCATTTTTACCTAAAATATCTTCAGGCTGATATCCAGTGACTCTGCAAAATTCTTGATTAACATACAGAATTTTGGCTTTTTTATCTGTAATTGATATGGCTATTGGCACTTGCTCTACTGTTTCAACAAACAAATTGCATAGTATTTTGTTATCCAGATCAATGTCTTCACTATCCAATAAATCGGGGATTAGTTCACCCATCACTGTGGCCATGTTGCTATGCTTTTGTAGGTAGCTCAATGAAGTCTTTTTCATAAATAGAATCGTATATGAGAGGGTTTTACTAAAATGTCATGCAAATATAACGCCAAGAATGCGAAGAATTAATTCATATTTTTTATAGAATGAGCTGAATGAAAGTAAAAGCTGTAGGCCAGAATAAGGCTTTGCTAGCTTAAGCGAGCAAAGCGTTTCCGACAGTCGCACAGCTCCTGAACCATGCAGGATGCACCCATGCAGCGAAAAAACACCGTAAGGGCGTATGCAATACGCCCTTACGATCATCACTACTAGGTTATCGTTCTTTCGAAGAAACGATAATAAGAACCGCGCTGCAAAACACTTTGTCCTTAACCTAAGTTCTGATAATAAAGCATTGTAAGGTTTGCTACAAAAACTTTATCTCGCTGTCGCTATGTATCACTTACAACAGCCTGCTTAAACTTATTTGGATACTTAAGACTAAGATTCTAGGTACAAAGAAGCCGAGTTTGACCATAAAACATTCTGGCATAATTGATGCTTTAAACTAGTAACATAACAATCATCTAAAGTCTGGATCAACAGTGAGCGAATATCTTTTACTTTTATTAGGCACTGCTCTGGTTAACAACGTGGTTCTGGTTAAGTTTCTAGGTTTATGTCCTTTTATGGGCGTCTCGAAAAAACTAGACTCTGCTTTAAGCATGGGCTTAGCGACTACTTTTGTGCTCACTCTGGCTGCAATGACTAGCTGGATGCTAGAGCATTTTATTTTGGCGCCCTTCAATATCCAGTTTTTACGCATCGTGTGCTTTATTTTAGTCATTGCTGCAGTTGTGCAATTTACCGAAATGGTTGTGCATAAAACGAGTCCCGTTTTGTATCAAATACTCGGTATTTTTTTACCCCTAATTACCACAAATTGTGCAGTATTGGGTGTGGCTCTATTAAATGTGCAAGAACATTATGGCTTTATGCAAAGTATTATTTTTGGATTCGGATCGGCCTTAGGTTTTACACTGGTAATGGTGCTTTTTGCTGGATTGAGAGAGCGCTTAGCTTTAATGGCTGTACCAGAGCTATTTGCAGGAACGCCCATTGCATTTATCACTGCCGGCATTTTGTCGTTGGCGTTTATGGGATTTGCCGGACTTTACAGCGCACACTAATAGGACTAAGGCATGTATGTGTTATCCGCCATTTTTAGCTTAACTTTATTAGGACTATTCCTAGGCTTGTTATTGGGCATTGCAGCTAGATATTTGAAAGTTGAAAGCAGTCCGATAGTTGATGAATTAGAAGCTTTACTACCTGGCTCACAATGTGGTCAATGTGGTTATCCTGGATGTAGACCCGCAGCTGAAGCCTTAGCTGAAGGACTAGTTCCTGCAACAATGTGCCCACCTGGCGGCAGTGCCTTAGCAGAACAAATAGCTACTTTACTAGGTATTGATTTGGATTTAAGCGAAGTAAAAGAACCCGATTTACTGGTTGCCAGAGTCAGCGAAGCAACATGCACTGGCTGTACGCGCTGTTTTAAGGTTTGTCCTACCGATGCCATAGTGGGTGCACCCAAACAAATTCATGCAGTCGTTGCTGATGCCTGTATAGCGTGCAAAAAATGTGTCGAAGTTTGTCCAACTGAATGTCTACAAATGCACCCAGTTGAGATTACTTTACGTAACTGGCGATGGAATAAACCCATATTAACTGAAGTAGGTAACATCTCATGTTAGGTTTTTTCACTCAATCAGCTATTCGTGGTGGTATTCATGCCGAACAACATAAAATCGAAACCTGCGCTGCTCCAATAGTCAGAAACTTTCCATTGCCTAAAAAGTTATATATTCCCCTGCAACAGCATGTTGGCAAACCCGCCGAACCCATCATTAAAGTCGGTGAAAATGTATTAAAAGGCCAATTATTGGCTTATAGCCAAGGCATGGTTTCAGCGCCTGTTCACGCCCCTAGCTCTGGCATTATTTTAGATGTAAACGATTACCCTGCCCCGCATCCATCAGCCTTACCTATCCGAATGATCGTACTAGAAACGGATAATAAGGATGAGTGGATAACAGCAGCTCAAATTGAAGACCCTTTTCTATTAACACCTGAAGACATTATTTTACGCGTTGGCGCTGCAGGCATCGTAGGATTAGGCGGAGCCACTTTTCCAACTGCGGTTAAGCTCAACATGGGGCGCGAAAATCAAATTGATACACTCATCATCAACGGCGCTGAATGCGAACCGTATTTAAGCTGCGATGATCGACTCATGCAAGAACATGCCGCCATGATTATTGATGGTGTGCGCTTGATGCTGCATGGCATGAATACCGAAAATGCTGTGATAGCCATTGAAGACAATAAACTGCTTGCATTCCATGCGATGCAAAGTGCAGCAACGCCTTTTTCTTCAATCAAGGTTATACAAATTCCCACTCGCTACCCAATGGGCTGGGATAGACAATTAATCCGTTATGTAACTGGAAAAGAAGTCCCAGTCGGTAGTAGATCATCTGAAATTGGAGTCACTATCCATAACGTCGGCACCGCTTACTCTGTGCACAATGCATTAAGATTTGGGCATCCTTTATTAAGTCGAGTTATTACAGTTGCAGGTGGAGCTGTTAAACGCCCCATGAATGTAGAAGTTCCCATTGGCACCTTAATATCGGAACTATTCGAATTTTGTGAGGTAAGTGTGAATGACATCGCACGACTTGTTATGGGCGGGCCCATGATGGGTGATTCTTTACCCCATACCAGTGTACCTACCGTTAAAGCAACAAGTGGCCTGCTTGCTTTAACTCAAAATGAACTTAAAGATGGCGATGAACAACCTTGTATCCGATGCGCCAGTTGTATCAGTGTTTGTCCAGCAGGACTTAGACCCTTAGATATGGCCAATAACATCCGCATTAATCAACTGGATGCTGCCGTGGATTTAGGTTTAAAAGATTGTATCAGTTGTGGTTGCTGCTCTTATATCTGCCCTTCTAATATTCCACTCGTACAATACTTCAAATATGCGTCCGGTGAAGTCATTGCAAGACAGCAAGCTCAACACAAATCAGAACAAACCAAACGTTTAATCGAATCTCGCAATGAGCGCATGGAGCGTATTGCCCAACAACAGCGTGAAGAAGAACAAGCACGTTTAGCTGCAAAAGCAGAACGAGAAAGACTTAAAGCAGAGCAAGAGGCTTTACTATGATCAAGCGTCTAAAACCACGTAGTGGTGCACATGTAGGTAGCAATACCACTATCAGCCATATCATGTGGCAAGTTATGTTAGCCCTGATGCCTGCGACCGCTTTTGGTTTTTGGTGTTTTGGATGGCCCGCTTTAAATCTATTTATCATTACCGTATGTTCAGCAATGATTTTTGAAGCCTTTTGTTTGCGATTAGCTGGCAAAATAGCAATACCCATCCTTATGGATGGTTCTGCTGCGCTCACAGGTTGGTTACTAGCAATGACTCTGCCCCCTTGGGCACCTTGGTGGATTGGAGTTATAGGCTCAGGACTCGCCATCATTCTAGGCAAACATGTTTATGGAGGCTTAGGGCAAAATTTATTTAACCCAGCGATGTTAGCTAGGGTGGCACTTCTCATATCTTTCCCTATAGAAATGACCACTTGGGCGAATGTCTCACCGCTGTTTTTTTCTAATTCTCCAGGTATTATCGAAAGCTGGCATATTACTTTTTCGGGCTTAGACAATATTGATGCTCATACCGGAGCTACCACTTTAGGCTTTATTAAAACAGAATTCTCACAGAACAAAGTATTGAGCAACATCCTAGAAGACATCTCTGGATTTGAAAATTTTATCGGCTGGCAACGCGGAAGCCTAGGTGAAACCTCGACACTATTAATTGGCTTGGGAGGTATTTGGTTAATCAGGCAAAATATCATTCATTGGCAAATTTCAGCCTCTCTATTAGTAACGGCCCTAGTACTAGCCACTATCTTTCATAGCATTGATAGCCAGCACTATATAAGTCCTTTTTTACATTTAAATTCGGGAGGTCTAATGTTAGTCGCCTTTTTCATTGCAACTGACTATGTAACCTCGCCAAATACGCCCACAGGACAATTAATATTCGGTGCATGCTGCGGCTTGCTCATATTCGTCATTCGTACTTGGGGTGCTTATCCAGAAGGAGCTGGTTTTGCTGTGCTGCTGATGAACTCTGCTACACCATTGATTGATTATTACATACGCCCACGTATCTATGGACGTGATCGTAATGGCAAGCCCCTTGAAATATCTAAATAATAAACCAGAGAAAACGCCATGAAAGTTGACCCTGAAAGCATTGAACATTGGAAAAGGAAAATCGCTGCTTATCGTGTGTTTCTAAAGAATTGGTTAGAACCCTCAAATCTAGCAGGACTAAGACCCAAACTGAAATTTCAAACAGGGATATTAGCAGGCTTTGCCTTAATGGCCAGCGTATTACTGGGTGTTACTAACTGCAGTACCGAAGGCACTATTCAAAAGAGACTCGATGAAGATCTAAAAAAGTCACTAGAAGAAGTGGTACCTGCTGCGCTTTATGATAATAACATTCTACAAGACACACTGAGCATTCCCTCCGCTGACTATAATATAGGCGCAAAAGAAACCATGGTTTATATCGCCAAAAAGTTAGGGAAAGTTACTGCTGTAAGCTTTAAATTCATCGCACCCGATGGTTATTCTGGAGCCATCAGTATGATTATGGGCTTGGACCGAGAGGGCAATATACTTGGAGTTCGAATACTCAGTCACAAAGAAACACCCGGCCTAGGCGACAAAATAGAAGTAACAAAATCTAACTGGATATTGAGCTTTGTGGGACGGTCGCTAGACAATCTAAGCAAGCAACAATGGGCGGTTAAAAAAGATGGCGGTGACTTCGATCAATTTGCTGGCGCAACCATCACGCCGCGTAAGTCGGTACAGGCAATATATCGTGGCTTACAGCTATTTAAAGACCATCAGACACAATTAATCAATCCATGAGGGCGACACCATGTTTCTATCAAAACCCTATCGTAAAATTGCTAGTGACGGCCTCTGGAATAACAATATTGTTTTTGGACAAAATCTTGCGCTATGCCCCTTATTAGCAGTGACGGGAACAGCGACAAACGGTTTAGGAATGGGGCTTGCAACGCTAGTGGTCATTATCTGTTCCAACGGACTCATTTCAGCAGCACGACATTTGATACCTAGCGAAATTCGTATCCCTATTTTTGTATTATTAATTGCCGCCTTAGTGACCTTGGTCGATATTTTAATGAATGCTTGGGCACACGAACTCTATAAAGTTTTAGGCTTATTCATCGCCTTAATAGTCACCAATTGTGCATTATTAGGACGCGCCGAAGCTTTTGCTTCCAGACAACCAGTAAGATATGCCTTGTGGGATGGACTCATGATGGGACTGGGATTTACACTAGTGCTAGTCACATTAGGGGCAGCTAGAGAAATTAGCGCCAATGGTACTCTTTTTGCCAATGCCTCATTATTACTGGGTCACTCGTTTAAATTTCTTGAAATCACTGTAATTCATGACTACAAAGGTTTCTTATTAATGGCTCTACCCCCAGGCGGCTTTATTATGCTGGCTTTTATAATAGTTAGTAAACGCTTGATAGACCGAAAACTAGCACAAAGAAAAGCAATTATTAAAATAGTAACGCCCGTTATTGCAGAGGAATCAGTATGAACGTCGGAGTTTGTTATGCAGAAGTCGATAGGCAACTATGGATGCGTCTTGAAGTACCCGATGACAGCAGCATAGAACAAGCCATTAAACTTTCAGGCCTATTAAAGCTCTACCCTGAAATAAACCTAGATATCCAAAAAGTGGGCATCTTCGGCAAAATATTTCCATTGGATACCACGGTAAAAGATGGAGATAGAGTTGAAATTTATCGCCAAATAACCGTTGATCCACAGACTGTGCAAAGACGGAGACGGTAATAATACATTCAAGCGATGCATAGACTAACTCGACGTATGTCTACTTATCGCAAAGCGTCATTCCTACAGTTATGGCTATATAGAGTGCATTGAAAGTGGTTTTTGCCGCGATTGTCTTAGCTAAAACCACTTCCACAAAGTATGAAAACCTTAAATTAAACCCCCATATTGTAAATAGAATAGATTTATCTATACTCCTCATCAAATTAAACTCACATCAACGTATTACACTATACGGATATTGAGCTGTATTACAGTTCTTCTTATTGCTGTGATTATTCATACTTACGTTTGCACTAAAAATGAACTATATACCCTCATCCATCGAATTTTTAAAATCGAGTACTCGGTATGTTTGAATACATTCAACAATACCTGAGTAATAGTACGGAATGGATGCCTGAAGGTTACTCTATCGAATGGACCCCTAGCCTTTTTTGGACTCATGTCTTTACCGATCTTTTAACAGCTGCAGCTTATTATACAATTCCTCTTTCACTGCTCTATATAGCATGGCATCGAAAAGACCTACCCTTTCGTAAAATTTACTTAATGCTGGGCGCTTTTATAATAGCCTGTGGTACTTCGCATTTAATTTCAATTGTCCTGCTATGGAAACCCATCTACTGGCTGGATGCACTCATACACACAATCACCGCTTTGCTTTCACTAGGCACCGCATTTTTTGTCATTCGTCTAATACCGTTATTAAAACAATCGTCTTTACCTACCATGGAAAAAACGATTTATGAAGCCCTACTCATGAAAGGTGACATTGATCTTTCATCAATGAAAGCCAGATTTAATAACACAACACAACTCGCTCCTGTTGGTATTGTTAACGTTTCAACAAATAGTGACATACTGGAAGTCAACCCCAAGTTCTGTAATTTCATCGGCTATAGTCATGATGAAATACTCAACATGAATCTTGAAGATATCAGTTGTGAAGATTGTTACTCTCAATACGCAAGCAAAATTAGTCAGTGTTTGTCGGGTGAGATTTCTGAATTTGAAGAGAAATGTCAATATCGACATAAAAAGGGTCATGTCATCTGGGGGGCTTTACACGTAAAATTAATCCGACATAAAGATAGACGCCTGGATTATTTTATTTTAATTGTAGAAGACATTTCTATTCAAAAAAACCTACAAGACAATTTAACCATACAATCTATGGCCGTCAATCAAAGCCCTAGCCCAGTTATGATTACTAATCTTAATAGAGAAATTAAATACGTCAACCCTGCATTTTTAAGACACACAGGTTATTCATTTAGTGAGGTGATCGGACAAAATTCGCAGATGTTCTTTTCAGAAAAAACTCCTCCAGAAATCTATAGCGAAATGTGGTCTGCATTATTGGAGTTCAAGCCATGGAAAGGTGAGTTGATCAATAAAAGTAAGCAGGGTAAAGAAACGGTAGATTTAACTGAAGTTATTCCTATTGCGACTGCAGATGGAATTATTGACCATTATTTAGTTTTAAAAGAAGATATAACTGCCCGTAAAGAAACTGAACTTGCATTGATTACAGCCACTAAAGCAGCAGAATCACTTTTTGAAAGCAAGTCCTTATTCATGGCTAATATGTCGCATGAAATACGTACACCTATCAGTGTCATTATGGGCTTTACTGAACTTGCTTTAATAAAAGACATGCCCGATAACATTCGAGACTATCTTTGCAAAATCAAAACTGCCTCTATGGGCTTGCGCAATATACTGAATGACATTTTAGACTTCTCTAAATTAGAAGCTGACAAAATCACCATTGTTCCAGAATTATTTGATCTGTCATTACTTAAGGACGAACTGTATAGCTTTTTTAAAAGCAGTGCCGATAAGAAAGGCCTTCTATTTACCACAGATATTGCCGCTGATACTCCACTGCAATTGATTGGTGATGAACAAAGAATAAAACAAATACTCATAAACCTAATCAGCAACGCAATCAAGTTTACTGAATTCGGATATGTAAAACTTAATATTTCAGCACTGAGTAAAGATGCCAAGCAGGCAAAACTTTTGTTTTCTGTTCAAGATTCAGGTATCGGCATTACTGAAGAGGATCAGACTCATTTATTTCAAGTTTTCAACCAAATTGACAACTCTATCACTCGTCGTTACGGGGGTACAGGTTTAGGCTTATCGCTTAGTAAAAACCTCTTGCATCTAATGGGGGGAGAATTCAAAGTCAGTAGTGAATTGGGTGAAGGCAGTTTTTTTAGCTTTGAGATAGTGATGGATTTACCAACCGAAACAATTGCATACCCTACAAAACAAGCAGAAAGCTTAGCTGATATAAACAGCGACCCTGATTCAGAGCACACAAACATACGAATACTGGTAGTAGAAGATAATCTATTCAACCAGCAAATTATTGAAGAGATACTGGCCTTAGCGGGCTTTAGCGTGGAACTTGCAGATAATGGTAAAGTAGCATTAGACTTATTAGAGCAGCATGAGTTTGATGCGATAATCATGGATGCACACATGCCGATCATGGATGGTTTTGAGGCGACTACACGCATACGTAGTCAAACACGTTTTGACAAAATGCCGATTATCGCCCTAACTGCTGGTGTATCCCAAGATGAGAGAATACGATGCTTAGAAGTTGGCATGGATGATTTTCTAAATAAGCCCATCAATGGACGACTACTTATTTCCACACTAAAACAACACCTTAATTCAGAAATACAAAATAAGCCTCAGCTAAATAAACCAGAACCTGCGACAGTAGCGACTACTGAAATAAGCAATAATGAAAATAGGTTGAATGTAGATATACTGAAAAAAGAAATTGGCGATGATCCAGCCAAAGTAGCTAAGTTCTTAAACTTTTTCCAAAAATCATCGCAAGAAATAAGCGTTGAAATAATAGCAGCCTCCCGTGCGCAGCAATTAGATGCAGTATTCGCAGCGGCACACAAACTTAAATCAGCAGCCCGTACCGTAGGCGCTATTGATCTTGGGGATTTATGTAGTGCTATTGAAAATGCTGCAAAAGCAGGCAACCAAACTGCACTCAACACCCTGCTGCAAAGCTTTGAAGAAGAATGGAACGAGGTCAATAAACTATTGCAGGCTTGGACTAAATAAAACAAGTTGGCTCTAAGTAATTAGGAGACTTCGATTTATTCCTAAAGAGTATCGGCAACTTATCGTTTCAACGCATAATTGACAACATTGTGGTAATTGCCAGTAGGGGCGTATTGCATACGCCCTTATAAATCAGACCATGTAATATTGAACTTAGATAAATGGGCGTATGCACTACAATGTTTACATCGTAACGAGCCTACCTAAGGGACTCTAATAAAAATTGTAACTAGCTATGCCAAAAAGAGAAAATCAGATCGATCGATAGCAATAAAATACTCATGTATAACGACGAACGTTATACAACTAAGCAAGAATAGCGATACAAAAGTGTCGCATTAGATGATGACTTTAAATAAACCCCAATATTAATAATAATTTAAATGACAATCTCGATACTAATAGCCACAGATAATAGTGAACAAGCTCAGCTTATAGTCGCTCAACTTGCCAAAGACTATAGCGATATAGTTATCTCTATTAAATCCCAATCGCTAATTAACGATTTTGACAAACATCAACCTGATGTTTTAATTCTCGCCTTTGCTAATTTGGCTAAAGCACAAGAGTATTACGAAGCTTTATATGAAAGCAGCAATCATATTACCAACTGCACCCATAGAACCGTGCTTTTGTGCCACGAAGATGAGATAGAACAAGCTCATGAACTGTTTAGGCAAGAGGTTTATGACGAATATATTCCCTTTATGCCAACCCCATATGATAGCCATCAGTTGCCTAGGGCAATCCATCGGGCATCATTAAGCCTTAAAGCGGGCGCCATTAACGACACCAACTCTGAATTGATTAAACGGGTCCGTAGACTTAGCAATCTGGAGGCAAAGTTTGAATCTGCACTAAAACTTGCCCACCAGCAATTAGATATCGTCAATCAAGCCTCAGATCAAATAAAAATAGATCAATTAAACGTCTTAACTAATTTTCTTCAGAGCCTTAACGAGCTGACCAACAATAGTTCAGAGCAAAGTTTACAACCACTGATAGATGAATTAGAAGAAAGCTTAATTAATCAGAAGCTCAACACACTCACCCTACCCTTATTAAAAATAAAAAATTGGTTTAATGATTTGCGACCCTTAATTAACATATTGGTTAACGAGGTTACTTTATTAAAAGTTGTCGCACAAAAAACACCGCCCACTGTATTGATTGTAGATGACGACAAGTTTGCACAAATGATGCTTAACGATATAGTCGCCACAGAAAATTATTCTGTACTGTTTGCTGATAGCGGTATAGATGCACTCAAACTATTGCGTAAGCACAAACCTGACATTATTTTAATGGATATGAATATGCCAGCATTAGGCGGCATAGAAACCATTAGTCGCATTAAAGATTCACCGAGGTTTTCGTCTATACCCATCATAATGATAACGGGCAGTAATGCGAAAAAAGATGTCATCGAAAGCTTGAAAGCTGGAGCAGCAGATTTTATTGTTAAACCAGTAAGTCATGGGATTTTGCTTGATAAAATCGAACTATTACTTCATTAAACAACCATTAAATTGATTACTTAGTCCTAAAATGACATTATCATGCTATTTAATTCGCACACTTTAACCTTTACCGGCAATAAAAATGACTAACATTGACATTAATTTAAATCTTTATTTAACTGCGTTTGAAAAAATGGCTGATGCAGTATTGCTGTTAAATGCAAAAGATGAGCGATTCATAAACTGCAATGAGGCTGCACTTAAGCTATTTGCTTATCCTAATAAAACTGCTTTTCTTAATCAAAAACCAGCTGATATTTCACCAACACATCAAACAGATGGCAAAAGCTCTAGTCAAAAAACTACAGAAAGCTACGCATTAGCCAAACAAACCGGTTTTCATCGTTTTGATTGGCAATATTTAAAACATGATGGCTCAACATTTTCAGCTGAAGTTACTCTAACGCCCATTATTGTAGAGGAAGAAGAAATATTCCATATAACGCTACGAGAACTTAGCGAACATATTCTTCGTGAGCTAACTGAGCGCATACAAATACCAGAAAGTATCATTAAGAACATAATGGCTTATCTTGAGTCAGAGAAAACTAATGTCGCTTCTATGTCTATTGATCAAAAAATCCAAGAACTCAATCAACACACAGGTCCAACTGAGCTTAAAGGATTAAATATTTTAATCGTAGAAGATGATGCCTTTATGCAAGAAGTCATCACCGAATTGCTAGAACGCTTCGGAGCGACTTTTATCGTTGCGAATAATGGTGCAGAAGCCTTAGAGGCCTTAGAAAAAGATCAGTTTGATGCTGTATTAATGGATTTACACATGCCACTTATGGATGGATTTGTCGCTACATTGCAAATCCGTAAAATTGAAAAGTTTGCCAATTTACCTATTATAGCGGTCACCGCAAGCGTTAGCGAAGAAGCTAAGCAACGCTGCTTGAGAACAGGCATGAATGACTTTATCAGCAAACCCATAAATGTCAGCAAACTCCTTTCTAAAATTACAAGTTGGACTAAGGTATCTGAATAAGCAAAGTTTTTGTTGTGGGCAATGGAGTCTACTATTGATCATTTGTAGGCCGGAATAAGACCACTTAAGCCTAGCGCGGGTGGCGTTTCCGGCCATACGTGCTTGCCTATACCGGAAACGCTTTCCTCGCTTACGCTCGTAAAGCCTTCACCGGCCTACAGCTATATCGTTGCCACCCTACTAAGCTGTCAGCAGGTTGGAGTCAAAACTCACGAGTTTTGATTCGTACTTTAGATGGAGTTTTTAACCCCATCCCAAACGTTTTATCGGGGCTTGCAAATCCCGACCGGCATCGCTTTTTTTGCCATCAAAACTC